>JAJCXS010000045.1 GCA_029263335.1 Acidobacteriota bacterium | reverse complement strand
GCGGCCTTGCTCCTCGCTTCACTGGGGATCTATGCCGTTCTCTCGTACTCGGTCTCGCAGCGCGCGCCCGAGATCGGTATTCGCATGGCGCTGGGTGAATCTGCTCGGAGGGTACGGCGCCGGGTGGTCACTCGCACGATGGTCTTGGCCGGACTCGGCGTTGTCATCGGGGCGCTGGGGTCCGTCGTCGTGGCAAGACTCATCGGATCCCTCTTGTACGGCGTTGCGCCAACCGATGCGCTGACCTTCATGGGCATGGCGATCGTCCTCATGCTGGTTTCTGGCCTGGCCGGCTACCTCCCCGCGCGACGTGCGTCACGCACCGATCCCATGGTGGCCTTGCGCTCAGCCTGACGAACCGGGCGCGGGTGGCACTTTTCGATATGGGGATTTACTTATCGACCTTGTTCGCGTAGTGTGCTGCCACTTCGCGACTGCTCCCCAAGCTCTCGCACGTCCAGGTTCTCGACTTTCGGAGGGTCATGTTGAAGGGTCGAACCGCGTTCGCAGCACTTTGTCTGTCGTTGCTCCTCGCCATTTGCGTGGGGTCCTCGCTCGTAGCGCAGGAATCAGCGCAGTCTCGCTTCACCGTGCGTCATTTCAAGGCGAAGACGCTTGACCTGCAGGATGGTGACATCGTCACGGTCGACGGTAAGAAGGGGCGTCTGCTGCGGGTCCGGATAACGAATGGCAGGGCTAAGTTCAAAGCGATCAAGCTCAAGGGCACCAAGCCGTTCATCCGCGACCTCAGCGTCAACGGCATCGGCCAGGTGGCCATAGCGGCGACCGACACCGTCATCATCTACGACTCCCAGACAGGTGCCGTGACGACCTGGGAGGACGCAGACCTGTTCACGGTGGGAATCGCCTGGGCTGGTGAGGGGCATGTCTACTTCAGCGACCTCGGTCCTACCCAAGACGTGGGCGTGGCGGACGGTGACGTCTATCGCTTCTACCCGGACACTGAAACCATCGACTCGGTTGGCGGTCGCAAGTGGGTGAATCCAGCAGAGATCGGCGTCGACACGGGCAGCAACATCTGGGTGCGCGAGTTCAAGGGCGGGGCCAACCTTGACGACGCGCTCTATGCGATAACTCCCAAGGGGTACGCACGGGTCCCGGGAGCGCAACTGAGCGCCAAGGTGAAGACCATCTACAAGAAAGGGGGTCTTCAGGGTGCCGATAACGACGGTCTCGACATGTGGAACGTGCTGCAGGCGGAATTGGGTCGTGTGGGCCTGGCGGCCGGGTCTCGGGGCCTGCTCTCGGTGGTAACGAACCCGGGGCTCAAGAAGCCGGACTTCTTCAGGTCCTGCGACAACACGGAGATTCACAGTACTGCCAGCGACCGGCTGAACGGCGACATCTACATGTTGGCCGACGGGCCGTCGGGCAAGGGGCTCTACATGGCGACCTTTGATCCGCGGCAGGACAATCCTGACTGCGACGGATTGACCAAGCTGACCACGTCAAAGCGCCTCAAGAACGCCTGGGAAATCTCGATCTCAGGCGCCGACGAAGTGACGGCGCGCGAGGGCCAGTAGATCGTCCAGCTCTGACTGTGGGTCGCATTGCCCGGTGGGTTCACTCGCTGCGAATGCTGGTGAGTGGGTCCACTCGGGTGGCGCGAAGTGCGGGCAGGTACGCCGCGGCCAGGCACACGACGCCCAGCACGAGCGCTACGGCTGCGTAGGTGAGGGGATCGACCGCGCTGACCTCGTACAACATCGTGGCGAGCAGCTGGCTGGCACCGAGGGCGGCTAGTACGCCGATCGCCACACCTGGAATGGTGAGACGGAGGCCTTCGCTCAGGACAAGTTGCAGTACGGATCTCTGGCTCGCGCCCAAGGCCATGCGAACTCCCAGTTCGCGCGTCCGCTGTGCTACGCCGAAGGACATCACACCGTAGATACCTACTGCGCCGAGCACCAGCGCCAGGGCGGCGAACAGCCCGAACAGCGACATCGCGAAACGGCGTGTGCCGAGACGATCAAAAGCGATCTCGTCGAGCGTACGGACCTCGAAGATCGGCACCTCGGCGTCGATTCTGCGCAGGGCGCGTCCCACGTCGGGGGCCATCGCGCCAGGATCACCGGCGGTGCGCACCAAGACGCTCATGGCGACCTGCTCGCCGAGCAACATCTCGGGGTATCGTTCGGCCAGATCGAGCGCCCGCTCCCAGCTGAAGTAGAAGGCCGCCGGTGCCGCTCGGTCGGGACTCCCGCCCAGCACGTCCGCCACGACGCCAACGACTTCGAGTCCGCCATCGAAACCTCCCGGGGCTCCGTTTGGCAACATCGGGTCGCCCAGGCGTTGGCCGACGGGGTTGGCGTCGGGGAATAGTGAGCGCGCGAGGCGCTGGTTGATCACGATGGCGTCGGTGGCCCTTTCGAAGTCTTCCGCGTCGAGCCAGCGGCCCGCCACCAGGTGTAGCCCCGCCGCCTCGAAGTACCCCTGGCTCACCATCCGAAAGCTCGTGAAGTTGGTCGTGGTGTCCGGATCGCCGTACGCGGAAACCGGCATGTTGTCGCCGCCGAGGAGCGGCAGTCGATTCACGAAGCCGGCGGACTGCGCTCCAGGAACCCGCACCAGCGCGGTCCGCAGGTCGCTGTAGAAGGCGCGGATCGGTCCCGCCTCGTGGTACTTGGCGAGCGGCAGCGAGACGCGGAACGTGAGCACTTGATCCTCGGCCACGAGGCCAAGGTCGATGGCGTGGAGCCGCCACATGCTGTTGGCGAGCAGACCCGCGCCCACGACGACAAGCACTGCCAGGGCCACCTCCACCACGACGAGGGCTCGACCGAGCCTGCTAGCCCGGCTGGACGCACCCCGGGTGCCCTCCTTCAGCGTTTCGTGTACGGCCTCTGGCCGCGAGCGGAACAACGGAACGAGCCCCACGGTGAGCCCCACCAACAGTGAGATCGTCAGCCCGAACAACAGAGAGGTCCCGTTGAGCGCGATCTCGTCTGCGCGTGCCAGCGAGCCGCCAAATAGTCCCACCAGAGCGCCAATCAACCAGTAGGCGGTCGCGATTCCGACTACGCCGCCAGCAAACGCCAGCACCAGGCCCTCGCTGAGGAACAGCGATACGAGGCCGCCCCGGGTGGCACCCAGGGAGTACCGCAACGCGAATTCGCGCTGCCGGGTTTCGGCTCGTACGAGCATGAGGTTGGCCACGTTCACGCAGGCGATCAGTAGCACCAGAGCAACAGCTCCGGACATCAACTGCAAGGAACGCGCGTTCCTTCCCACCGCGTAGTCGCGCAGCGGCTCGGCCCAGGTCGACCAGCCCTCGTTCGCCTCCGGGTACTGCTCTTCCAGACCCGCGTAGATCCCCTGCAACTCGTCCCGCAGCGACTCCACGTCTGCGCCGACAGCCATCCGGCCGATGGAGAAATGCCCGCGGTTGCCCCGTAACTCGTGAGCGGCTCCCACGTGCTGCAGCGCCATGACGATCTGAGGGTTGCCGCGGAACTGGAACCTCGGCGACGCAACACCGACGATCAGCACGGGCCGTGCATCGAGTTCGGTTGTCTGCCCAACGATGCTCGGGTCGGCACCGAAACGGGTGCGCCATATTTCGTCAGTCAAGACAGCTACAGCCTCGCCGCCGAACTGATCATCCTGGGTGGTCAGGTCGCGCCCCAATTGAAGTGGCAGCCGAAGGGTGCCGAAGAGCTCCGACGAGGCGTACATGATGCGTACGCGTTCGGGTTGTTCGGCGGTGGTGAGGTTGCCGCTGCGAACCTTGTAGATGGCCATCGATGCCAGCAGCTCAGTGCCTGCCTGCAGATCTACGAGGTTTGGCACCGATTGATTCATGCCGGCTCCCTCGAACTCGCCGTGCCAATCCGACATCCACACCAGGCGTTCCGGCTCGGGGTAGGGCAACGGCCGTAGCAGGGATCCATGCAGGACGCTGAAGATGGCCGTGTTGGCGCCTATGCCCAGTGCCAACGTCGCGATAGCGAGCGCGGCAAACCCGGGTTGGCGGCGCAAGGAGCGTACCGCCAGTCGCAGATCTCGCAGCCATGCCTCCGGAGACAGTGGATTTGGGCCTTCACTGGCAGGGGGGCCACCGCCGTGCAGACCCGCTGCGATTTCGTTAGCGCGAGCGGCGTTCAGCGATCGGCGCTGGGTCCCGAAACCGTATATCTGGCGCCAATACCAGAGGCGCGCCTTGAAGCTGCCGTCGCGCTGGGCGCGTAACTGGAAAAGCTCGGCGAGGCTCTGCTCCACCTGCGTGGCGTTGGCGCGGCCAGCGAGAAGCATCAGGATGCGGCGCGCGATGGCGGGTGGTTTCGTGTCGGTGCTGGCCGTCATCCGCTCAGGTCCCCGACTCGTCGAGATGCGACTCGACGCCGTCCCACAGGTTCAAATAGCTCTGCCGGGAGGCGCGCATTGCCTCCAGCGCGTCGTCGGTGAGCCGGAAGTAGCGGCGCGCGTGTCCGCCGCCTTCGCCGGGCTCGACCATGCGATCTTCGAGCAGCCCTTTGCTCTTCAGCCGCTTGAGTGCCACGAACACCTTCGCCGTGGCGACTTCCTGGCGCGTGTGTTCCTCCAGCTCGAGCACGATCTCAACACTGTAGGACTCGGATCCGCGACGCAGGATCGAGAGCAGGACCTGATGTTCGAACTGACCGAGTGCGGCTTGGGTCACGACCGGGGACCTTTCATGTTGGCTGACAGTATCTATAACGACGCTATACGTAATGTATAACATCGCTATAGGTACGCGGGCTCTCAGCCAAGGTTTCGCGCCGGCGCGACTTTTCTCCGGACCGGTTGCTCAGTCAGCGCGCAGAGCGGTCACCGGGGTTACGGAGGCTGCTCGTTGTGCAGGCAAGTAGGTGGCCACGAAGGCGGCCAGTGCCAGCACGGCGGTGGAGGCGAGGAACGCCACCGGATCGTAGGGACTGACCTCGTAGAGCAGGCTGGCCAGCAGGCTTGCGACGCCTGCTCCGAGTACGAGACCTACGCCGAGCCCAGCGGCAGCGACCAGCATGCTCTCTCTGAGGATCAGTCGCAGCGTGTCGCTCGTTGTTGCCCCCAGCGCTTTGCGAATGCCAATCTCGCGCGTCCGCCGTGCCACTGCGTACGCCTTGACTCCGTAGACGCCGATGACCGCCAGGAACAGCGCGAGTGCGCCGAAGATACTGAAGATGGTGGCTCCGAGCCGCACCAGCCACAGGCTCGCGCTCTCGGCGATGTGATCCTCCAGCGCTCGCAGGCTGATGATGGGCAGGCGACCATCCACCGCTCGAATCTCGCGCCGTATGGTTTGCAGCATGGCGGCACGGGCATCGTCGTCGGTGATCGAGTCCGCGCGTACATGGATGTTCATGGCGGCCTGGAAGTTCTGGCCGAACGGCCGGTACACGTGGGGTCGGCGCTCGGCAGGGAAGATGTCCTCGCTGATCGAAGGCACCAATCCGACCACCTCGATTTCATCGCCTCCCTCGGGATCACGCACGCGACCCAGGCCGATGAAACGCCCGATCGGATCCTGGCCTGGCCAGAGCGACTCGGCCAGGAGCTCGTCGATGATGGCGACCTTCGGGCCGGCGTCCGAGGCGGTCTCGGTGGCGGTGAACGCTCGTCCCCGTAGGACCGGAAGGTCCAGAGCCTCGAAGTACTGCGCCCCGATGATGTTGGAACGCGCCCGAACCGTTTCGATCTCTTCGCTGCCGTCACCGCCTGTGGTTGGCTGGTCCTCGGCGCGCCGCACGTCGCGCCCGGACGACACGGCGCCGAACGGCACGGTGGCCGCAACGCTCATCGCCTGCACACCTGGAATGCTCTGCAGGCGTTCGCTCAGCCGGCGGTAGGTGTCCTTGCTCTGAGCGTCGTCGTAGCCCACGAGGCTGGTATCGACCTCTACGAGGATGCCGTTGTCGAGGCGAAAACCGGGATCGATGTTGGCGGCCTTGAGCGAAGCTCGTACGAACAGGCCCGCGGAGATTAGCATCACCAGTGATAGAGCGATTTGACTCACAACCAGTAGGTTGCGCCGTCCGAGGGGCCCCCCGCGGCCCTGACCACTCGCGTCGCCAGTCTGCTCCTTGATCGCGGCCATCACATCGGGGCGGGATTGTTGCCACGCCGGGCCGAGCCCGAACGCGAGCGTGCCGAGCATGCAGAACCCTGCGGTGGCCAGCAGCACCCTCAGGTCGGGCTCAGTTCGTAGCACGATGTCCATCGTGAAGCCCAGATTAGAGAGCACCTCGCCTAGCGACGCCGCGAGCAGGCCGTTGGCCCAGGTCGCGACGACCAGGCCCGCCGCGCCGCCGAGCAACGACAGGAACAGGCCTTCGGTCAGTAGCTGGCGCAGGATCCGTAGGCGTCCTCCACCGATCGCGGCGCGTACTGCGAATTCTCGCCTTCGTGCCGCGCCGCGCGCCAGCAACATGTTGGCGAGATTGATGCACGCGATGAGTAGCACGATGCCGGTCATGCCCAGCATCAGAGCGGCCACGAGTCCAAGCCCGTCGCCATCGGAGGGCTCGGTGCTGATCCCGAGTCGCGACAGCGGACCGACGATGATGGTCTGGCTCTCGTTGATCTCCGGGAATGACTCCTCCATTCGGCTGGCGAGCGCTGCCAGCCGCGCGTCGGCGTCTTCCATGGACACGCCCGGCAACAGCCGGCCGACGAGAAACAGCCTGTGGTTGTTGCGCTCTGCGAGCGAGCTGCCGGTGCTCCCACCGAAGCCTGACACCAGGCGCTCCATTCCGAGCGGCACGTACACGGACGCGGAGAGGATGGCGATTCGGCCGGTGAAGTAACGTGGCGTGATGCCGATGACCGTCAGGTCCTGACCGCCGACATTGATCGACTTGCCCACTAGGTCGGGATCTTCGCCGCGCTGGCGCCAGAACTCGTAGCTGACGACAACAACCGGTTCGTTGCTGTCGGGTACCTCCTCGGCGGGGGTGAAGAAGCGTCCCCTGAAGGGGGCGACGCCGAACGTGTCGAAGTAGTTGTGCGAGACGATCTCGGCGAAGACGCGATTCGTGACGTCGCCCTCGCGTAGCCCGGCAGTTCTGAGGTCGTGCGCCAGCACGTCGCTGAACGTGGTGTTCAACTCTCGGATGTCTTCGAAATTCGGGTAGGAGATCGGCCGGAACGAATCGGGCAGCTTGAGGTTCTTGCTGTACAGCGCGACGAGTTCGTGCGGCGCCTCCGCGACGATCGGCTTGAGCAGCAGCGCGTTCATGAGGGTGAACGTTGCCGTGTTGGCGCCGATGCCGACTGCGAGCACCAGCACCGCGATGCCCGTGAAGCCGGGGTTCTTGATCAGCATGCGAGCTGCGTAGCGACAGTCCTGCCAGACGCTGTCCATTGTCGATCTATCTCCTTGATTGGCCGTCAGGCGAATCGGGTACTGCAGTAGTTGTCGCCAGGTGTAGCGGCTCAGCCCGCGCGATCCCAAGGTGCGTCGATACGCGTGACGCAGCTCTTCCACATCCGCCGTCAGGTCCGCGCGCTCGCGTGCCGTGAGCCAGGGGCTCAAGCCCAGCCGTATGAACCAGGTGTAGAGCCCGGGAAGAGGAGAGGCGGAGTTCTTCATGAACGTGCGATGTTCTCCAGCGCCACCCCGGCCCAGAGATTCTGTAGCGCTTCGCGAGCTTCGACGAGTGCGGCGACGCCGGCGGGCTGAAGCCGAAACATGCGACGTGGCCGCCCGACCTGTCCGGGGATCGCGGCGGCAACTCGGGAAGACAGGTAGCCGCGTTTCTCCAGTCTTCGCAGGGTGACGAAGACGGACGCCGAGGCTACTTCTCGACCCGTTCGCTGCTGGAGTTCGAGAACGATCGGGACGGTGTAGGTCTCGCCGTCGAGGCGCGCGATGGCGAGCAGCACCTGGTGCTCGAACCCTCCCAGAACTTCTTGCTGCGGCACGGCAGGGCTCCCGTTGGCTCCTATAGAACGACAGTATCAGTATATAAACGCTCCCCCGCCTGAATTAGTTTCGTGCGAAGCGCTTTGCGACAGAGTCTCAATTGCAATAACCTCGTCTGTAAGCGGGGCTGGAGCGATCTGGCCCCTGACCGATCGCCACACAAGCCTGAGAACGATGTCCGCAGTACCCAGCGACGTTCAGCCCGCCTGCCGGCCAGCCGACCAACTGGTGCGGGGCAAGACGGCCATCGTGGTGGACCTGGATGCCGAGCCCCGCGACGTTGAACGACTCAACTCGCTTGGCCTGCGTGTGGGCGCGACGTTTCGTGTCCAGGCCGAGGCGCCGCTGTTTCGCATTCAACTCGACGGCGCCAGCCTTGCTCTTGGCCCCGAGTGGACGCGGGCGCTGCGGGTCGTCGAACTGCCCGCATGACCTCGTCGCGTCGCCTATCGGACTTGCCGGTGGGGCAATGCGCGAAGATCGCGGCTCTCGACGGTGAGCCCGGGATCATCCAGCGCCTTCTGGAGATGGGACTCACGCCTGGGACGGAAGTGTCGGTGGTGCGTCTGGCGCCGCTTGGCGACCCGATGGAGGTCCTCGTGCGCGGCTACAACCTGTCGATCCGCAAAGACGACGCACGCCACCTGGTACTAGGACCCTAAGTCGCTGTCATGAGCAAGACCGAGTCATGAGCGAGCGGGGTTCGAAGTCTCACACCATCGTCCTCCTCGGCAATCCGAACACGGGCAAGACGACGCTCTTCAACGCTCTGACCGGCATGCGCCTGCGCACCGGCAACTACCCGGGCGTGACGGTGGAGAAGAAGGTTGGCGCTCTGCTCGGTGCGACGGGGATCGATGTGCTCGACCTGCCGGGTACATACAGCCTCGCGGCCCGCTCCCCGGATGAAATGGTGGCCGTGGATGTCCTGGCTGGCCGGCAGGAAGGCGCGCCGGTGCCGGACGCCGCCGTGGTCGTCGTCGACGCCAGTAACCTGGAGCGAAATCTTTACCTGGTGAGCCAGGTCATGGAGACCGGTCTGCCCGTGGTGTTGGCGCTCAACATGAGCGACCTTGCCGAGCGTCGCAGCATCGAGGTCGACGCCGATGTGCTGCGGCAGCAGCTAGGTATCCCTGTCGTGCCCCTCGTTGCTCGTTCCGGAACGGGCGTCGACGAGCTCCGAACGGAGATGATCGCGGCGATCGGTGCCTCGCCGCCACAGCCCGGTTGGAGTTGGCCGCCCGAGATTGCGCTGGCGGAGGCGAGTCTGGCTGCGGCGGCCCCGGACTATCCGGCGTTCGAGTTGCGACGGGCCTTGCTCGACCAGGGCGGCGAAGCCGAGCATCGTTTCGGCAATGTGGAGGCACTGGCCGCGGCTCGTGAGCAGGCCGGCGGGCCCATCGCATTGCAGGTCATGGAGGCCGAGGTGCGCTATGGCTACATCGGCGACGTGGTCGCCGCCGCTGTAACCCGGCCACCGACACCGCGCGTAACTCGAACCGAACGCATCGACGCCATTCTCACCCACAAGGTTTGGGGCACGGGGCTGCTGGTGCTCGTCGGGTACTTCGTCTTCATGTCGATCTTCCAGTGGGCCGCCCCGGTGATGGACTTCGTCGAGGCCACCTTCGCGCTGGTGGGCGAGCAGGTGGAAGCGGCAAGCTTTCTCGGCGATGGCGCGCTCAAGAGCCTCCTGGTCGACGGTGTCATCACCGGTGTCGGCGGTGTCGTCGTCTTTCTCCCGCAGATCCTCGTACTGTTCGGCTTCATCGCTGTGCTCGAAGACTGTGGCTACATGGCGCGCGCGGCGTTCCTGATGGATCGGCTACTGCGCTGGTGCGGTCTCTCCGGTCGCTCTTTTATTCCCCTGCTGTCGTCTTTCGCCTGTGCGGTGCCCGGCATCATGGCGACGCGGACGATCGAGAGCCACCGCGACAGGTTGGTGACGATCCTGGTGGCGCCGTTGATGACCTGTTCGGCGCGCATCCCGATCTACGTCATCCTCACGGCCGCCTTCGTGCCGGCGACCATGGTGCTGGGGTTCGTGAACCTGCAGGCGCTGGTGTTCGCCTCGCTCTACTTCCTCGGCATCGTTGTTGCCGTGCTCGTCGCCTGGGCGCTGCGGCGCACGAAGTTCCGCGGGGAACCGACGCCGTTTCTCATGGAATTGCCGCCGTACAAGATGCCGAGTCCGAACATCGTGGTGCAGCGTATGCTGCGGCAGGCCACACACTTTCTCTCTCGTGCCGGCACGCTCATCCTCGCCTCGAGCCTGGTGATCTGGGCTCTCGCATACTGGCCGCGCGCCGATCTGACGCAATCGCTCACCCCGGAGGCGCCCGCGGTGAGCGCGATGACGGCCGATCAGTTGCAGTTGCAGCAGAGCTTCCTCGGACGCATGGGGCGCACCGTGGAGCCTGCCTTCGCTCCGATGGGCTGGGACTGGAAGGTAAGCATCGCGGTAATCGCCTCCTTCCCGGCGCGCGAGGTCGTGGTTTCTACACTCGGTGTGATCTACGGTCTGGGCGAGGTCGACGAGGAATCGACAGCCTTGCGTGAGCAGATCCGCGAAGTCACCTGGGACCACGGTCCGCGGCAGGGCGAGCCGGTTCTCGATCTGGCCGGCGCGTTGGCGCTGATGGTGTTCTTTGCGCTCTGCGCCCAGTGCGCGGCCACGCTGATGACGATCGGCAAGGAGACCGGGTCCTGGGGCTGGCCGGTGTTCACCTTCGTCTACATGACGACGCTGGCCTACTTCGGCGCAGCCATCACTGCCGTGGTGGCGCGCGCTATGCTCAGCTGATGCAGATCGATGATCTCGTCGCCCTCGGCATCGTCCTTGCCGCAGCGGCATGGCTGGCCCGCTACTTTGTGCGGCGTATCCGGAGACTGACTCGGAGCCAGGAGACGCCCTCGTCCAAGCTCATGCAGATCACGATCCAGGACGAAGATAAGCGAGAAGGCTAGTGTGTGCCGCGTCTCTCCGTCGGTTCACGATGGCACTATCGGACCCGGACGCGGCGACCCTATAATCGGCGCTCCCCCGGCCACTTCGTCTCTTGGGGACGGTTGGCGCTCTGCCGATCCTCCCCTGCAAATGGAGGATCGTGCCATGGTGGGGATTGGGAGCGGCCGTGTTCTCGGCGTTGTTGTTCTGTTGCTGCTCACCCCTGCGGCCGAAGCGACGCGCTTCGCAGAGCCGCGAGTTGGGCGATGGCACGAGGCCATGCCTCCGTACATGGTTCCACGCGCCGGCACGACAAACGGGTTGGTTGAGGACGAAGGCCGCAGCCGACTCCTAACCTACCAAGGTCCCCTGTCGGAGACGGACCGGGGCGCTACCTGGTCGTTGGTAGGGAACCGGTGGGGGCTTGAAGGTCGTGGCGGTCCGAGCGCATCGTCGGGAGTCGCGCTGGGCTACGACGAAAACAGGCGACGCATGGTCTTGTTTGGTGGGGTCGACCATCGCCATGCTGACCCTGAAACCCTCGGCGAAACCTGGGAGTGGAATGGGCGACGCTGGCGCCAGCGGCCAATCGAAGGTCCCAGCCCGCGTTCTGGCGCTGCGATGGCCTATGACTCCGCGCGCCAGACGCTGATTCTGCACGGCAGTGAGTCAGGCGACCGTGAGACCTGGGCCTACGGGGCCGAGGGGTGGACGCTGCTGTCCGGTAGCGGCCCCGCGGTTGCGTCGCCGGCGATGGCATACGACGTGGATCGTCAGCGCAGCGTTCTTTTCGGTGGCACCACGACGGGCACCACCTGGGTCTGGAATGGATCACGTTGGCGTGAAGTGCCGGCCCCGGGCCCCTCCGCGCGAACCGGACACGCGATGGCCTACGATCCCATCATCCGCCGAATCGTACTGAGTGGTGGTGCCGATGCTAACGGGCGGGCGCTGAAAGATGTTTGGGAGCTGGACGGCGACGTATGGCGTCGGGCCGGCACGTTGCCAGCCCGCACCGGACACGGCATGGCGTACGACGCGAGCGCAGCGAGGCTGGTGGTGTTCGGCGGGTACAGCGGCAACGCAGGCCGAGTATTGCGTGACACGCTCGTGCGTCGGGGCGAGCGCTGGGCCAACTCGGTGCCGCGGAAACAGCGGCAGCCGCCATCGGGAACGCTGGGCGAGATGGTCTACGACTCGGTTCGTGGAGAGGCGGTGATGATCGACTCTGAGGCGCGCACCACCTGGACCTGGGACGGGAGCCGCTGGTGGCAGCAGGCCGGCGGAAAGCGGCCGAGCTCCCGCATCGCTGCGGCGATCGCCTACGATCCCGATCGCGGTCGCGTGGTCCTGTTTGGCGGCGTGGCGGGGGACGCCCATGCTGACACCTGGGAATGGGACGGGCGCCGGTGGCGCAAGTTCAAGGCCGCCGGTCCGGTGCCTGCCTATGCCGTGGCCATGGCCTACGACCCTCGGCAGAGCACCGTGGTGATGTTCGGCGGCGGAGGCGCCACCGGTACGGTTGAACTAGACCAATTCTGGCAGTGGGACGGGAGTAGGTGGCGCGAGATCGTGACCGCGACCGTCCCGGAGGTAAGGGCGCAGGCGGCAATGGCGTTCGACGCGCTGCGCGGGCAGTTGCTGATGACGGGTGGCTACAGCGTGCCTCTCGACGAGACTCCGGACATGCAGACGTGGGATTTCGATGGGGCTAACTGGAATCTGCTGACGACCGGAGGCCCCGGTAACCGCGCGAGTCATGCGTTGGCGGTTGATCCCGTAAGCGGGAAAGTACTTCTGTTCGGTGGCTTCGAGACCCAGACCTCCGACTACGGTCAACTGGGCGACCTGTGGAGTTGGGATGGCGCCGGTTGGTCCGAGATCGAAATCCCGAAAGGGAGTCCTCGACCCTTCCCCGATGACAATCCGGCACTCGTCTACGACGAAGTACGCGACGAGTTCGTGATGTTCGGCGGAAACGAACGCAACGGTACGTGGATCTACAAACCCGAGCGCTAGTTGGCGCACGCACGGGCCCGAATGACTCCGGCGTATTCGGGCGGTCCTCAGCGGCGTGGTGGCGCGCTATGCTCGGCGGACAGTCGCCGGGCGGCCCGCGCGATGTGGTTGCGCGGCTCGCCGGTCGCCATGGTGTTCATCGCGAGGAGGACTAGATGCGCTTCAAGAGCTTGTTGGCCGTGGCAATCGGGGTCGGCGCGGTTGCCCTGGGGATCTGGCGCCTGAGCTCGGGGGAGACGAGGATGGGGGTAGTGGCCTGTTTGGTGGGCGTGTTCCTGCTCTTCCGCGGTGTTACCGGAACTGTCCGGCAGGGGCTCTAGGCAGAGCGCTATTCGACCCGCAGTACGGCCATGGGGTCGAGGCGAGTCGCGCGTCGCGCCGGCAGGTAACTTGCGACGGCGGCCACCAGCAGCATGGCGATCGAAACCGTCGCGAAGGTAGTCGCGTCGGTGGCAGTGACCCCGTAAAGGAACGTGGCTAGAAACCTCGTCAGTGCCACGGCGCCCGCTATTCCGAGCCCGAGGCCGAGGATCGCGAGTCGCAGTCCCGAGCCGACGACCATGCGAAGGATTCGCGGCGGGGTCGAGCCGAGCGCCATGCGGATGCCGATCTCGCGGGTGCGCTCGGCAACAGCCGACGAGAGCACTCCGTAGAG
>JAJCXS010000044.1 GCA_029263335.1 Acidobacteriota bacterium | reverse complement strand
CCTGATGAACGTCCAGTACGGAGTCCAGCGTGGCGAGGTGTACGTTCTGGAGGTGAACCCGCGCGCGTCGCGCACGGTGCCGTACGTCGCCAAGGCGGTTGGCCTGCAGCTCGCCAAGGTCGGCGCGCTGGTGATGGCGGGCCAGACTCTCGCCGAGCTCGGCCTCACCAAGAACCCCGAGCCCTATCGGGTGGCGGTAAAGCAACCGGTCTTCCCGTTCCTGAAGTTCCCCGGCGTTGACGTGTTGCTCGGCCCCGAGATGAAGAGCACGGGCGAGGTGATGGGAATCGATTCGGACTTCGGCCGTGCCTACGCGAAGGCGCAGATCCAGGCGGGCGCCGCCTTGCCACTGTCAGGACGTGTGCTGGTGACCGTCCGTCCGGAACATCGCCCCCGCCTTGCCGACGTCATTCGAGAGTTGGTCGAGAATGGCTTCGAGATCCTCGGTACCGAAGGCACGGCGGCAGATCTCAACTCCTATGGGATTCCGACGAGAGTCGTACCGAAACCGGGCACCGGCTCCCCGAACACGTTCGACGTGATCAAGAACGGCGACGTGAACCTGGTCATCAACACCGTGGAGGACGATCCCGAGATCGTGCGCGATTCGGTGATCATCAGGCGGGCGGCGTTAACGCGCGGAATCCCGTACTTCACGACCGCGGCCGGCGCCCGTGCCGGCGTCGGTGCGATTCGGGCGCTGCAGCTCGAGACGATCGGCGTGCGGTCGCTGCAAGAGATTCATGCGCGGGCTCGCGTACCGGGAGTGCGACTGCGCTGACGGGTCGGCCGCGCTACGATCCGCCGCGCGCGACGCCGCGAGGTCGATCATCGTTCATGGCCGCCCTTAACGTTGCACGCCCGCCGTGTACACCTGGGTGTCCGGGTGGTGCTGCTTCCAGTCGAACCAATAGTCCTTGAGCGGATGTACGGGCAGGAGTTCTCTTCCCTGGAGAGGGCCGGAGGTAGCAAGTCCGGCGAAGTTCCACTCTGAGCCCGTCTGACCATCCACGAGGACCGGCGGATCCAGGTCGGGCTTCGCGTACATCTCGAGGACCATGTCATCGATGCGCCGGTCGAAAGCACGCACCGACCGACCATCCGCTGCCATGGCGATGAGAACCGGCGTGTCGCCAACCCAGTCTGCAATCGGCGTCTGCTGCGCGAGCACGTCGACCGGGTAGGCCTTGGCCGCGCCGTTCGCCTGCAAGCCCACCACGAGCCGTCTTGGCTCCCACTCCCCGTCGGGTACCAGCGGGCTCGGTAGCGGGAAGTCCATGCCCTCGTCCCAGTCGTCCGGGGCGTACAGATGGGCCTTTGCGTCGACCGGTTCGAGCACCAGCGTCCCCGGATGCTCGCTGCTCCATATCGCATACGAGACCTCGTCGAAGCGCACGGGCTGCAGCCGCTTGCCCGCCAGGGGTCCGACCAGAGCCTCGCCGGTAACCTGCTGCCACCAGGTGCCGGTTTGCTCGTCACGCATGACGAAGTTCTGGTTGTTGACCCCCATGAGTCGAAAGGTCAAGACCTGGCCCTCGACCACGCTGCTCCACACCAGACCGGTGTGGCAGAGGCTTCAATAGGTGGCGACGAAGGGCTCGCCAGCCAGGCGATCGTTGACGATGTGGTGATAGGTCATCATGGCAACCGGATAGGCTTTCGCCTCGCCGCCAATCGACACACCGAGAACGAGATGCTCGGGCTCCAGAAAGCTCGCGTCGGCGACTGTCGCAAAGCGAGCTTCGTCGATGGGCGAGAACATCACGAGTTCAACGACCGTGCCCTGGGCCAGCACTGCGCCCACGATCAACGCGATCACCGGCAGCACACTCACTACCCGGTAGACGCGGTCGGAGTGTCTCTTCCAGCTGAACGCGGTCAGCGCGGTGCCGATGATCGCCAGCACCAGGCTCAGCATCGGGACAATCTGGAATAGACGGTGCGCGGCGGCGATGTCGTCCGGCGTATGCGTGACCTGGGGCATCAGACGCGCGTTCGCCATCCCCCAGAGAGCGATGCTACCCACCGCCATGAGCAGCACTAGTCCCACCGTTGCGTACTTCCGCATGCCCTCTCCGCTGTGATCGTGAAACCGTCCGTGACGGAGGAGGCTACGCCGAAGAGGCCGGGTGCATCAACCGGACGGGCGAACTCCACGGCACAGGCCCGTCTCTAGAGGCAGAGACGGAAAGGGGCTTCCCTTTCGTCTTCGAAGCAGCGCATGCATAATGCATGCATGGCGGTCAACATCACGATAAGGAACGTGCCCGTGGAGATTCGCGACAGCATCGCCGAGCACGCTCGGCGCCGAGGCCAGTCGATGCAGGAGTACCTGCTGGCCGAGCTGGAGCAGCTAACCGCGAAGCCAACCGTCGAGGAGTGGTTGGAACGAGCGCGGGAGCGCAAGCAGCGCTTCAAGAGTGAAGTCACCACCGAGCAGATCTTGACCGCGATCAGAGAGGGCAGGCGATAGTGCTTGTCGTTGACGCCTCTGTTCTGGTTGCGGCGGCCACGGGCCGAGGAGACGACGGCACCTGGGCTGAGTCTGTAATCGGGCATCGTGGCCTCATCGCGCCGCAGGTAGCGCAGGTGGAGGCCACGCAGGCATTCCGGCGCCTCGAGCTTGCCGGCGTGCTCGGTCGCCACGAGGCGACGGCGGCTGCCCAAGGGGCCGTGGAACTCGCTGTGGAACTGTTGCCGTTCGAGCCGTTCGCCTCACGCGTCTGGGAGCTCCGCCACAACCTGAGCGCCTACGACGCCTGGTACGTAGCTCTCGCCGAAGCGTTCGAGTTGCCGCTGGCCACGCTGGACCGACGGCTGGCCGCCGCGCCCAGCCCCGAGTGCGAGTTCCTGACCCCGTGAGAGCTCACCCAGCTCGTCTCGGGCGGATTACTGTTGGTGCGCGCCCGCGAGGTCGATCACAACATCCAGATTGAAGCGCACAAATCGGTGCAACTCGCTCACCAGGATGCGCTCTTGATCGCTGTGAGCGCCGTAGCCGAGGGGCCCATCCTCGATGTCGAACGCTGGCCCGATGCCGTAGCACTGAATGCCGCGGTTTCGCAGGTAGGCCATGTCGGTGGCTCCCGTCTGCATCATCGGCAGCGTGACGGTGTCGTAGTGCTTGGAGATGTTGGCCTCGAGTACGCGAAAAGCTTCCGTGTCGAGCCGGGCCTCGCCAGGTGGCCGCGTGTTGCGCTCCCCGAGGGAAACTTCGACCGCGTCATCGTCCACCACCGCCCTGATCTCGTCGAGGAACGCCGGGATGTCTTCGTCTGGCAACGCGCGCAGATCGACGGAGCCCTTGGCATCGGAGGGGATGACGTTGATGCGGTACCCGGCGTCGAAGATGGTCGGTGACAGCGACGATCGCAGCATCGAGGCGTGTCTCGGCTCGTGTTCCAGAAAGTACTCGTCGGCTTCCCGGATGGTCGCCGGGTCGAGCACCTTGCGATAGATGGCGGCCTTATCGGGAGGTGAAATCGCGGCCAGCCGCTCGAAGTAGGTGCTGGTCGTTTCGTTGAGGCGCACGGGCGAGCGCCAGTCGGCGATCTTTGCGACGGCCTTGGCGAGGTGAGCTACCGAGTTCGTCTGGAGTGGCACCGAGCCGTGTCCGGCCACGCCGGTCGCGACTAACTCCACGCGGTAGGGGATCTTCTCGACGGTCTCGATCGACGCGTAGGCAACCTCTCCGTCTACACGCGTCACGCCACCGGCCTCGGCCAAGCAGTACTCGGCTTCGATGGCGTCGAGATGCTCGTTCACCATGAATTCGATGCCGTACTGGGTGTTGCCTTCCTCGCCCGATTCGGCCAGGAAGATCACGTCGCGGTCGAGCGGCACGTTGCGGCGCTTGAGCTCGAGCATGACCATGAGGCTGGCCACCACGTTGTCCTTGTCGTCCACGGTGCCGCGGCTGTACACGTAGCCGTCGGCGACCGTGCCGCTGAAGGGCGGGTAAGTCCACTTCGCCGGATCGACGTTCACCGTATCCGTGTGCCCCATCATCAGCAGGGGCGGTTTCTCGCCCGAACCTGAGAGACGGGCGACGACGTTGGGTCGCTGTTCGTCGTTCCAGAACATCTGTACGGGGATGCCCTCGGCCTCCAGGACGTCGCGAAGATACTCGGCGGCAGGTCGCTCCACGCCGGGAGGGTCACTGGTGTCGAACCGCAGCAGCGCCTGGAAGTGACGCAACGTCTCGGCCTCGAACGTCTCACCGGTGTTCTCGGAGATCTGCGCCGAAACGGAAAAACAACTCAGTAGTACGACGGAAAGCAGAGTCTTCTTCATGGCGCGAGAGCCTATCAAGTCGAGACTGGTGTGGCGACGACGGTCGCCACCAGGGACAGATTGCCACCCGCATCCTGTCGAAAGACAAACGATCCATACACGGCCTTGACGCATGACCGAACGTTCGGTAAAATACCCGAAACACATACTCAACCCAGGAAATCGTCATGGAAACACCTGTCAGCGACGTTGCGTTCACCGCATCGGTCAAGGCCGCGCAGGAGCGGCGCGGATCCCGTGATGGGTATGCCCGCATGGAACAGCGCGGCGGCTGGAGCGCGGAAATCACGCCCGAACTCGCGGCGTTCATCAGTCAGCGGGACTCGTTCTATCTGGGCACTGCCAGCGCCGACGGCCAGCCCTATGTCCAGCATCGCGGCGGGCCCAAGGGATTCGTCAAAGTGCTCGATGCCAAGACGCTCGCCCTGGCCGACTTCGCCGGCAATCGGCAGTACATCTCGGTGGGAAATCTCGAGGAGAACGACCGGGCCTTCATCTTCTTCATGGACTACGCGAATCGTAGACGCATCAAGGTCTGGGGCCGCGCGGAGTTCGTCGAAGACTCGCCCGCGCTGCTCGAGCGTCTCGTCGACCCGGCCTACGGGGCCACCGTGGAGCGCGCCCTCGTATTCCATGTCGAGGCCTGGGACGCGAACTGTCCGCAGCACATCACGCCACGGCCCACGCGGCCCGACACTACCCCCTGAGCGCCTCGAACAGTCCGTAGACGTACGGCTGGTGGGTGCCACCAGGCGTCCGGTGTGCTTCGGCGCGACTCTCCACGAGTTGAAACCGTCCGCCGAACGTCGCGACCAGGTGTTCGATGGTGTATCGCTGCAGCGGTAGCCCGGAGCACTTCGCGGGCGCGCCGAGTCCGAAGGTCCCGATCACCACGTGGCCGCCCGGCCTGAGCGCGGTTTGCAGCTGGCTCAAATACCGGCGCCGCGCGGTCTCCTCGACCAGGAAGTGAAAGACGGCCCGATCGTGCCAGATGTCGAAGCCCTCCGGTTCGAAGTCGACCTCCAGCAGGTTGCCCACCCGCCAGTCGACCCGATCGGCGACCTCCCCGAGCCGCTCGCGAGCGATGTCCAGCGCGGCGGGTGACAGGTCGAGCACCGTCATCGTGTCCAGATCGTGGGCCAGGAGATCGTCGGCCAAGGTCGATGCACCGCCCCCGATGTCGATGAGCTTCGCCTCGCGAGGAGGCGAGACAGTTCTGATCAACTCCAACGATGCGTGGAGTTGTCGCCGATACCAACCCAGCCTGTTGGCAAGGTAGCGACCCTCCCAGTGTTCCATGGGGTCCTTCTCCACGGGCTTTTCGAGCCGCGGCGTGACGGTCAATTGACTCATAGTCATCTGACCACTATGGTATCAAGGTACTTCGAAACGGTTCTTCCACAGACTACTCCTGCCGGAGCATTCAGTGAGTGCAGACAACTCGACGCCGCCGCTGGCACCGCGTGACTTTCTTATCCTCATGGCGTTGGTGTCGGGGCGTGTACACGGCTACGGGATTCTGCAGAGCATCAAAGAGGAGAGCGGCGGGTCGATTCACATGGATCCAGCCAATCTGTACCGCTCGTTGCGGCGCCTGGCACGCGAAGGGCTGGTGCAGGAGCACTCGCCGGACGATCAGCGGCGCCGTCACTATGAACTGACGGTCGAGGGGCGGGCGACCGCCGAGGTTGAGGCCGACCGTCTGGCCCGTCTCGTGGATCTCGCCAAGCACAAGCGCCTCATCCCGGCCTCGCGGCAGGACCGATGAGCAAGCCGCAGGTCTTGTATCGATGGCTGCTCGCGGCGTACCCGCGCTCGTTCCGGCGTCGCTATGCCGAGATGGCGCTGGCCGACTTCGGCGTGCTCCACCACGACACAGCGCGGCAACGAGGCCTGGGTGGCGTCGTGCTGCTCTGGCTGCGCACCGTCCCAGGGGTCCTGCGCGATGGTTTGCGCGAGCGCCGTCTGTCCCCTGGACCCGCGCCGCTAGGCTCTTCGCCGCAGCGGCCCGACACGCGGCCGCGACGCTGGTTCTCCCAGGCCAGGCAGGACGTGCGCTACGGCGCGCGTAGCCTGCTCAAGACACCGGGTTTCACCGTCGTCGCGATCCTGACGATCGCCACCGGTATGGCGGCGAACGCCACCATCTACGGCATGGTCTACGAGATCGTGTTCGCCGAGCTGCCCTACGGCGATTACGAAGACCTCGCCATCATCTGGACTACCAATCCTGAACGCGGTACTCGCTTCAACTCGACTTCAGTTCCGGACTGGGCGGACGTTCGCGCACGGTCCGAGTCCTTCGATGACATTGCTTTTCACGAGGGTTGGGAGGTCAATCTGACGGGCGGCGAAGAGCCTGTCGCGCTGACCGGCTACAAGGTCACCCCGAACACGTTTGCGATGCTGCGTGTCGAGCCGCTGCTGGGACGCGCCCTGGTACCCTCAGACGGCGAGGTCGGTGCCGAGCCGGTCGTGGTGCTCAGCTGGCGCCTCTGGCAACGTCTGGGTGCAGAGGCTGAGATCGTCGGCACCGCGCTCATCCTGAACGAAACCGAGCAGGTTGTCGCGGGCGTTATGCCGGAGCGGTTCGAGTATCCACAGTTGCTGTCTCACGGTGATCTTTGGTCCCCCACGCAGCTAACCACTGAAGAGCTAACTCAGACACGCCGTAACCGTCATGTCATCCCGGTGGGCCGCCTGGCTGCTGGCGCCGATATCGACAGCGCCAATGCGGAGCTGATCGCCATCACGGAACAATTGGCGCAGGAGTATCCGGCCAGCAATGAAGAAGTGCGCGCGCGCGCGATCTCGTTGAGATCGCAGATGGCCGAGCCCATGGCGTCCGCGCTTGTGGTGTTGCTGGCGACGGTCGCATTCGTCCTGCTGATCTGCTGCGCGAACGTGGCCAACCTCTTCCTGGCCCGCGCCACTTCTCGCCAGGGCGAAATCGCGATTCGCAGCTCGCTGGGCGCATCCCGCGTGCGTCTCGTGCGCCAGTTGCTCACCGAGGCGCTTCTGGTGGCGTTGGCGGGAGGACTCTTGGGCGTACTTGGAGCGGAGGTCTCCGGCCGGCTCATCGTCCGGGCGCTCCCGGATCTCATTCTCGAAACCTCGTCTGTGTCGGTAGATGGCCAAGAGCCGCGCGTGCTGCTGTTGACTTTTGTCGTTGCCGCAGTCGCCGGGATCATCTTCGGATTGGCGCCTGCCCTACGGGCCTCCCAAGTCGACCTTCAGGGTGTGCTTCGGGCCAGTGCTGGCTTTGGCGGTGAACGCGCGGGAGGCGGTCGTCTGCGTAAGCTCCTCGTCGTCACCCAGGTCAGTGCCGCCGTAGTCCTCATTGCTGGAGCTGGCCTGATGGTCAAGGGATTCGCCGGGCTCCTGCAGGCGAATCCGGGCTTCGATCCGGCTGGCGTCCTGACCATGCAGCTCGCCCTCAACGGGCCGCGCTACGACTCTGTTGAGTCGCGCCGCGCCTTCTACAGGGAGGCCACCGCGGCGATTGATGCCCTGCCGGGGGCCGAACACGTCGGGGCCAGCTCCATCCTCCCTCTCGGCTTCTCCGACAATACGACCGGCTTCGTGACCGAAACCACCGATCCGGAGAACGATCGCTTCCAGTCGGCCGGCTATCGTCTGATCACACCGGGCTACCTGGAGGCTATGGCGGCCCGGCTCGTGAGCGGCCGCCTGCTCGAGCCTGGCGACACGGCCGAGGCGCGCCACGTCGTGGTTGTGAACGAAGCGCTACTGCGGCATCTGCCCACGGGCAACCCGATCGGGATGCGAATCCGCACGAGTGGTTCCGACGAGTGGATGACCATCGTGGGTGTGGTCGGGAGTTTTCAGCACAGTACGCTGCTGAGGCCGCCCGCCCCGGCGATCTTCATGCCCTACGAGCAGACCGACGCTCGCCGGCGGATGTTCGTTGCGATTCGTACCGACCGCGATGATCCCGAGGCCGTCGCGACCGCGGTGCGGAGCGCCATCTGGAGCGTCGATCCGGCCATTCCCGTAGATGACGTCCGGACGTTGGCCGAGATTGTCGACACCTCGCTGTTCGTCGTGCGTTTCCCGACGACGCTAGTAGCCGTGCTCGGAGTGACAGCTCTCCTGCTCGCGGCCGTCGGGCTGTACGGAGTGATCTCCTACCTGGTCGCCCAACGCTCGCGTGAAGTCGGCATTCGGCTCGCCCTTGGCGCGCAGCGCGGTGACGTGCTCCGGCTCGTCCTACGTAATGCTCTCGTGCTGGCCGGCATCGGCATCGCGTTGGGCCTGCTGGTGGCAGTACCCATGGGGCGTGCCCTGGCCTCGTTCATGGAAGGAGTAAGCGCCAGCGACCCGCTCGTCATCCTCGGCGTTCCGGTCCTGTTGGTCATTGTGACCCTGCTCGCGACCCTCGTCCCCGCTCGCCGCGCCCTCGCCGTAGATCCCGTAGTGAGCCTCAAGGCCGAGTAGGGCGAAGCCGGAGGGAAGGCGGAGCGGACACCCCGGCGTGCCGCAACGGTCACCGGCGGAGGCTGCTCCAGCGTCCGTGGTCACGCGTCCTGGCCGAGTCGTCCTCAGCGCCGTGCAGGCGACATTGCTCTACGCCGGGGTGTCCGCTCCGCCAGAACCACCGGGGTCGCCTACTCGGGAGCGTCCTCACGGGACGCGCGAAACTCTCCGCGGCATTGGAAGCCCCGCCAGCTGGCGTAGAGGACGGGGATCACCAGTAGGGTGAGGACCGTAGAGCTGATCATGCCGCCGACCATGGGCGCGGCCATGCGCTTCATGACGTCGGATCCCGGGCCGGTGCCCCACATGATCGGCAGCAGCGCGGCAATCGTGGCGGTCACGGTCATCATCTTGGGCCGTACGCGCTGTACGGCCCCGTCGAGAACGGCTTGGCGCAGTGCCGCAGGCGAGGTCAACTTGCCCTCGCGCTTGTACTTCTCGAAGTACTCGTCGAGGTAGACGATCATCACCACGCCGGTCTCGGTGGCGACGCCGGCAAGCGCGATGATGCCGACCCATACCGCGACGCTGAGGTTGTACTCGAGGTACCAGAGCAGCCACACCGCACCGATCAGCGAGAAGGGCACGGAGACCAGAACGATCAGCGTGTCGGCGATCGATCCGAAGTTCATGTACAGCAGCACGAAGATGATGAAGAACGTCAAGGGGACGACCCAGACAAGTCGTTCAGTGGCGCGTTGCATGTACTCGTATTGCCCGCTCCACTGCAGCCGGTAGCCGGTGGGTAACTCCACCGCCCGGGCCACCACTTGTTGTGCCTCTGCGACGTAGCTGCCGAGATCGCGATCGGCGATATCGACGAAGACGTAGCCGACCATCTCGCCATCTTCGCTCTTGATTACCGGCGGGCCGGTGGTGAGGCGGATGTCGGCAAGCTGTGCGATCGGCACCTGCGTACCGCTTGGGGTCGGCACCAGCACGCGAGCCAGCCGCTCCGGGTCCTCGCGAAGCTCCCGCGCGTAACGCACGTTCACGGGGAAGCGCTCGCGCCCCTCAATCGTCTGGGTGACGTTGCGCCCACCGATTGCCGTTTCGACCAGCTCCTCCACATCCTCGACATTGAGTCCATACCGCGCCGCTTCCTCACGACGCACGACGAAGTCGAGGAAGTAGCCGCCGACGACACGCTCGGCAGCCACGTTGCGGGTACCCGGCACCGGTGCCAGCGCCACCTCGATGGCCTCGCCGATCTGCTGCACGACGTTCAGGTCGGGCCCGAATACCTTGACCCCGACAGGTGTCCGAATGCCGGTCGAGAGCATGTCGATGCGCCCCTTGATGGGCATCGTCCAGGTGTTCATCACGCCGGGAAGCTGCAGTAGCTGATCGAGCTCGGCTTCGAGTTTGGCCGGGGTCAATCCGGGTCGCCACTGGTCCTGGGGTTTGAGCGTGATGATCGTCTCGATCATTCCGAGCGGTGCGGGATCGGTTGCCGTGCGGGCCCGGCCCGCCTTGCCGAACACACTCTCGACCTCGGGCACCTCTGCGAGTAGCTTGTTCTGCGTATGCAGGATGCGGCTGACCTCGGCGATGGAGGCGCCCGGGAGCATCATCGGCATGTACATCACTGAGCCTTCCCACAGCGGCGGCATGAACTCCGAGCCGAGTTGCTTGTAGGCAGGCCAGGTGAGCGCCATTGCGCCCGCGGCGAGCATGATGACCGCCCAACGGAAGCGCAGCGCCAGCCACGCGAAGGGGCGGTACAGGAAGATCAGCACGCGCGACACCGGGTTGCGCCGTTCCGGCGCGATGTGACCGCGTACCAGCCACACCATCAGTAACGGCACCAACGTGATCGAGAGGAAGGCAGAGAAGAACATCGCGAACGTCTTGGTGAACGCCAGCGGTTTGAACAGCCGGCCTTCCTGTGCCTCGAGCGTGAACACCGGCAGGAACGACGCCGTGATGATCAACAGGGAGAAGAACAGTGGCTTACCGACCTCCTGCGCTGCCGCGATGATGACGGCGGTACGCGTGCCGCGCGTTGCCTCGGGTGCTTCCTCCCACTGCTCCAGTCGCTTGTGGGCGTTCTCCACCATCACGATCGCGGCGTCGATCATCGCGCCAATGGCGATCGCGATGCCGCCGAGCGACATGATGTTGGAGTTGATCCCCAGCAGGTACATGGCGCCGATGGACATGAGGATTGCCACCGGCAGCGACAGGATGGCGACCAGCGCCGAGCGCACGTGAAACAGAAAGATCAGGCAGACAAGAGAGACGATGAGGCTCTCTTCAAGAAGTTTGCTGCGGAGGTTCTCGATCGAGCCGCGGATCAGGTCCGAGCGGTCGTAGGTGGTGACGATCTCGACGCCTTCGGGTAGCGAATCGCGGACCTCGTCGATACGAGCCTTGATCCGATCGATTACCGCGAGCGCGTTTTCTCCGTAGCGCATCACGACGATGCCGCCGACCGCCTCGCCGGTGCCGTTGTACTCGGCCAGGCCGCGGCGCATGTCGGGGCCGCGACTGATGCTGGCCACGTCGCGCAGTTGAATCGGAGTGCCACCGGGTCCGGCCCCGACCGTGACACTGCGCAGGTCGTCGAGCGAGCCGATGTAGCCGCGGCCGCGAACCATGTATTCGGTGCCGGCAAGCTCGATGACGCGGCCGCCCACGTCGTTGTTGCTCCGACGGATCGCCTCGATCACGCGAGACACGGGCAGCTTGTAGGCGAGCAGCACCGTCGGGTCTAGGGCGACCTGGTATTGCTCGACGTAGCCGCCGACGCTGGCGACCTCGGCAACGCCCTTCACGCCCTCGAGCCAGTACCGCACCGTCCAGTCGTTGAGCGTGCGCAGCTGGCCCAGATCGTGGCCTCCGGTCTTGTCGATGAGTGCGTACTCGAACACCCAACCGACACCGGTGGCGTCGGGGCCGAGCGCCGGCACAACGCCTTCCGGCAGGCCGGCCGCAACGCGATTCATGTACTCCATCACGCGCGAACGCGCCCAGTACATGTCGGTGCCGTCTTCGAAAATCACGTAGACGAAGGACAGGCCAAAGAACGAATAGCCGCGCACCACGTTGACGTTCGGTGCCGAGATCAACGCCGTGACCACCGGGTAGGTGATCTGGTCCTCGACCAGGTCGGGACTACGCCCGGCCCACTCGGTCAGGATGATCACCTGTACATCGGACAGATCGGGAATGGCATCCAGCGGGATGTTCTGTAGTGCGTAGAACCCACCCCCGACCGCAATCACCAGTCCGAGTCCGACGAGGAAGGTGTTGCGTGCGCTCCAGGCGATGATTCGCTGAATCACGACAGATCCTCAGTGCTGGTGGTCGGACATATCCATGTCGGACATGCCTTCCATGGCGGATCGCAACTTGCTCTCCGAGTCGATGAGAAAGGCGGCTCCGGATACGACCTCGTCGTGCTCCTCGAGGCCGGCGAGGATTTGCAGGCGGCCGTCGAAGCGCAGCCCGGTCTGCACTTCACGCGGTAGGAAATGCCCGCCCTCGAGCACGAGAAACACCACGGTCCGCTCGCCGGTGTCGATTACGGCGTCTTCGGGGACAACGAGCGACCGGCCAACGCGAGTCGTCAACTCGACGTTGGCGAACATGCCCGGCTTGAGGGTGGTCGCCGGGTTGGCGAGTGCTATGCGAACGGTGGCCGTGCGGGTTTCGCCTGCGAGGTAGGGATAGATGTAGTCGACCTGGCCGCGGAAGGTCTGTCCGGGCAGATAATTCAGCGTTACCGCGGCTGCCTGACGCTCGCGCACATACTGCAGGTCAGACTCGTAGATGTCTGCCGTTACCCAAACGTCGCTGAGGTCGGCGATCGTGAACAGCTCGCTGTCCGGACCGACATGCGCTCCCTCGTAAGCGGCCTTGTTGATTACAAATCCGGTGATGGGCGAATACAGGGTCAGGATGGTCTGCGGCTCGCGCCGGGTTTCCAGTTCCAGGATCTGCTCTTCCGTTACATCCCAAAGCAGAAGCCTCCGGCGGGTCGCCGCGAGAAGGCTACGTGTGGTCGCGGAGACCTCGGCGTAGCGGCTCGCGCCAAGCGAATCCTGGGCCCTCAGGGCCAGGAGATACTCCTCTTGAGTTGCGACGAGCTCCGGGCTGTAGATCCCCAGCAACGGCTGGCCGCTTTCCACCAACTTGCCGGTGAAGTCGACGTACAGCTCTTCGATCCACCCGGCGACCCGTGGATGAATATGGGCGACGCGCGTTTCGTTGTACTCGACAGTGCCAACGGTGCGGATGTTGCGGGTGATGTCCTCGACGGCGACGCGCGCGGTGCGCACGCCGATGAGTCGCTGACGCTCCGGGGTGACCATGACGGCACCGGTGGGCATCTCTGCGGCGGAGCCGGGGTCTTCGACGGGCATGTCCATTCCTGCAGGTTCGGCCGCGCCCGACATCTCCATGCCAGCGTGTTCGGCTACGCCTGCCACAGCCTCATCAGCAGTACTGGCGTGCTCGTCCGGCGCCAACTCGTTGCCCCGGGTCGCGGGCGCGGTGCCCACGTGCAGTAACCCGAACCACCAGAATGCTGCTCCGATAACCAGCGCCACTGTCAGGCCCACCGCCGCTCCTGCATAGATGCGATTCATTGCCAGGCCTCATCAGGCGTCACGCCGAGAGAGCGGCCAAGGTGTTCCTCGATCCGCACGGTCGCCGTGGCGTAGTTGGTTTCTTCGCGCTCGAGTTCGAGCCGATAGGTCAGTAGCGTCACCACGTTGTCGAGCAACGCCGGGAAGTCGATCGTGCCGACTCCATAGCCGGCGATAGCCGACTCGAGACTCAGCACCGCCTGCGGAACGATTGCGTCGCGGTACAACTGCGTTAGACGGACAGCGCGATCGGCGCGCAGGTAGCTGTCGTGCACCACCAGTTCGATTGCCTGCACGGTGTCGACATGGTCGAGGCGCCGCGCGTCGAGCTCCCGCTGATGCTCCTCGAGTTCGAGGTCTTGACGGCTGTCCTTGCGGATCGGTAGGTTGATGCCGACATTCATCTCCCAGATTCCCGGCAGGCTGCCGCGGTTCATGTAGCCGCCGCTGAGCAGCAGGTCGGGGCGGCGATCGGAACGCACCAGCTCGACGGCGGCCTGCTGTTGGTCGATGCGCTGGGAACGGGCTGTCAGTGCCGCCGAGGAACGGGCTGCCTCGGCCGCGAGTGCCTCGACGGGCAGCTCCCCGATTTCCAAGGCCGGATGAACGGGCCGGCCCACCGGCGTGCCCGGACGGCGTCCGAGCTTCCGGTTGATCAACGCTTCGAGACTGGCGCGCTGTTGGTCCAGTTGCACCAAGCGGTTGAGCAGCACCGAGATTTCCACCTGCCCTTTGAGAACGTCTTGTTGCAGGCCCTCGCCCACCGCATAACGGGTCTCGGCGGTCTCTTCGAGGTCGAGCAACAGGGCGCGGGTCTCGTGCACGATATCGATCGACTCGTAGACATAGTCCAACTCGTAGAAGCTCGTGGCCACCTCTTGAATGAGCCGTCGTCGGATCGATTCGACATGCGCCTCGGCTACCTCGATGTCGCGCTCGGCAAGCGCGCGTCGGTGCGATCGTTTGCCCTTGCCAGGTATCGCCTGCGTGAACCGGAAACCGAGCTGGGTCATCATTTCCCTACCCAGCGAGAACTCCGGGAAGCCCACGTTGCGGTAGACGAGGGCCAGCGACGGATCGGGAAGACTCGCGGCCCGCTCGGGTCGTGCGCTCACCGCGAGAACCCGCGTGCTGGCGGCCTCCAGTTCCTTGTTGTCGTGCAGCAGTTCGTCCAGGAGCGCTTCGAGAGTTACCTCTTCGGGGACACGTCGTTCGATGCCCGGCGGCTCGGGGTGGGGCGGGGCCTGCTGCCCCGAAACTCTTTGCGTCGGTAGCAGCGCTGACGCGGCGGTCAGCAGCACGATGATGTAGTGGACTGATTTCGGTCCACGGCGAAGCGATGATCGATGGTTCATTGGAGGTACTCCCCTGAACAGGGAATCCGGCGATGAGACTGGCGACCGGCAATGCGGTCAGCGGCGGGGGGTCTCGCGCGAGGGGAGTATCAGAGGCGCAACGGCGCGGATGCGGCGGCCGCCTCGAGCGGCATCTCGAGTTCGGTGCCGATCGAGAGCGCGTGGAAGCCTCGCGATGCGGCCGGCGTTTCGGCCATGAGGGTCAAGACGGCGGTACCGTCCGTCTGCTTCAGGCGGGCGGTCTTTACCAGCGCCGCGGCGCAGCACGAGTACGGTGCGCAGTGCTCTCCGTGGTGACCACCGCGGAGAGTCACGTTGGTGAACATCTCTGCAGGTGCTTCATGCGAGGCCGAGGCCATGCGGTGATCTCCGTGGGTCGCGATCTCACCCGTCTCTTCGGGGGCCGCAACAACCGTCGAACACAGTGGCGCCACGGCGACGAGAGTCGCCACGGTCAACAGGACGAGACGCCCTGCCAGAGTGCTTCGACTAGTCATTTCGCGAACTCCCATCCGATGACCGTAGCACGACCGCCAGATTTCTGACGCACCAAATGGATCGGCGTTCCGCGACGGGCGATTCGTTGGGTCGATCTGGTCGTGTGGCCAACTTTCGTCGCACCCAGGCTAACTGCTGTCGGCCAGCCAGTCCTCGAGTACGAGTCCGGAGACTCGACGAAACTCTCGCCGGTTATTGGTCACCAGGGTCCATCCGAGGGCGCGCACATGGCCGGCGATGAGCAAGTCGTAAGCGCCGATAGGAGTACCGACCGCCTCCAGTTCTGCCCGGATGTCGGCAGCGGCAGCGGCGGCGTGCTCGTCGAACGGCAACACTTGAAGGTTCCGGAGGAATGCCTCGATGACGCCCGCCCAACGACCGGCCTCGCGCAGGCGGCGAACTCCGAAGCGCAACTCGAAGCTGGTTACGGACGAGACGGTCAGTTCGCCGACCTCGGTCTTCGCCACCCGCTCGATGAGCTTGGGATGGCGGCGTTTGAGCAGATAGCTGCAGATATCGGTATCGAGCACCAACGTCACGAACGCCGGTCCTGGTCCGGGGGTTGCTCGGGTCGTTCGAACTCATCGGGGAGCTGCAGGGTCTGGTCGGCGAAGAAACGACGCCAGCCGCCCCGCTGGCGTGGCCGGATCAGTAGGCCATCTCCGTGCCGCTCAACCGTCACCTCATCCGCGTCGAGACTCATCTCGACGGGAATCCGGACGGCTTGGTTGCGGCCGTTTCTGAATACTCGAGCCACGCGCTGTTCCGATGGTGTCGACTTGGACATATGCCGTGAGCATATGTTGTTGATCTGTACCGAGGCAACCTGTTTCCAGTGAAGTTGGATGGTCGCGACTCGCGGTTTTCGGCTCCCGTTCAAGACTTTGCAATGCAAAGTACGCGTTGATATGATCGCGGTTGCTGCCCTCGATCACGTCTCAACCCAGGATTCGTCAATGCCAGCCAACAGTCACGTTGAAGGAGTCTCGGGAGATCCAACGAGTCTGGCGAGCCTCTACCGGCGATGGGGGATCGCGCTCGTGGTCAGCATCGGCTGCGGCGTGCTCTTCGCACTGTTCGCTGGAGACAAGCCCCCGGTGCCTATTCCCGGCGAGGCGAGTCCGCTCTTCTGGATCGGGTGGGGTCCGCTCACGGCGGTGGCCATCGTTGGCTTCCTCGCGAGCGTCGCGCCTCAGAAAGAGCGAATGCGGTGGTACGTCGGAGCCGCCGCAGCTGCCGCGGTGTTCGCGGTGTCGAGTGTGCTGGTGGCCTGGGATGGGGCAGGGCAGAGAGCGATTCTGATCGCGCTGCATCTACCGTTCGTATCCTGGGCGGCGGTTGGCGCGAGCGTGACGCTGGGGCGGGCCAACCGCGCGAGACACACGTACGCCTTCCTGGTGCAATCGATGGAAGCTCTCGTGGCGGCCGCCGTCTACCTCGGCGCCGGGCTCATTTTCGGCGGTCTGACGGCTGGCATCTTCGCGGTGCTGGGTGTTGAGCTGCCCGAGGACATGCTCCGCGTGGCGGCAGCGTTCGGGATCGGCTTCATCCCGGTACTGGCAGTGGCCAGCGTCTACGATCCTGTTGCCGCGCCAGCGCGCCAGTCGCCGACCGGACTCGCCCGCATCCTTCGCATCATGGCCTGGCTGCTCCTGCCCGTCGCCCTCGTCGTGATGGCGCTGTACGTGTTCTGGTTCATCCCTTCTTACTTCTGGCGCCCTTTCCTCGAGCGCGACGTGTTGGCCGTTTACAACGCCACGATCATCGCCATCCTGGCGCTGTTGGCCGCCGCTTCGTCGACCGGAGCGGGACCTCAGCCGCCGCGCGCCGAGCGCATTCTGCGGCCGGCAGTTCTGTCTCTGTCGACCCTGGCGATTCTGCTCAACATCTACGCCCTCGTCGCCATCATCAGCCGGACGATCGAGTACGGGCTGACCCCCAATCGCCAGACGGTCCTCGGCTGGAACGTGGCGACCCTGCTCATGTTCGCGTTCATGCTGGCGAAATCGTGGTCAGTTGAGGCCGACGGCTGGACGCAGGTGTTTCGGGAGTCGTTGGCGCGGTCGATGCCACTGGCGGTGGGCTGGGCGGCATGGGTGGTGCTGGTGCTGCCGCACCTTTGACGAACCGAGAGCCTCCAGCGCGTGCGAGATCGTGAAGCTGCGCCCCGAGTACGCCGTGACCGGTCAACCCCGGATGACGTGGCGCGACAGAGGTCGATAGGTTTGCGTTTCCCTGCGCATGCCTAGGCGTGGAGTGCTCGCGGATCGCGCATTGGCTCTTCGCGGCGCATAGTCTCCAGCGATGCCCGTCAGGGCCGGACCTGGCCGGCGGATCGGCGACACACCCAGCCGCACTACGCGACACAGCGTTGCTGACGAGGACCGTTCGGCCAGGCGGGGTCAGCAGCCGGGTTCATTGCTCCGCATGGAGGACCGCACAGAAAAAGGGCGCGGCCTCGATGTGCCGCGCCCCTCTGAAAGCCTCAGCAGGCTCAGCTAGTCCTGCTTGAACTCCGCCACCAAGGTGCTCACCGAGTCCTTGGCGTCGCCCAGGAGCATGCGAGTGTTGTCGCGGAAGAACAGCGGGTTCCCGATACCCGCATAGCCGGCGCCGAGCGAGCGCTTCAACACGAAGGTCGTGCGCGCCAGGTCGGCGTCGATGATCGGCATGCCGTAGATCGGGCTGTCCTCGTCCTCGCGCGCGGCGGGGTTCACGACGTCGTTGGCGCCGATCACCATGCAGACATCGACGGTCTCGATAATCGGGTTCACGTCGTCCGGCTCGACCAGCTGTTCGTACGGCACATTGGCCTCGGCCAGCAGCACGTTCATGTGGCCCGGCATGCGGCCCGCAACCGGATGAATCGCGTACTTCACCTCGCAGCCGTTTTCCTCGAGCATGTCGCCGAGTTCACGCACCGCGTGCTGCGCCTGTGCGACCGCCATGCCGTAGCCGGGCACGAAGACCACACTGCCCGCGGCCTCGAGGACGAGGTACGCATCCTCGGCCGTGATCACACGCGCCTCGCCTTCATTCTTCTTGCCGGCGCCACTCGAAGTCGAGCCGAAGCCGGAGAAGAGCACGTTGGCCAGCGAGCGGTTCATGGCCTTGCACATGATGCCGGTGAGAATCAATCCTGAAGCCCCGACCAGCGCACCCGAGACGATCAACACCTTGTTGACGATGATGAACCCCGTGGCGCACGCCGCCAGGCCCGAGTAGCTGTTCAACAGCGCGATGACCACGGGCATATCAGCGCCGCCGATACCGATGACCGCCAGTACACCGAGGATCAGGCCGATCACCACGATCACCAGATAGAGGTCGTACTTCGCCATCATCAGCGGATCGGCCGCATCGCCGACCAGCGAGAACGCGATGCCGGCGGCCAGCACACCAGCCAGCAGCAGCACGTTGAAGATCTGCTGTCCCGGGAACAGCAAAGGCCTGCCCGGCAACTTGCCCGACAATTTGCCCCAGGCCACGACGCTGCCGGTAAAGGTCAGGCCGCCGATGACCGACGCCAGGAAGATCGAGAACAACGTGAACGAACTGAAGGCGGTCAGCGTGCCGGCGGCGATGTCGGTGCTCGACTGGTGGAACTCCGCCCAGCCAACCAACAGCGAGGCGACACCACCCGTGCCGTTAAACAGCGCCACCATTTCCGGCATGCCGGTCATGGCGACGGTCTTGGCGCCGATCAGGCCGACGCCGCCGCCGATGACAAGGCCGGCGAGGATGTAGGTGTAGTCGAGGCCGCCGTAGAGCAGCGTCGCGACCAACGCGATGAGCATGCCCAACGCGGAAATCTGGTTGCCTCGACGTGCGGTGTCGGCCTTCGACAGCATCTTGAGGCCGAAGACAAACAGCACCGCGGCAACGATGTACGCCATATCGATGAGGAAGGGAGAAATCATCAGCCTTTCCCCTGGTCCTTCTTACGGAACATGGCAAGCATTCTGTCGGTGACCAGGTAGCCACCGACCACATTGACGGTCGCGGCGGCGACGGCGGCGGTTCCGAGAATCGCCGTGACGGTTTCATTGCCGCTCGAGAGCGACAGAACCGCGCCGACGATGGTGATGCCGGAAATGGCGTTCGAACCGCTCATCAGCGGCGTGTGCAACTGCGACGGCACGCGCGAGATGAGCTCGATGCCGAGGAACACGCTGAGCATCAGGATGAACAGCAGGAAAACTGTCGTTTGGGCGTCCATGTTTTGACCTGGCTAGGTTGGTTCGAGCGCTAGGCGCTGGCGTACGCTTTCTGCAGCATGTCGCTGGTGATGGCGCCGTCGTTGGTGACGAGCGAGCCCGCCATGATTTCGTCCTCGGTGTTGAGTTCGAGCGCCTTCGTCTCTTCGTTCCAGAAGTGCTGGATGAAGTTCATCAGGTTGCTCGAGTACATCTGGCTCGCGTGCATGGCTACGTGACCGGGGAGGTTGTCGTAGCCGATGATGCACACACCGTTGCCCGTAACGACCTCCTGGTTCACCTGCGTGCCGGCGACATTTCCACCGTGCTCGGAGGCGGCCATGTCGACGATTACCGACCCGGGCTTCATGCCAGCCACCATCTCTTCAGTGATGATCAGCGGCGGCTTGCGGCCGAACACCTTGGCGGTGCTGACGATGACGTCGGATTGCGCGCAGATCTTGGCCATGCCCTTCTGTTGCATGGCGATCTGCTCGGGCGTCAGTTGCTTGGCGTAGCCGCCCTCGGTCTGGCCGGTATCGCCGATATCGATCTTGACGAACTTGGCGCCGAGCGACTTCACCTGCTCTTCGACCACCGGGCGGGTGTCGAAGGCTTCCACCCGAGCGCCCATGCGCTTGGCTGTGGCGATGGCCTGCAGGCCCGCGACGCCGGCACCGACGATAAACACGCGCGACGGGCTCAGAGTCCCTGCCGGCGTCATCATCATGGGGAAGCCCTTGTCGAGTCGATCGGCCGCCAGAACCACGGCTGCGTATCCACCCAGGCTTGCCTGCGACGACAGCGCGTCCATCTTCTGCGCCAGCGTCGTGCGTGGAATCAGCTCCATGCAAACGGTCTTCACGCCACGGCCGGCCAACTGCTCGACCAGCGGCTGGTTGAAGAAGGGGTCGAGATGACTGACGTGGATCACGCCCTCGCCCAGGTCCGCGATCTCGTCGCTGGTCGGAGCGTTGAGGCGGAGGACCATGTCGGCGCCACTTAGGACACCGGCGTAGTCGGCGGCGACGGTGGCGCCCGCGTCGGTGTAAGCGCTGTCAGCGATGCCGACGGTAGCACCAAGGCCAGACTCGATCACGACATCCGCGCCCATTTTGACGAGCTTGCCGACGTCGCCAGGGATCAGCGGGATACGGGGCTCGTCGGCCTTCGTTTCCCGGGGAACGGCGATCTTCATGCGTAGGTTTCCTGTGCGCGTTGCTGGCTGGAAACAGGGGGCAGCGCGCCATGAATGCGGCGC
>JAJCXS010000043.1 GCA_029263335.1 Acidobacteriota bacterium | reverse complement strand
GGCCCGGCCCGAGCGGTTCGTCAACAGCGCCCCACAACCGCCGCCGGTGCCCACCGCGGCCTGGATCAACAAGCCCGTCACCATGGAGAATGCTCACTAATTTACGAAACCCACCGTCTCATCCGCGTTGACAGGCACCGCTCTCACAAAGTCTTTCAAAGGGTCGGACGGCGCCCGTGGTGCTCTTGCAGTAGCCCACTCCTCGTTTCCCTCGAACTTCGATCTCGAGGATGGTCTCGCCCGAATCGTCATCTTCGACGATGGTCACATCTCGATGTTCGAGACGGATGACTTCGTCGGGACGAAGGCCAGTGTTGGCCATGAACAACACGAGGTCGTGAAGTTGTTCTCCATGCCAACGATAGCGCTCTGATTTCGGCTTCTTGGCCCGTCTTCTAGTGGCCGTATAGAGCTGCTTGTATTCGGTTGGCGAAAACCAAGCCCTGCGAACGACTTTGCCAGCAACCTGGTAGGGCGCAGTCATGTCAGGCAAAGCCCCAAGCCAGCCATGTCGAGCGGCTGTCTTCAGGACTTGCCGAAGGACAACCATCTCCTGATGGAGTGTGCTCCGAGCCGGAGCCTTGCCACGCTCCTGGATGCCTCTCTCGTGACGATGGATTCGATACTCCTGAATCACTCCAGAAGTGATCTCGGATAGTCCCATCTGTCCGAGGAACGGCAGGAGATGGACACGGAGCCTGTTGCGGTGTCCCTGGACATATTCAGGGTTCCGCGAACCTCCGGCTAGAGCCTCGAATTCACGCATGAATTGCTTGGCCGCTTGTCGAAAGGTCTTCTCGTTCTTGACCTCTCCACGACGGTGCTTGCCACGCAGTTCGAGATACCAGCCCTCAGCGAAATCCTTGGCTCTTGAGAGGGCCTTTTCCTTGGTCGAGACCCTTCGATTCTTTCCGGCGAGATAGGTCGAGCACTGCCAAAGACTGCTCCCGTTTCGCCGGTAGACATGGACCTTGCCGCCAAGGATGGTGTGGCCAGTCAACTTCGTCCCCCAAGTACCCAAACTGTGTAAGAGTTGTGTAAGGGTACTTGGGAGGAATTTCTAGATCAACGAATTCCCGTAAGTTGTTGGAAATATTAGTACCGGAGGTGGGACTCGAACCCACACGGGCTTGCGCCCACGGGATTTTGAATCCCGCGTGTCTGCCATTTCACCACTCCGGCTCGGGGCCATTTTACCCCTGCTGAACGAAGGGTGTTGCAGGTCGGAGGTCGGCCTTCGGCAACTCCTTCCCGGAGCGCTTGTTCGTGGAAAACGGGCGGCGCTGCGGGTACGCTGGTGACGCCCGAGGACGACGTGGTCACGGAATAAGAAGCCGTGTGTAAGGTGCGTCGGCCGGTTTCGACCTTCCATCGACCGCTGATTGCCGAATGCATCCACGACCTCTCGCTGCCACTGCCGCCATCATCGCCATCCTGGTAGTCGCCTGCGCCGCGAGGCCCACGGCACCGGCCGTCAACCTGTCGCCCGCTCGTTGGCCGGCCGGTGATCTGGAGCAATACAGCCGGCAGGAGTTAGCCTGGGGCCAGGACAAGCCGCCGGCCACGGGGTCGGCCGGCATGGTAGTCGGCACGACCGGCGCGCTTGCTGTGCGGTCGGGCGTGGAGGCGTTGCGGCAAGGCGGCACTGCTGTCGATGCGGCGATTACCACCGCGCTGGCGCAGATCACGCTCGCGGCCGGGGCCACCGTCAGCTTCGCTGGGCGCATGACGTTGGTTCATTACGAAGCCGCCAGCGGCGAGACGGTGTACCTCAATGCCAACTGGGCCGTGCCCGAGGCCGAGGACGGCAACGGCATTGCGGCCTGCGGGGTGCCCGATGGCCGACAGGTTTTGGTCCACGGCTTCATGGCCGGGATCGAGGAAGCGCACCAGCGTTTCGGCCGCCTGCGCTTCAAGTCGCTCTTCAAGCCGGCGATCTACTTTGCGCGCCAAGGAGTCGAGCACAGTCCGGTGATGAAGGCGTGGATCGACTTCCGCCTCGCTGATATCACCAGCACCCCGGAAGGGCGGCGCCTGTTTCTGAAGCCCGACGGTAGCCGGTATGCGATTGGCGAGACGTTCCGTCAGCCGGCACTCTCCAGGACCCTCAAGAAGCTCGCCAAGAACGGCGCCGCCTACATGCATTCGCGCGGATGGGCCGGGAAGTTCGTGCGGGCCGTACGCGGCATCGGCGGACGGGTGACCGAGGCGGACCTCAAGGCCTACGAGCCGTTGTGGCTCGATCCGGTGAGCTTCGAGTTCGACGACCGCACGGTGCATGGCCCCCGTGATCCGGGGCTCGGCGGCGCCCACCTCCGGGGCGCTCTCGGTACTATCGACCCGACAGAGCTGCGCGCCGCCGGTCACTACACCAGTTCCGAGGACGCTCTCGCTGCGATGCTCGAGGCCACCGAGAGCCGTCACGCAGCCCTGCGCATGGCGGGCAGTCACTCCGATGGTGTGGTGACGGTCGATGCCGACGGCAACGTGGCCGCCCTGCTGCACACCATCAACACCGACCTGTGGGGCAGCACCGGCCTGTTCATCGATGGTGTTTCGGTCGCCGACGTCGGCTGCTGGGCGCAGCGTGGCGTCGCCGAAGTGGGCCCCGGCGGTCGGCTCACCACGCCCGACAACCCGCTGATCGTGAGTCGGGGTGGCGTGCCTGTGGCCGCCAGCAGCGCTATCGGGTCGGGGCTGTACCCGGCCACGCTCTTCAGCCTGGTGAACCTGTTGGCCTATGGCATGACGCCGGCCGAGGCGCTGGCTACTCCTACCTTCGATCAGGCAACCTTCAACGACGACGGTGTGATCCATCGTGTTACCGCTGGCGACTTTTCTAGCGCGCTGTTGTCCGCCGTGCGAGCGCGTGGCTTCAACATCCAGGAAACGTCGCCGCCGGCCAACTTCGAAGGTTCCTGGGTGGCGTTGACCATCGACCCGGAGACCGGCCAGCGGCGCGGAGCCGCGGGCAAGCGCCTGAATGGACTGGCGCTGCCGCAGTAGCCCTGAGGGTTGGCTGCGGTTCTGCCTAGAAGATGGTGTGAAATCCCCGCCGGCTGCGACCGAGGCGAGCATTGACCACGTTGTTGAAGATCGAGCCGAAGGTGTAGCGGATTCCGAAGCCGGCGAAGAAGCGGAAGTCCGTGTTGAGGGCGCGTCGTTCGAGTAGGACATCTTCGTCGCTGGCGCCGCCGAGCGGGAGGAAGCGTTGACTGCGGATCGACTCGATGCCGCCGAACAGGTCGAGGCTGAGGCCGCGGATGATGCGGTACTCGATGCTGCCGTTGAGCTCCAGGTTGAACTCGGAGGGGTGCTGC
>JAJCXS010000042.1 GCA_029263335.1 Acidobacteriota bacterium | reverse complement strand
CGCCCGGCCCGAGCGGTTCGTCAACTCCGTTCCACAACCGCCGCCGGTGCCCACCGCGGCCTGGATCAACAAGCCCGTCACCATGGAGAATGCTCACTAATCTACGAAACCCACCGTCTCATCCGCGTTGACAGGCACCGGACGACGGAGAGCGCTGCAACGACGAGCAATATGGTGAGTACGGCAACGGCGCGGAGGCGAGGGATCATCGTGCTACCTCGGAACTTCTGGGAATGGCTCGCCCGCTCGATCTTGCGGACGCTGGAGCAACACTAGTGCGAAGTTGGCCCCTTGTGTGCCGCGCTCCGCGCTGTACATGGCGTGCACTGTGAGTGAGTGGCACAATCAAGGTTCCAGGGAGCCTCTCCTGCCCTCCACCACGGTGTGCCAACACGTGCGCGACGTCGGATCCGAGAAGCCAGCGGTTTCGATCGCAATTCTCCCCTTCGACGACACCAGTGACGGTGCCGACCAGGCCCATCTCGGAGAGGGCATCGCGGCGGAACTGATCAACACCCTGTCTTTGGTGGAGGGCCTGCGGGTCGCCTCGCGCACTGCAGCCTTTGCCTCACGGGCGAGGTTCTCCCACACGCGCGAATTCGCGCATGCCCTCGGGACCGAGTTCCTGCTGCATGGCAGCGTGCACGAGGCCGAAGGCCCGGTTCACCTGGACGCACGGCTCGTTCGCGTCGCCGACGGTAGCGAACTGTGGTCGGGCAGCTACGAGCGCGGAATGGCGGACATCTTCGAGATTCGCACCCGGCTGGCCTATCGAATCGTCGAGGCGCTCGGATTGGAGCCGGACGAGCGCGGCCGCCGGGCTCTCGATCGCATCGACACCCGCGACTCTCGAGCGTACGACCTGTGCCTGCGCGCCCGGCGCCGCTTCTTCCAGTCGAAGCGCAACGACGTCCAGGCTGCCTATGACCTTTTCCTGCGAGCGATCAACGAGGACCCGAGCTACGCGCGCGCATACGCGGGCATGGCCGAGTGCAGCGCCTACCGGCATATGTATTTCGGCGGCGATGCCGCCGATCTCGACTGTGCACGGTGGGCCAGCCACGAGGCATTGAGGCTCGATCCGGAGCTGGCGGAAGCGCACGCCGCTCGCGGCCTGGCAGCGTCGCTCGAGGAACATTTTGTCGAGGCCGACCAGGCCTTCGAAACGGCGCTTGAACTCAACCCGCAGCTTTACGAGGCCCACTACTTCCGGGCTCGCACCTACTTCGCGCAGGGCAACCTCGAAGCAGCGGCCTGCTGGTTCCGTAGCGCCGCCGAACTCGATCCGGCCGAGTACCAGGCGCACGGATTGCTCGGCTTTGTGTCCGCCAGCCTGGGACGAACCGAGGAGTCCGAGGCCGCATACCGGCAAGCGTTGGGCAACGTCGAGCAGCGCCTGGAACTTCATCCCAACGACACCCGGGCTCTGTATCTAGGAGCCGACGCACTCCTTGGCCTGGGCGACACCGCCCGAGCCTCCGAATGGGCCGAGCGCGTGCTGGCGATCGCCTCCGACGACCCCTACGTACGCTATGGCCTCGCCTGCTTGTACTCGAAGATGAGCGACCCCTCGGTGGCGCTCGATCACCTCGAGGCGTCGCTGCGCGGCGGCTTCGCGCACCGCGAGTGGATCAACAACGACAGCGACCTCGACAACATTCGTGACGAGCCGCGATACCGACTTCTGGTCGACACGCTCATCTGAGCGAGGCGGTCCGACCTCATCGCCGCCGTCGGTGAGCGCCCTGCACCGCCGCACTCATTGGTCAGAGAAAGGTCAGCTCACCGAAAGGGCTTGCGGAAACGGCAGCATCTAGACTGCGCGATCTTGGACGCTGCACCCATGCACGGTAGCCGCCCTCTTCCAGAAGGGCATGAGAGAAACCCATGAGCAGGATGAAGACTCGCCTCGTCGTGGCACTCGAGACCACGCTGCGCCGCCCCACACACTCAGCCGCTCTCGTCTTCTTGGCCCTGAGCGCGATGGCATGCAACACGATCACCGATATTTCTGACGCGGTGCTACTCCACGGAGTGAATGTCCTCCCCATGGATTCGGAGCGGATCCTAGAGTCGGTCTCCGTTCTGATTGTCGACGGCAAGATCACCGCGATCGGAGATCCAGAGTCCTTGGACGTGCCCGCTGGCGCCCGCTTGGTCGAAGGATCTGGCAGATACCTCCTGCCAGGACTCATCAACTCGCACGTGCACATCCACAACAAGGAAGACCTCGACCAGTACCTCGCGCACGGCGTGACCACCGTGCGCGACATGATCGGGTCTGACCGTTTACTCGCCTGGCGCGACGGAGTGCGGTCGGGAATCCTCAGGGGGCCTGAGATCGTCCAGGCCAGCCCGGTTCTTTACGACGGGGACAATCCGCAACAGGAAGGTCACGACGTGACCAGTCCCGAACAGGGCCGACAGCTGGTTGCCGCTTTCGCCGCCGACGGCTACGACCTCGTCAAGGTAGTCCAGTTGCGCGACCGCGCATCGCTGCAGGCCGTAGTAGACGAAGCGGCTGCGCGCGGCCTCGTGGTTGGGGGACATATCCCGGACCGCGAGATGACGCCCGAGGAGTTGGCCAACAGCGGTTTGGCATCCGTAGAACACGTTCTGGAATTCATCGGAATCCTCGGCAACGCCCCTGACGCGGCGAGTCTTCGCCGGCTGGCCGAGGTGCTCGCCGAATCGGGCATCGCAGTCACGCCAATGTTGCTCCCCACGATGGCCACGAACGAATTCATCGACGACCCGAGCGGTTACCTGACCGACTCGCGCCGCGCGTATCTGAAGCGCCATGGGGGCGCATTCAGTGTAATGAGGATGGAGAAGTTCGTTGAACGGTCGGCAGGTATGACGGACACGCAGCGGGCCCGCATACAGATCGACACCGATCTCGCTCAACGAGCGGTCAAGGCGCTGCACGTCGCGGGCGTTCCGCTGGCCATCGGAACCGAGGGGAAACACTGGGACTGGGCCGCCGGCGAAGGCCTGCATCGCGAGATGGGATTACTACAGCAAGCTGGACTGTCACCGTACGCCACGCTGCGGGCGGCCACCGCGGACGCCGCCGTCTTGCTGCACGTAGCGGACCGCAAGGGAACGATTACGCCTGGTATGGATGCCGACTTCATCCTGGTCAACAGCAACCCGCTAGAGGATCTCGCCACGCTACGGGTTCCCAGCGCGATGATGCTCGCCGGGAAGTTCTTCGATACCGCGACGCTCTCGGAACTGCGCGAGGCCATGTA
>JAJCXS010000041.1 GCA_029263335.1 Acidobacteriota bacterium | reverse complement strand
CTCGGCCGGGGGCAGTTCCCCGTGCTGGGAGTAGTAGGCGTATACCGAACCAACCGTGTCCACCCCGATCACCCGCACGTCCGGGTTCTGCTCCTTGAGAAACTTGGCGGTACCGCTGATCGTGCCGCCAGTTCCCATACCCACCACCCAATGGGTGATCTGCCCATCGGTCTGACGCCAGATCTCCGGGCCGGTGGTGCGATAGTGCGCCTCGGGATTGGCCTGGTTGTAGTACTGGTACGGCAGGTAGGCACCCTCTTCATCGCGAATGCGCTCGGCAACCTTGTAGTAGGAGCGCGGATCGTCCGCCTCGACACCGGTGGGGCACAGGTGAACCTCCGCCCCGAAGGCTTTGAGCAGGGCGACCTTTTCTGCTGGAATCTTGTCCGCCGCAGTGCAGACCATGCGGTACCCCTTCAACACCGCAACCATGGCCAGGCCCAGCCCCGTATTACCCGAGGTGGGCTCCACAATGGTGCCGCCAGGCTCGAGTAGCCCCGCCTGCTCACCGGCCTCGATCAGCGCCAGGCCGATACGGTCTTTGACGCTCCCGCCGGGGTTGAACGACTCGATCTTGGCCGCCACCGTCGCCCCGTCGGGGCAATAGCGATCGAGGCGGACCAGGGGGGTGTTGCCGAGCGTCTCCAGAATGTGCGCGTAGATCTCCAAGGATCATCTCCGACCGAGGCAGTGAATCCGCCGAACGGGGAGCAAACTCAATCAACGATGTGCGACGAGGCGCACAACTGGCTCCGGCGTGGTGTCGGCGGTCGTAAGATCTTGAACTTACCATGATCGCCGGCGGGCCGACGAGCGTTCCTTCCGACGCGGCGAGTTGGCGCTTGCAGGGCCGCCACGCGTGCTCGTGTCTAGCCTTCGAGCTTGCGGCGCAGGGCTGCGCCGAGATTAGACCAGTGTGCCGCGCCCTCACGATCTCCCATCCGCGATCGCAGTTCGGCCATCAACTGATAGCCGAGCAACCGCTGTCGGTCGCCGATCGGTGCGTTGAGGGCATCCTGTACGAGACTCTGTGCCTGAGGCAGCTGCGTGCCCTGCTCGAGCAGCGCGCGGCCAAGCATCAAACTTCCCGGGAGGAACCCCGGTGCTCGCCGCACGAGTTCCCCCAAGGCAACCCGTTCGTCTTCGGTTCGGCCGATTTCTCGGTACGCCATGGCCAGATTGAAACGTGCCACGACGTGGCCGGGGTCGTTGGCCAGCTCGGCTTCGTATTCGCTTGCCGCAACCTCGATATCGCCTTCTCGCCGCGCGACCTCCGCCAACACGAAATGGGCACGCGGCATCGTCGGGTCGCCGGCCAGCGCCGCCAGGGCATGTTCGCGGGCGCGCCGCGTGTCGTTCATGCCGAGCTGAACCTGGGCGAGGCCCGAATGCGCGTATTCTGACTCTGGCTCCAGGGCCAGTGAATCCTCGAACGCCCTTGCCGCGCCTTGCAGATCCCCCATGCGCGCACGGGTTGACCCCAAGGTCAGTTGAATTTCCGCCGAGGGTTCGACGAATTCGATCGCGGCCTCCAATGACCTCTCGGCAGCGCCGAGATCACCCGCCGCAACCAGGGCATCGGCCAGCAGAAGGTGCGCTTCCGGATCGTCAGGGTTCAAGGGTACGGCCGCCCGCAGGACCTCGGCCGCCTCGCTGTGCCGTCCCTGCAGGGTGTAGACCTCCCCGAGCATTCGCTGCGCCTCGAGCACCCCCGCATCCTCCGCGACGACCTCGCGCAGCAGCGCCTCGGCGTCGTCGAGCCGACGCCGTGTCATCGCCCCGCGCGCCGCCAACGTCTTGTTGTAGACCTGGATGCGCGAACGCGGGCTCGGCAGCGGCACATCGGGATCGTCGTCCATCACGCGAACGCTGCCGACGTAACCGAGAGCCTGCAAACGCTGACGCGTTTCACTATCCACGGATCCCGTGCCGGCCGGGTGATTGGCACTCGCCCATTGCGACTCGAGTTCGGCGAGTTCGGTGTGCAGGCGCAAGTACACGGTGTTGAGCTGATCGACGAGGTTCACTTCCTCTTCCACGTCCTGCTGCAAGTCGAACAGTTCCGGTTCCGACGACTCGATGAGTTTGTGGCGTTCGGTCACCAAGCCACGAAGTTCGCTCCAGCCATAGTGAAATCGCCCATACCAGCTCTCGATGTGGATCGACCGCGGCTCCGCTGCGACCGATGGATCGAAGATCGAGCTCAGATCGCGACCCTGTATCGGTTCGAGAGCGGGCGCGCCGACCAGCGACAGCAGTGTCGGTGCTACGTCCACTAGCGAGACCGGTTCGGGACGCACGACTCCCTCCCAGGGACTTCCGGGCGTCGAGAAGATCAGCGGAACGTGCATCGTCTCCTCGTAGATGAACAGGCCGTGCTGCGCCTCACCGTGCTCCCCCAGACTCTCGCCGTGATCTCCGGTCAGCGCGACGACGGTCCGATCACGCAAGCCCATCTCGTCGAGGTGACCGACCAGGCGCCCAACCTGCGAATCGGCGAAGGCGATCTCACCGAGATACGGAGCCTCGGCGTAGCGAGACCCAAACGGCTCGGGCGCGGCGTAGGGCGCATGCGGATCGAACAGATGCACCCACAGGAAGAACGGCTCGTCACCGCTCCCCTGCAGCCAGTCCAGGGCATGATCGACGACGTCGTCGGCAGTGCGCTCGAGTCCCTGCTGCCCTCCACCGACGAGAAAGCGAGTTTCTCCGCCAGTATCGAACTCGTCGTAGTAGGTATCGAAGCCCTGCCCGATTCCCCACCGCGAGTCGAGAACAAACGCCGAGACGAAGGCACCCGTTCGGTATCCCCTGCCGGCGAGAATCTCGGCCAGCGTGTCGATCTCTTCCGGCACCTCATAGGCGACGTTGTCGCGCACGCCATGATGAACCGGATACGTGCCGGTCATGATCGAGGTGTGCGCGGGCAGGGTCAGCGGCGTCGGTGAATACGCGGCGGCGAACCTCACGCCTGTAGTGGCGAGCGCGTCGATTACCGGCGTCGCCACACCGCCGAATCCATACGCTCCGAGCCGGTCGGCGCGCAGGGTATCGACCGTGATCAGCAGGACGTTAGCGCCCTCAGCTGCGAATGGCCGTTCTGATTCGGTCGGCGCAGGAGACGGCGAGCAGGCTAGCGCTGCCACCGCCAGCAAGCCGACGAGGAGTCTCGGCATCGGATTCAGTTGCATGCTCCAGAGGGGAATTCTCCGAACCGAGCCGGCCGATTCCACGCCGACCGAGCGCCGTCTACTCCGTGATCCGGAACGGCACCGTCGTCACCGTGTCACTACCGGCGATCAGATCCTTCGCCGTGATCTCGAACACGTAATCGTTGCCGGCTTCGAGGACGTTGATCTGCCCGAGCGGAATCTGCTGGCCGACCGTGGCGCGCTGGAGCGCCTGCGGCGGCGCCCGCCAGATGCGCTCGCCGGCGCTGTCGAGGATGCGGTATTCGAGCTCCAGGCTCGGCGCCTGCGCCGTGGCATCGGACTGCGCACCGCTGACGAGGAATACGAGCATGACCGACGGCGTCGACTTCGAGAACTCATGCGTGAGGTTGTCCATGAAGGACGCGGTCAAAATGCGTACGCCGTGGTACACGGAATTGGGCTGGAAGACCCCGGGGGCCTGCATCGGATTGCCCTCGACCATCAGCACGCTGCTGGTTTGCAGGCCGCCAGTCATGAAGTTGGGCACCTCGAGAGCATCGCGACGCATGGCCGCCTTGCCACTGACGACATCGCGCACACCCCACACAATCTCGTAGGAGCCTGCCGGCAGCGTGTCGCCAAAACTGAAGGTCGCGGTGTGGGCACCGTCCCCGGTCGCCTTGGGAATCTTGGCCGTCGTACCGATCCGTCGGACCTCCACGCCAGCCGCACGAACGGAGCCGAAGATCTCCACGCCAGCCGTTTCGGGTGCCATCGTTCCCGCCGGAGCGGCATCCTGGGCGGCATCAACGGCCGCAGTGTCGGCGCCAAACATCAGGCCGCTCTCGCCGAGGCGGAACCCCATCATCAGCAACGTGCCGCCTCCCTGCATCGACGGAAACAGGAACCCACGTCCGAGCAGAGGTAGATCGCCGGCCATCTCGCCGGCCAACGCTGCCTCCAATGCCGCCGTTGCCTCGGGCGAGAGAAGGGCCTGCGGAGCCGGCATCGGAACGGCCTGCTGCACAACTTGCTGCGCCGTGGCGGGTGCCGCGAAGACGAGCGCCAGCGCCAGAACGCACAGCGTACGGAGGGTCTTGACGAGGTAGGACATCGGGGCTCCTGGTCTGTAGCCCCGGTGCGCGGCGCTTACGAGTGCGAGTCCGTCACCGGAGCAGCTAGGCGGCCGAGCATCTGCTGGATCTCGGGCTGATCAGCGTCCAACTCCAAGGAGAGCTGGAGCAACTGTCGCGCCTTATCCGTCTGCTCGTCAGCAAGGTATTCGTTGGCGAGGGCGTTGAGTACGTCAGGAGAGTCCTGCTTCAACTCCATTCGTGAGCGCTCATAATAGCGGATGGCATCGTAATGCTCGCCCGCATCGGCGTGCGCGCTCGCCAGGTCGAGCATCAGCTCGGGATTGTTCGGGTCGTCGACCACCGCCGGAGTGAGGACCTGGATGAGCTCCTCGTACAGGCCCGCCGACTTCAACAGTTCCACATGATCGGCGCGCAACGCGGTATTGCCGGGATCGCGTTCGAGCGCGTCACGGAGCCAGACTAGCGCCGAATCCACGTCGCCGACCACCCGATACTGTCGCGCGCGCTCCATCGCTACCCACACGTCCGTGGCGGGCGGAGCAGGCTGCGCGTTGACGAACGGGCGCGGAGGCTCCTCGGGCGGAGGCAGGATCTTGATGACCTGATCGCGGGCAACCTCGTCACCTGCGGTCACCCGCAGGACGTACTCACCGGTACTGAGCCCCGCCGTATCGACGGTCCACACATGCGCGATGACACCGTTCTCGTCGGCAGAGCCGGCCTCGTACTGCACATCGTCTGAGCGAACGATGCTACCGGACGGATCGCGCATCTCGACACGGGTCGCCAACACGCCGTCGTGGCCCCTGGGCAACAGCACCTGCTGGAACACCCTCAGCGGTGGGCCGGCAAACACAGTGTGATTCACCGACGGAATCATCGCCACATTACGGTACTGGAACGCGTAGCGATTGCCGAACGGATCGTAGTCTTGCAGCTGCTGCGCACCCGCCATGACGATCGGGCCTACCAGCGAAACCGAGGTGGGAAAGGCACGCGGCACATCGAGTTCAACCTCGATCTGACCGAATGTGTGGGTCGCCTTGTTCTCGAGCATCATCGACAACCGCTGCGGACCGGGCAGGGTCGGCACCATGTCGAGATAGACGAAGGCGTTGCGCGTGAACCTCGCGGCCTGCTCCTCATCGAGCTCGCCCGTCAGGTTCATCTCGAAGGTCTGCAATACCTTGTTACGGTCGTCCGTAACGCTGCCATTGGCGTCCAGCGTGAAGTAGAAGTCGTCTTCGTAGTTCGACACGTTCAGGTGTTCACCCGACGCGTTGGCCGCGAAGTGCACGAACGGCTCGCCATCCGAATCGAGGATCCCGTGCGCGATCACGTCGAACTTCAACGTCTCGAACCTCACGTCCGACTCGGTTGTGCCAGTGAGCACGTTGTAGGCCCATGCCGGGTCCGGCATGATGACGTCGCGCACGCCCTGAACCTGCCCGAGCAGCATCTCCGACCGTAGCGGCGAGACCCCGATCTCCATACCAGCGTCCGAGGGAAAGAGGCTGAAAGCCGCCGAGGCCAGGTCATAGTCGATCTCGGCCAGGATCGACCTCACCAGATACGCGTCGGCGTCGAAGCCTTCCGGGTTGTACCCATAGCCGCCGGTCGTGTACTGGCGCTGGTTGCGACGGTTCTCGATCTCCTGAGTGCCGGCACCGTTGAGCAGTTTCTTGGGTCCGTCCGAGAGCGGACTATAGATGCGGTATTGGCCGGATCCATAGCGCTGGTAGAACATCATGTAGAAGAACGGCGGCAGCCCGAGGTCCGGGTCGGCGGAATAGAGCCAGACCTCGGCGGGATACGTCAGCATGTCGCTGGGGTACCGATACTTCGCCTTCGGCGCGCCCAGGGTCATGTAGGTTTCGCCGCGATCGGTTTGCCAGCCATCGAGCGAGGTGCCGCGGCCGAAGAACTTGTTCACGTAGGCGAGTCGCTCGTACCACTCATCGCGATTCTCGTTGCGAGGCGTACCGGGCGTCGGATCGCGCTGTAGCCAGAACTTCTCGATGAACGAGTCCCGCTGCATGTCCGTCTGCAGCCGGCGGAAGATGTCTTCCTCCTCGAACGTGGCCAGATGGCCGACCTCTTCCGTCAGCCACTTCTCGTACCGCGGATCGACCTCCGACAGGTCGACCTCCTCGTATCCCTCGAGCGACGCCTTACGCGAACGACTGAGTTGCGCCTCGGCCGGCCACGCAAGAGCGGCGAGCACGATGACGGCAACAAGAGATGACGACAGCCGCACGAGTCGTCGGTGGGAGAAGATGTTTGGCCGCTGTCGCATGATTGGGTACGTGTCGTGTCCCGGATGGGATAATCCCTGCGAGACGGAAGAGGTTTGAACGGTGCAATTATATGATAGTGGGACGCGCCAGCGCCCGGCCTGGACGACCCTGGCAGTCCCTACGATAACGTTTTGTGTCGCTTTGGCTGTCGCCGTGACAGCGACAGGGCAGGCGACCAGCGCCATCCGGTTCGCGGACGTGACCGCAGCGGCCGGCATAGATTTCGTCCACTTTTCAGGACGTAGTGCCGAGAAGCACATGCCCGAAACAATGGGCGGCGGCGTGCTGTGGCAGGACTTCGATGGCGACGGCCGCGGTGACATCTACCTGGTCGACAGCGGCCTGTACGAGGACATCGCGCCTCTCGCCTCCCCACGGCCTGAGGCCGGGCGAAACACCTACTATCGCGCGACGGCGACGGGTCGCTACCAAGGCATTGACGCGGGCATCGGAAACCGTGGCTTCGGGCAAGGGGCTGCCGCCGCCGACTTCGACGCGGACGGCTTCGTCGACCTGTACGTCACCAACTACGGTGCCGACGTTCTCTACCGCAACAATGGCGATGGCACCTTTGCCGATGTTACCGGCTCCTTCGGCCTGGGCGACGAGCGCTGGGGGACGAGCGCCGCATGGGGAGACCTCGATCACGACGGCTTTCCCGATCTCTACATCGCCAACTACCTGGTCTATGACCAGACGCTGGCTCGGGTCTGCGGCGATGTCGCCAATGATCGGCGGGGATACTGCACGCCAGATCTGTTCGAGGGAGTCAGCGACATCCTCTACCGCAATCTCGGTGGGAACGGCTTCGAAGACGTGGCCGCCGCGGCCGGCGTGGCCAATGCCACGGACGGTAAGGGCCTCGGCGTCGTGATCGCCCATTTGGACGAAGACGACCTGCCGGACCTGTACGTCGCCAACGATGCGACCCGGAACTTCGTCTACATGAATCGTGGCCAGCTGCAATTCGAGGATGTCGGCCTGATGTCGGGTGCCGGCCTCGGTGTGCAGGGATTACCTCAGTCGGGGATGGGCGTGGATGCCGGCGATCTCGACGGTGATGGTCTTCCCGAGATCGGCGTCACCAACTACGAGCAACAGCCGGTGAACATGTATCGCGCGCTGGCGCCCGGATTCTTCACCGAGGACTCGTTCTCGATCGGTGTGGGAGGCCCGACGGCGATGACGCTCGGCTTCGGCATCGTCTTCGTCGACGCCGACGGCGACGGCGATCTCGATGTCTTCGTTGCCAACGGACATGCGCTCGACACCGCCGCGCAGTATGCCCAGCCCAACCAGGTGTTTCTCAATCAGCGACGCGAACGCTGGCAGCAAAACGATGCGAGCACGTCATCTCTTCTGCGCGAAGTTACCGCAGAGGCCGGCAGCGCCTTCACGTCGGTGAGTGTCTCGCGCGGCATGGCGGCAGGGGACATCGAGGGCGACGGCTGGCCCGATCTTCTGGTCAGCAATATCGACGCCTCACCGCACCTGCTGCGCAATACGACACCGCGCGCCAGCCACCGGCTTGTGCTGCGGCTGCGCGGCCGTGTCACCAACCGCGACGGCTTCGGAGCTCGCGTCACCGTGATCGCCCGCGACAGCGGCGGACGCGAGTACCGCCAACACCTGGAGTCGAAGAGTTCGACGTCCTATGTTTCCCAATCGGTCAACGAGCTGTACGTCGGACTTGCCGACTGGCAGCGCGTGGACTTGCGCCTACGCTGGCCGGGCGGCGAGGATGAACGCATCGAGAACGTCGATGCCGATCAAGCCCTGCTGATAATCGAAGGGCGAGGCATCGTGGCTTCGCGCCCGCTCATGGGCCGTGACTAATGGAATCGTGTCTCTAATGTTCAGCTCGTCGCAGTCGCTTGTAAGGCCATCCGCAGTTCGTGGCAGGGTGCCGACTATCACCATCCTGATGGGACTCGTCTTTTCCTGTGCTGCTGTCTCCATGGCATCCGCCGCGACCACTTCGGCGCGAGCCCAGGAACCGGCGCCGTCGGAAGGCGCCCAAACTCAGGCGCGCGAGCGCTTCGTCGCTGCGCTGGGACTGGCGCGGCAGGGTCTACTGGCTGAGGCCATCGTAGAGGCTGAAGCGGGTGTCAGCCTGGACGACACCGACGCCGACGGGTTGAACCTGCTCGCCCAACTCTATGGGCAGGTCGGTCGCGATGAGGACGCCGAGTCTGCCTTTCAACGCGCCATGCAGTCGGACCCCGAGTGGGCCGAGCCGTTCCGTAACCTGGCCGATCTCTACATGCGGCAGGAAAAGTTCAGCGCTGCCGTGGCGCCGTTGACGCATGCCGCGGGCCTCAACACCACCGATCCGTTACTGCACGCCCAGCTCGGCGTGGCGTTTCGCGAGTCGAACCGCCCCGAGCAGGCGCAGAAGGCCTTCGAACGCGCCTGGCAGATAGCTCCCGACGACGGGCGATTGGCACTGGACGTGGCTCTTGCCCGCCGGGCGAACCGCGATACTGCCGGTGCGATCGACGCGGTCGAACAGGCCGTGCAACTCGACCCGGACGACCCGTTCCCGCACATGATCCTCGCGCAGCTCTATATCGACTCCGATCGCGTCGATTATCTGGTCAGGGCGCCTGCGCTATACCGCCGCGTCCTGGAGCTACAACCGGAGCGGGCACAAGTGTGGCTGGCGCTCGCCCGCGCGTACAGCCAAATCGCCATTCGCGACGAGGCCGAGAGCGCCCTGCGCCGGGCGATCGACCTTGGCCTCGATAATCCCGATGTTCGTTTCAGGCTGGGACAGACTCTCAGCCGGCAGCAACAGTTCGCGGCCGCGGAGGAAGAGTACGACCGCGTGCTGGCTGGCCGCCCGAGCTTCGGTCAAGCCCACTATCTGCGCGGCGAAGCACGATTCAACCTGAATCGATTCGACGACGCGCTGGAGGACTTCCAGGCCGCGATCACCGCCATGCCAGGCGACCCGGCGCCGATTCTCGCCGCCGTGAAGGTCTATATGGTGCAGGGCGATCTCGAGGCGGCGGAGAGCAATCTGCTCATTGCCCGCGGCACCAGGCAGGCTGTTGCGCCGGTCGCTTTGGCAACCGGCCGGCTGCGAGTTCGGCAGGGGCGCAACGAAGAAGCTCTCGAGGCCCTGGACGAGGCGATCCGCATCGACCCGAACCTGATCGAGGCGCAGTACCTCCGCGGCCAGGCCCAGCTCAAGCTCGGGCAAGTCGACGAAGGCCGCGAGACCCTCGCCGAATACCAGCGCCGACTGAACGTGCAACGCGGTGCCGAGGTCGACCAGCTGCGCATTGGGGTAATCGGACGAGCACAGGTCTACGTCCTCCGGGGGCAGGTATTTCTCAACGAGGGTCGCCTGGACGAGTCTTTGGAGCAGCTACTGGCAGCCTCAGAGCTCGCCCCCGGGAGTCGCGGCGTGTGGTCGGCACTGGCCGTGATCTACGACGCCCGCGGCGAGGAGCAAGAGGCTATCGCGGCACGAGCACGCGCCGCAGAGTTACCTGAAGGCACCGACTAGTCGGACTCCGCACCGACCCCTGGGCCTCGTTGTCTCGCGCTAGCGGATCCCCTGATCGCGCTTGATTCGCTCCACCATGTCGCGGAGTTGCGTGATCCCGTTCGCCTGTTCGAGGCCCTCCGGCACCGCGGCGAAGAGCTGTTCGAGGACCTTGACGCCCTCCGCGAAGCGATTGGCGCGCACCAGTTCGATGCCCAGATTGCGCATCGCCAGCAAGTCGTTGGGGTTGTGCGAGATGGCCGTGCGCCAGTGCTCGAAAGCTTCGTCCAGGCGTTGCTGATCGAACGCGATCTTGCCGAGCATGTTGTGGGCGCTGCTAAGGCGTGGATCGTAGGCGAGCGCCTGCTCGAGGGCTTGGCGCGCATCGTCGAGCCTACCGGCCCGCAGGAGCAATTCGCCACGATTCACGTGCAGATCGGCGTATGTCGGATCGAGTTGCAGGGCGGCGTCGATCTGGCGCAAAGCCTCGTCCGGACGACCGGCGTCGCGATGGGCCAACGACAGAACATTCATGGCCTCGATATTGAACGGATCCTCTTCGATCACCTGCTGCAACACCACGATTGCCTCATCCACGCGCCCCGCGCCCTGAAGATAAACGCCGAGCCCCCGACGCAGATGAGGGGTAGCCCAGTCCTGCTCGGCAGCTGCCTGCAATCGCGCGATCGCCGCGTCGCGATCGCCACGGCCTGCCTCCGCAGTCGCCAGCTTGAGGACGGCGGAAACGAAGTCGGGGCGGACCTCGAGAACACTCTCCAGCCGCGGTATCGCCAGGTCATACGCTCCCGCCTCGAGTTCGCGGACCGCCTGTTGAACCATCTCATCCAGATACACGAGGTTCTTGGGATCGTCCTCCGGGCCGTACTCGCGAGAGCCGCCGCTGGCGTTGCCGCCCAGGTACCCCAGGGCGCTCAGAATGCGCATCGTCTCCGGGTCCTCTGCCAATGGCGCGTCCACCGCCCGCGCACCCTCGAGATGAGCCTGCAGCGCGCGATCCAGGTCCACCATCACCGAACCCCGCGAACGCGACATTTCCGTGACCTCGCCCGGGTCCGCCGTTACATCGTAGAGTTCCGGCAGGGGCAAGTCGATGAACTTCCAGTCGCCGCGAAACGCGCCACGCAATGGCGCCCAGTTGCGGGTCAGATTCGGCGTGAGCGCTTCAAAATAGATGAGATCAGAGCCGATGCCCTGATCAGCGCCGGACTCGAGCACGTCGTTGAACGAACTCCCCTGAGCGGAGCCGCGATCGAGTCCGAGGCGCTCCAGCACCGTCGGCAGAATATCGGCGTGGCCCACGCGCTTCGGTGTGGTGACACCGGCCGCAACGCCGGGGCCGGCGACGATCAGCGGCACCCGAATCGTCGAGTTGTAGGCGAGCACGCCATGCGTCAGCTCGCCGTGGTCGCCCCTGGCCTCTCCGTGGTCGGAAGTAACGATGATCAATGCGCCCATGCGCTCGGCGTCGGCCAGCAATGGCGCCAGCGCACTATCGGTATAGGCGACCTCACCCGCGTAGAAATCGTCCGCATACTGCTCGTCGTACGGGGGCGGCGGATCGTACGGCGCATGCGGGTCGTAAACGTGTACCCACGCGAACCAGGAGTCGCGTTCACCGCGGATCCAACGACGGGCCGCCGCGACAACGTCGGACGCCGGGCGCTCCGGCATCAGATAACTGCTGTCCCCGGCACTGCCGAAGAAGTCGTCGTAGACATCGAATCCCTGGGCCAGGCCGAAACGCGAGTCGAGCGGAAACGCTCCGACAAAAGCGCCGGTGGCGTAGCCCTCGGCCTGCATGCGCTCCGCCCAGGTGTCGAGCACATCGCTGGCACGGAACCCGTGGTTGTCGTGCACGCCGTGCCGACTCGGATCGAGGCCTGTGAGAATCGAAGTATGCGACGGCAGCGTCATCACGGCATGTGCCACCGCGTTCTCGAAGCGTACCCCTCGCTGCGCCAGCGCACCTAACGCCGGAGCGTCGGCGCGCCCGCCATACACCCCCAGAGCATCCTGTCGCAGCGTGTCGATGGTGACCAGCAGAACAGGCGTACGCGTTTCCTGCGCAGCCAGCGCCCCAGGCACCAAGCCAGACGACGCGAGCAGGGCTCCGACCAGGGCCAGGTGCAGTCTCATCCTTTGTCTCCGGCCAGCAACGCGGCTAGCCGATGCTGTTCAGAAAGTCCTGAGCCAGGGCGCCGTTCTGCGAGGTCGGGTCGAGTTCGATGACCTTCTCCAGCGGCGCTTTGGCTTCGGCCATCTGCCCCTGCTGGATCAAGCAGAGCGCCAGTTGCATGTAGGCGTCGGCGAAATTGGGATTGCGCTCGATCGCGCCCTCGTAATAACCCTGCGCTTCGGCCGACTGGCCCTGCTCGAATAGCAAACTGCCGATGTTGTAGAACACCAGAGGATCGCGGATCTGCTCCAGATCGATCTCGGCAAGATGCGTCAGGGCGGTGCCCAGGTCGCGTTCCATCATCGCGGCCTTGGCAAGCGCCATGCGGCCTTCGGTATTGGTCGGATCGCCTGCCACAACGCGCTCGTAGAACATCTTCGCCTTGGCCATATCACCCAGCTCGAAGGCCGAGTTGCCCGCGTTGATGTTCACCAGGTAGGCGTACTGGTTCTCTTCCTGTGGAAAGTCCACGAGAACCTGCTCGAAGTGCACCAGGGCACCGGCATGATCTCCAGCCAGCGCCAGCTCGTTGCCTGCCTTGATGGCGTTGGTCAGCGCCGTGCTGAAAGCCCCCGTTGGCGCCGCTCCACCTGCGGCCGCTGCGTCGCCGGGCACTAGATGGGTCGTGACCGGCTTGGACCGGTTGATCTCCTGCACCGGCACCATGATCCCGTCAGGCAGATAGCCTTCGGCAATGAAGTCGACGTTCCACTGCCCGCGCCCCATGTTGCCCTTGAGCCAGCGCCCTTCATCATCGGTGATGATTTCCCACGAGCTGCCGGTGTCCAGATGGGTAAGCACGACCTTGGCACCCTCGATCGGGTTACCGTCCAGATCCATGACAATACCGCTCAAGCGCCCTTTGCCCGTCGCGACCTGAGCCTCGGCCGGCGATGCGAAGAACGTCACCAAAGCAACGGTGGCGAGGGCGTAGCCGAGCATCCGAACGCTGCTGTAAAGGGCACCGAGCCGCGGCGCGCCAAGCCTCTGAGGGGTCATCACAGTCCTCCGAAAGATTGATCCAAGAGCGTAATCTCTAGGTTACTACGGCCCCGCAACACCTGTCTGGACACCCGCCCCGTTCCCGCCGACCACAAGTTCAGAAACGCCCCCTTCCGCCCCGGGCTGCGTTTCTGACTCGGTGCCCCGGAAGGGCGGGTCACCACCCCTCTCAGCGTGCATCGCCTGCAGTGAGGCCCCGTGTCCTGAGACAAGACGCGAGAGCAAGGCAGACGGAACACGCCACCAAGCGGTGACCGCACGCAGAGAGGGGTGTACGTCCGCCCTTCTCCTTCGATACCTGAAGACAGAAAAAGCCCCCCAGGACCGAAGTCCCGGGGGGCGATCTCTTCTTCCTTCAGCTCACCGAGGTGAGCCTACGGAACTTCGACTAGCGAAGCACCGCGCGGAATCCGAAGC
>JAJCXS010000040.1 GCA_029263335.1 Acidobacteriota bacterium | reverse complement strand
GCCGCTGCCCGCATCAAGGTCGGCACCCAGGATCAGGTACGTCTCGGCAATCTCGACGCCCAACGCGATTGGGGCTTTGCCGGCGACTACGTAGAGGGGATGTGGCGCATGTTGCAAGCGGACACGGCCGACGACTACGTGCTCGCCACGGGCGAGACCAACACCGTGCGTGCCTTCTGTGAACATGCCTTTGCGCGGCTGGATCTGCCGCTCAGCTGGCGTGGCGAGGGCGAGCAGACCGAAGGCGTGGGGCCCGACGGCAGGGTCCTGGTGGCGATCGACCCTCGCTACTATCGGCCCTCAGAAGTAGATCTGTTGCTCGGCGATCCGTCTCGCGCCCGCGAAGAACTCGGCTGGAAACCTCAGGTTGATTTCCAGGGTTTGGTGGAGATGATGGTCGACGCTGATCTCGCGCTGGCGCGGTCGGAGGTTTCGTCCGCGGGCTGCTAGCGGCGCCGCCTCACGGCGGTGCGATCTCGCTGCTACAGCGGGATGTTGCCGTGCTTCTTGGGCGGGTTGCGATCGACCTTGGTGTCGAGCGCCAGCAGTGCCTGAATCAGCCGCGGCCGGGTCTCGTGGGGCTGGATCACAGCATCGATCCAGCCCTTCTCGGCGGCCACGTAGGGGTTGGCGAAGCGCTGCCGGAACTCGGCCACTTTCTCAGCGCGTAGCGCGTCGGGGTCATCGGCGGCGGCCAGCTCGCGGCGGAACAACACGTTCACGGCGCCCTCCGGACCCATCACCGCGATCTCGGCGCTCGGGTAGGCGAAGTTGGCGTCGGTGCGGATGTGCTTGGAGGCCATGACGCAGTAGGCGCCGCCGTACGCCTTGCGCGTGATCACAGTGAGCTTGGGCACGGTGGCCTCGGCGAACGCGTACAGCAGTTTGGCACCGTGCTTGATGATGCCGCCGAACTCCTGTGTCGTGCCGGGGAGGAACCCGGGGACGTCTTCGAATACCACCAGCGGAATGTTGAAGGCGTCGCAGAACCGTACGAACCGGGCGGCCTTCAGCGAGGCATCGATGTTGAGCGTCCCGGCCAGATGATCGGGCTGGTTGGCGACGATGCCAACCGGCATGCCGTGCAGCCGTGCGAAGCCGACGACGATATTACGAGCGAAGGCCTCCTGGACCTGCAGGAACTTGCCGTGATCGACCACACGTTCAACCACCTGCACGATGTCGTAGGGGCGATTCGGATCGTTCGGGATGATCTCGTCGAGTTCGGGATCGGCGCGGCGCGGATCGTCGGTGGGTTCGACGCGCGGCGCGTCCTCGCGATTGTTGGAGGGCAGATAGCCGAGCAGTTCGCGGATCAGCGCCAGGCACGCACGGTCGTCGGCAGCCGCGAAGTGGGCCACCCCGCTCTTGCTGTTGTGCACACTGGCGCCGCCGAGGTCCTGGGCAGTGACGTCCTCGTGCATCACCGTCTTGATGACGTCGGGGCCGGTCAGGAACATGTACGACGTGTCCTCGACCATGGCGACGAAGTCGGTAATGGCGGGTGAGTACACGGCGCCGCCGGCGCAGGGGCCCATGATCGCCGAAATCTGCGGGATGACGCCGGAGGCCAGCGTGTTGCGAAGGAAGATCTCCGAGTAGCCCGCGAGCGAGGCAACGCCCTCCTGGATGCGCGCGCCGCCGGAGTCGTTCAGTCCGATTACCGGCGCGCCCGCCTCCATGGCGAGGTCCATGACCTTGCAGATCTTCCAGGCATTGGCTTCCGACACCGAGCCGCCAAACACGGTGAAATCCTGCGCGAACACGTACACGAGGCGGCCGTCGATGCGGCCAAAGCCCGAGACCACGCCGTCGCCCTCGATCTGTTTCGCATCCATGCCGAAGTCGCGGCACTGGTGCTTCACATGGATGTCGAGTTCGTTGAACGACTCGGGATCGAACAGGAAATCGAGCCGTTCGCGGGCGGTCAGCTTGCCCAGTTCGTGCTGACGCTCGATGCGGGCTTCACCGCCACCCGCACGCGCCTCCGCCTTACGCCGGGCGAGTTCGCCGGTAGGGTCGTCGTAGGACACGGCCGCGCGGCTAGTCGCTGCCGGCGGGGACGGCGCCGGTTACCGCGTCGCCGGCCTTTTCCCAGTCGGCGAGGAAGGCCGCGAGTCCCTTGTCGGTCAGCGGATGATTGAACATCGTGTCGAACACCTTGGGCGGAATCGTGGCGATATCAGCACCCATTAGCGCCGCTTCCAGCACATGCTTGGGGCTTCGGATCGACGCCACGAGAACCTCGGTAGTGTAGCCGTAGTTCTCGTAGATCTGCACGATTTCGGAGCAGATCTCCATGCCATCGTGACCGATGTCATCGAGGCGGCCGGTGAAGGGCGAGACCATGGTGGCGCCGGCCTTGGCGGCTACCAGTGCCTGCAACGGCGAGAAGCACAACGTGACGTTGGTGCGAATGCCTTCCTGCGAGACCACACTGACGGCCCCGATGCCCTCGCGGGTAAGCGGCACCTTGACCACGATGTTGTCGTGCAGGCCGGCCAGGTGCCGTGCTTCGGAGATCATGCCGGCCGTCTCGGTCGAGACGACCTCGGCGCTGATCGGTCCGTCCACCAGCGAGCAAATCTCCGCGATCACGTCCTCGAAGGCTTTGCCTTCCTTGGCGATCAGCGATGGATTTGTGGTTACGCCGTCGAGAATTCCAGTCTTGGCCGCCACACGGATTTCGTCGATGTTGGCGGTATCCAGAAAGATCTTCATCGTTGCCTCCCCAAGAAGATCGGTTTGCGCCGCGGCATTACCCCTGATTTTGCCCCGCCGCGGCGGCAGCCCGGCCAGTCTAGCAGACACCGCCAGCAGACCCGGTCAGCCCGGATTCGGGCGTTCTCTGTTGACCGTATCGAGGCTCATGGTAGCCTGCGCTGAGCCGGGCAACTTCGTAGCGCGCCGATGCAAATGGCGAGGAGGTGGAGCGGTGTCGAGAGCATTCACGGGGTACGTCACGAAGTACATCGCCGGCGGCACGATGGCCGTGATGATGGCGGCCTGTGGTGGCGCCGAGGAGGCGGGCGATCCGCTCTTCGATGACCTGCCGGAGGGCGAAGAGCTACCCATCGACGTGATCACCCGCGACGTCAACAACGACGGCACCGAGGACGTTCTCTACATCTACACGGACATCGTCGACGACAAGCCCGTCAACATGCGTGGCGAAGCCGATACCACGGCCGACGGTAACGTCGATCTGTGGGTAGTGATTGCCGATGACGGCGAAACCCTGCAAGAGGCCGCCTACGACACCAATGGCGACGGCGCAGCCGATAAATGGGAGGAGTACGAGCGCAACGTGCTGGTGGGCCGTCGTGTCGACGAGAACCACGATGGCCAGGTCAACAAATGGTTCGATCTAGGTGAAGACGGCGCCGTTACCGAGAGTCGCGAAGATTCCACTGGCGACGGCGAGCCCGACATCTGGTCGACCTATGCCGCCGCCGGTTTGCTCGAGCGCGTGGCTTACGACACCAATGCGACCGGGCAGGCTGATCGCTGGCTCAACTACGGCCAGGATGGTGAGTTGACCTCGATCCAGACCGATACCGATGGCGACGGTATTGCCGACGAGATCAAGACGCCGCCGCGCTAGCTAGAGCCGCCAGTCGTAGATCGGGTATGCGTCTGAGAGTCCGCGCACCTGGGCGGCGATCTCGGCCAAGGTGGACTCGTCGCCGTCGCACTCGAGCGCGCGGATGATCCACCTGCTGACCGTGGACATGTGTTCCTCGGTGAGCCCGCGCGAGGTTACCGACGGCGTGCCGATGCGCACTCCGGAGGTTACAAACGGCGAGCGTTCATCGAACGGAATGGTGTTTTTGTTGACCACGATGCCGGCACTGTTCAACCAGGCCTCGGCGTCCTTGCCGGTGATGTTCTTGAGGCCGACATCGACCAGGACAAGGTGGGTGTCGGTGCCGCCGGAAACGATGCGGTAACCGCCCTCGGCGAGGTGGGCCGCCAGCGTCTTGGCGTTGGCGATGATCTGGGCCGCGTAGGCTTTGAATCCGTCCGTCAACGCCTCTCCGAAGCAAACCGCCTTGGCGGCGATCAAATGCTCGAACGGGCCGCCCTGGATGCCAGGGAAGACGCTTCGGTCCAGGTCCTTGGCATGCTCTTGCTTGCAGAGAATGAGGCCGCCACGCGGCCCGCGCAGGGTCTTGTGCGTGGTCGTGGTGACAAAGTCGGCCACCGGGCACGGGTTCGGGTGCAGGCCGGCGGCGACCAGCCCTGCCGGGTGTGCGATATCCGCGTGCAGGTAGGCGCCGACCGAGTCGGCGATCTCACGGCAGCGCTCGAAGTCGATATGGCGCGGATAGGCCGACGCACCCACGACGATCAGCTTCGGCCGCTCGCGCTCGGCGACCTCCGCCATGGCGTCGTAGTCGAGCAGCTCGGTCTCGCGATCGACTCCATAGGTGACGATGTTGTAGAGGCGGCCCGAAAACGACAGCCGATGACCGTGCGACAGATGGCCGCCGTGCGGCAGGTCCATGCCCATCAAGGTGTCGCCAGGCTCGAGCACGGAGAAGTACACACCCATGTTCGCCTGCGTGCCGCAGTGCGCCTGAACGTTGGCGTGTTCGGCGCCGAACAGCTCCTTGGCCCGATCGATGGCGAGGTTCTCGGTGAGATCGACGAATTCGCAGCCGCCGTAGTAGCGCTTGGCAGGATAGCCCTCGGCGTACTTGTTGGACATTACCGAGCCGCCCGCCTGCAGCACGGCTTCCGAGGAGTAGTTCTCGGAGGCGATCATGACCAGCTTGTGGGTCTGCTTTTCGGTTTCGTGGCGGATGGCCTCGGCAACGACGGGGTCGACGTCGGCAAGGTCGCGGGCGAGTTGGCGACCGGTCATCGGCGCGCTGGCTGTGGTGTCGGTCATCGGCGATGTGAACCTGTGCGGGGCGAGTTCGTGGATGACAAAACGCGGGTGGCCCGGCGCTCCGCGAGGTTCGACATTATAAGGCTGCGACGGGTAGGGTGGTCGCATGCAGCCCGGAACCACAGCCTGGCCAACAGTCGGCGTGCTGGCGCTTACTGCGCTCGCGTCGCTGGCGCTGAGTGGCTGCTCGGGGCATCGCTGGACCAGCGACCATCCCGACGTGGCCGCCCGTGCGCAGGCCGATCCCGAAGCCTTCGTCGATCCGGCGTTGGTGCAGTGGGAACAACTGCAGGGTCTTGCCGGTTCCTACGCCATGCGCGTCTCCAGGGGGATCGGGCGCGGTAGCGCCGATCTGTTCATTCTGGTCCGTCGGCCCGCCGACCTCGACATCTCGGTGCTCGCCCCGACCGGAGCGATCCAGGTGTCGCTGCGGGCCAACGAGCGCGAGGTGGGGTTGGTCTTCGTTGAAGACCGTGTCGTGTATCGGGGGCCGTCAACGGGCACAGCTTTCGAACGTGCGCTCGGTTTGGATCTTTCCGCTGCCGACGCCGCGGCGGTGCTTCTCGGCTACGGCATCGCCGACGGTGAGCGGAGCGGCGTCACCACGGCCTGGGACGCCGATGCCAGGCGCATTCGTGTCGAGACCCTTTCGGGAACCCGCGCCTGGCTCCATCCGGTGACGCAGCGCTTCGATCGTATCGTTCGCGGCGGCCCGGACGCGCGCGGCACAGTGACAGCCACGCTGAGTTCATGGCTCGCTCAGCCGCCAGCGCCCGATGTGTTGAGGCTCGAGGTCGAGCCGGACGGCTATGGCATCGAGCTGCGATTGAGCGGCGCGCCGACGGTGAACCCCGATTTTTCGTCGGATCCCTTCGCTGTTCAGGTGCCGCCTGGCTTCGAGGTCCGCCCGCTGAGCGAACTGGCCGCCGAGGGCGGCTTGTTCCAGAGGGCAGCGCCGCGCGATTCGGAGTAGTAAACTTTCGCTCGCTTCAGACGTAGCCCGATCTCTGCCCCAGGTCCATCCGTACGGCAGGCTCACTGCGTCCATACAGAGACTTGGGGCGTCGCCAAGTCAGGCAAGGCACCGGACTTTGGCTCCGGCATTCGCAGGTTCGAATCCTGCCGCCCCAGCTTTTAGGCGTCCCCCGCAGAGTCCCTTCAGTCCGGCCGTTAACTTCAGCACGACCCGCCATGTCGATCGTCGATCGCAAAATCAAGGTCTTCGCAGGCAATTCCTGTCCAGATCTCGCTGTCTCCATCGCGTCCGCGATGGGCGTGCATCTGAGCGATATTTCGGTGACCGCGTTCGCGGATGGCGAGGTGAACTGCCAGATTCGCGAGAACGTGCGCGGTGTGGAGGTCTTCCTGATCCAGTCCACGTGTCGGCCGGTCAACGACAATCTCATGGAATTGTTGATCATGGTCGATGCGGCAAGACGCGCGTCGGCACACAACATCACGGCCGTGATTCCCTACTTCGGCTACGCCCGCCAGGACAAGAAGGACGCTCCACGAGTGCCCGTTTCGGCCAAACTCGTGGCCGACCTGATTACCACGGCAGGCGCCGACAGGATTCTGGCCATGGACCTGCATGCTGGCCAGATTCAGGGCTACTTCAACATTCCCGTCGACCATCTGTTCGCCGCACCCGTTGCGCTTCAGCGATTGCGGCAGATCGACGGCGAGATCATGATGGTTTCACCCGACGCTGGCGGCGTTGAGCGCGCGCGCGCCATGGCCAAGCGTCTCAACGTCGATCTCGCGGTCATCGATAAGCGCCGCGAGGAAGCCAACAAGGTCGCGGGCATGACGGTTATTGGTGACGTTGAAGGCGCCACGTGTTGCTTCTACGACGACATGATCGATACCGCCGGCACCCTGACCAAGGGCGCTGAGGCAGTCATCGAGCAAGGCGCGCGCGATGTCTACGCCTTCGCGACCCATCCTGTTTTTTCCGGGCCGGCCATCGAACGCCTCGAGGCCAGCCCCTTCAAGAAGGTCTTCGTGACCGATACGATCCCACTTACTCCGGAAGCGGCCGCCTGCGACAAGATCGAGGTCCTGTCCGTCGGTCCGCTCATGGGCGAGGCCATCCGGAGTATCTATGAAGAAACGAGCATCTCGAAACTGTTCGTTTGATGAGGTGATGAGATGAAAGACGGCATTATTCTCGAAGTCGAGCTGCGCGAGCCGGGCACTACCAACAAGGCCAAGCGGCTGCGCCGCGACGGCATGATTCCGGCGACGCTCTATGGCGGGGACCGCGACGCTCGCTCGATTGCCGTTTCGCCGCGCAGTGTGATCGAAATCCTGCGCTCAGAGACCGGCCAGAACTCCATTCTGAGCTTGAAAGTCGGCGATGGCGCCAAGCAGACCGCGCTGATCCACGAGTACCAGGTAGACCCCGTGTCGAGCCGCCTGCTGCACGCGGACTTCAAGCGCATCGCGATGGATGTTGCGATTGAGGTCGATGTGCCGATCGAGGTTGTCGGTGAGCCGCGTGGCGTGAAGGTCGACAAGGGCATCCTGGATCAGATCATTCGTGAGCTGCATGTGCGCTGTTTGCCGGGTGCGATTCCGGACAACTTCCAGGTCGACGTCAGCGACCTCGGCATCGGGGACTCCATTCACGTGGGCGACCTCGAGATTCCCGAGGGCGTCGAGTTGATGGCCGACGAGGAGGCGACGCTGCTGCATGTCACCGCGCCAACCGCTGAAGAAGAGGTCGAGGTCGACGAGGATGCGGACCTCATCGGAGACATGGCCGAGCCGGAACTCATCGGCAAGAGCGATGACGACGAGGGCGGCGACGAGTCGTAGGAATCGATGCGCGCAGTCGCGGGGCTCGGCAATCCCGGCAACGAGTATGCCGACACCCGGCACAACGCTGGTTGGATGCTCCTGGACCTGCTCCGAGAACGGGGCAGGGTCCTGGAGCGACGCGAGAAGGAGTGGATAGAGCTCGAGAAGCTCAAGCTAGGCCCCGACACGGTCTGGCTGATGCGTTCGAAAACTTACATGAATGGCAGCGGCGAGGGGATCGAACAGGGCTGCAGATCTCTGCAGATCGAACCTCGCGATGTGCTGGTTGCCTACGACGATGTCGACCTGCCGCTCGGACAGATACGGATCCGGCGTGGAGGCGGCGCAGGGGGACACCGAGGCCTTGAATCGGTGATCGCCGAGTTGGCAACCAAGCAAGTGCCGCGATTGCGGATCGGCGTTAGAGGAGCAACTCCCTGGCGCGACACCGCCGGCTACGTTCTGGCCCCCTTCGAGGCCGACGAGCAGGCGTTGATTCGCGAAGTCGTGGGGCGTTCCGCAGATGCCGTGCGAATGATGCTGCGACGCGGAATTGGCGTCGCCATGAACAGCTACAACACGAAACCCGAAACCCCGTCACCTGAAGGTTCCGACGAGGAGCAGACCGAATGAGCAACATCCCCTTGTGGGCCATCCCGGCGTTAGGCGCCGTAGGCCTGGTCATTGCCATGGTTGTCCTGACCGTCATGAAGCGGCGCCCGGTGGGCACCGATGTCATGAAGGACATCGCCGAGCAGATTCACAACGGCGCGATGGTCTTCCTGCGTCGCGAGTACTCGCTGCTGTCGATCTTCGTGGTCACGGTGGCGGCGCTACTGTTCTTCTTCGTCGGTCAGATGACGGCGGTTGCCTTCATTACCGGTGCCCTGTGCTCGATCGCGGCTGGCTACGCCGGCATGACGTCGGCCACGGCCGCCAACGCGCGCACTGCCGCCGCAGCTAAGGACGAAGGCCGTGATTCGGCTCTGATGGTCGCCTTCCTCGGCGGCTCCGTCATGGGCCTGTCGGTCGCCAGCCTGGGTCTTCTCGGCGTCGGTGCCTGGTACCTCTATTACGGCAGCCCCGAGACCGCGCACGTGATCAACGGTTTTGCCATGGGCGCCTCGTCGATCGCGCTGTTCGCGCGCGTTGGTGGCGGCATCTACACGAAGGCCGCCGATGTGGGCGCTGACCTCGTGGGCAAGGTGGAAGCAGGCATCCCTGAGGATGACCCGCGCAACCCTGGCGTTATCGCGGACAACGTTGGCGACAACGTCGGAGACGTTGCCGGCATGGGCGCCGACATCTTCGAGTCCTACGTGGGCGCGATCATCGCCACCACAGCGATCGGCGCGACGCTGTTCGGCGACAACCTGATGGCGCTCGCCTCAGATCCCGTACTCGATCCGGGCGCGATCAAGAGCTGGTTGATGAGCCTGCCCCTGATGCTGGCATTCCTGGGCTTGATCTCATCGTTGCTGGGCATCGGCTCGATGGCGATTCTCAAGAAGTTCGATGCCGCCGCCGCGCTGCGCTGGGTGGTGATCGTCGCTTCGGTAATCTTCATCGTTCTCGCTTACGTGTACGTCGACGCGGTGCCGCTGAACAACGGCATCTGGTGGGCAATCGTCTGGGGGACCGTCGTCGGGCTGCTGATCTCGTTCGTCACCGAGTACTACACGGCTGCGGGACCGGTTCGCCGTATCGCGCAGTCCTCTGAGACGGGATCGGCCACCAACATCATTAACGGCCTTGCGGTGGGTTTCGAGTCGACGGCATTGCCGGTGCTCGCGATCTGCGCTGCGATCTACTTCGCCTTTGACTCAGCGGGTCTGTACGGGATCGGTATTGCCGCAGTCGGCATGTTGGCCACGGTCGGCGTGACCATGAGCGTTGACGCCTACGGTCCGATTGCCGACAACGCTGGTGGCATCTCGGAGATGGCAGGCCTCGGCCCCGAGGTTCGTGAGATCACCGATGCGCTCGATTCCGTGGGCAACACCACGGCGGCTATCGGTAAGGGTTTCGCCATTGGCTCCGCCGCGCTCACGGCGCTAGCGCTCTTTACCGCTTACACGCAGTCGGTTTCCGACGCCATGCGTCAGGCAGGTGCTGCTGAAGGCCTCGTGATTCTCCTCACGGACCCGCATGTGGTCGTGGGCATGTTGATCGGCGGCGTCGTGCCTTACCTGGCAGCGGGTATGACGATGACGGCGGTCGGGAACGCCGCGGGCAAGCTGGTGGAGGAAATTCGCCGCCAGTTCCGCGAGATTCCGGGCATCATGGAAGGCACCGGCAAGCCCGACCCGGCTCGCTGTGTGTCGATCGCGACCGATGCCGCGCTCAAGGAAATGGTGATGCCGGGTCTGCTGGCGGTACTCGCTCCGGTAGCCGTGGGCTTTGGCCTTGGCCCGGCGGCGCTCGGCGGCATGCTCGCCGGTGCGACCGTTGTGGGTGTGCTGCTGGCCCTGATGATGTCCAACGGCGGTGGCGCCTGGGACAATGCCAAGAAGTACATCGAAGAAGGCCACCACGGCGGCAAGGGCTCCGATGCCCACAAGGCAGCGGTGGTAGGCGACACGGTCGGCGATCCATTCAAGGATACGAGTGGCCCGTCGATGAACATTCTGATTAAATTGATGTCTGTTGTTTCGCTCGTGATCGCGCCGCTTCTGGTGTGATCCAGAACCCTCGACAATTCTGAGGGCCTCGCTCTGCGAGGTACTGGTGCGGGCACTCCTCGCTTCCTGGTTCTCTAGGAAGCCGAACGTCCGAGAGGAGACTCTATGAGTCAGTTCTACGAGATCATGACGATCCTTTCTCCGAATGAATCGGAGGAAGGCGTCGAAGCGATCATCGGTGGTCTGCGTCAGCAGCTCACCACGTCGGGGGCAGAGATCCTTGCCGTCGATGTCTGGGGTAAGCGCCGGCTGGCGTACCCGATCAACAAGTTCGACGAGGGCACCTACGTGCTCTTTCACGCCGAAGGCCCGGCGAACGTCGTGGCCGACTTCCGCCAGCACACGCGGATCCGCGAGTCGATCCTGCGCGAGCTCATCATCAAGCTCGACGGAGCCTACGAGGTTGCCGTTCGTACCAAGCTTGCCGAGCAGGAGCCGGAAGACGAGGCAGCTGTCGAGGCTCAGATCGAGGCAGCCGAGCAGCGTGCCGTCGAGAAGTTGGCTCAGGTTACGGCCCCGGTGACGGATGCGACCGCAGCCGCGGGAGTGGAGATCGTGGCCGCCACGGATCTCGATGCACCCGCTGAAGAGGACGCCACTGCCGAAGAGGACGCGGCCGCCGAGGCGGTGACCGAAGAGGTTGTGGTTGAGGAGGTCGCTGCCGCCGTGGTCGACGAAGTCGTCGAAGATGAAGCCGCGACTGCCGACTCAGAGGATGAAGCCGCGACCGCGGATTCAGAAGATGACGCTGCAACTGCAGACTCAGAAGATGACGTTGCCGATACCGGCGATGCCAGCGACGAGGAGGAATAACGATGTCTAAGCCGTTCGTTCGTTCACGTCGCAAGAAGATCAGTAAGCTCACGCGCTCCAACGTCGAGTACGTCGACTACAAGGACGTCGAGCTGCTGAAGCAGTACATCGACACGCGGGGCAAGATCCTGCCGCGCCGTATCTCGGGCAACTCCGCCAGGCATCAGCGCATGATCACCACGGCGATCAAGCGCGCCCGCATTGCGGCGCTCTTGCCGTACGTAATCGAGTAAGGACTCTCCGATGAAGTTGATACTCAAGGCGAGCGTCACCCATCTCGGCGAGCCCGGCGAAGTCGTCGACGTCAAGAAGGGCTATGCCCGCAACTATTTGATCCCACATCGCCTCGCGGTCCAGGCCACGGCGGCGAACCTGCGTGCCATCGAGTTCGACCTCGACAAGCTGAAGGCCGCGGCAGCCGAGAAGAAGGCTGTTGCACAGGCCCTGGCCGACGAGATGTCGAAGGTCGCCCTGCGCTACGAGCGCAAGGTCTCCGACGCCACCACCGGGTCGCTCTACGGTTCGGTCAGCGTCCTCGACATTGCCGATGGCCTCTCGGCCGCCGGCTTTGAGGTCGATCGTGGCGAGATTCACCTCGAACATCCGGCCAAGAAGCTGGGCAGCTACGAAGTTGCCGTAACGCTGGCGCACGGCGTGCAGGCGCACGTCAAGTTCCAGGTTGTCGGCGAAGAGGGTGAGGAAGCTGCGGTGCCGGTCGAGATTGCTGCTGCTCCCGAAGACATCGCCGATGTCATGGAAGCGGTGGAAGATGCGGCGGCAGATCCCGAAGATCAGTACCCCGACTTCAACGCCAAGCCCAAAGCGGATGGCGACGAGGAAGAGGAGAAGCCGGTCGAAGAGGAAATTGACCTCGAGGACACGGTCTGATCCGCGCCCAGCGAACCGCAAACGGTTTGATGCGCCCGGCGACTCAGGTCGCCGGGCGTTTCTTCGAAGTGGCTACGAGGTCCAGCGACCGTGATGACGACGAGGTTTAGTGCGATGCGTCGAGTGCTGGTCACCGGCGGGTCCGGGTCTTTTGGTGAGCACTTCGTCTCATCGCTGCTAAGCGATCCGCAAACGGCTGAGGTCGTCGTGTTTGGCAACGACCCGGCCGAACAGCGCAGGATGAGTGCATCGCTAGGGAGCGACGAGCGTGTCCGCATGGTCCTTGGCGACATGCGCAATCCGGACGATGTTTCGGACGCCTGCCGCGACGTCGATGCCGTGGTTCACGCCGCCGCGATCAAGCACGTCCCCGTGGCGGAACAGGATCCGTTCAAGGCCGTCGAGACCAATATCCTCGGAGCGCAGAATCTCATCGATGCATGCGCTGCCCGCGGCGTGTCCCGGGTTGTTGCCATCAGCACCGACAAGGCGTCGAGTCCGTCGAGCCTTTACGGGGCAACAAAACTGGTCGCGGAGAGGCTCTTCATTGCTGCCAACGGGTCTCCAGAGGCCGAAACGCGCTACGCCACGGTTCGCTACGGGAATGTGATGGGCAGCGCCGGCAGCGTGGTGCCCTTGTTCAGAGAGCTGGCGCCGACCGGCACGCTGCCATTGACCGACGATCGGATGACGCGCTTCATGATCACCGTGAATACGGCGTGTGAGTTTGTTTGCCGGGTGCTGGATGGGATGCGTGGCGGAGAGATCTTCGTGTTCAAGATGCCCAGCGTGAAGGTCGTGGAGTTGGCTCGGGTCATCGCGCCGGACGCGGAGCTTCGCCGAATAGGAATAGGAGTGGGGGAACGCCTGCACGAAGAGGCTCTGAGCGTGGCCGACGCGCGACGAGCGCGTGACATGGGCGACCACTATGTCATCGCGCCGGATGAGTCTTGGTGGGCGCGACAAGACCTGGCGGGGGAGCCACTCCCCGAGGGCTTCACCTATTCGAGCGACGTGAACGAGGATTGGCTCAACGGTGCGGCGCTCCGGGAGTGTCTGCTCGATGTCTAGGAAGTCGCCGCGGGACGGAAGTTCCTGTGACGACCGTCGAGTTTGGCTCTCGGCGCCTCAGCTCGCCGGTGACGAGAACGCGCTGGTGCGTGCGGCGCTCGAATCCGGCTGGATCACGGGCGCCGGGCCGCACGTTGACGAGTTGGAACGCATGCTTGCGGAGGTCGTGGGAGTCGCGCATGCGGTTGCGGTCTCTTCGGGAACGGCGGCTCTGCACCTGGCGCTCCGAGCGCTCGGGGTAGGAGCTGGCGATCCGGTCATTTGTTCGACGCTGACCTACGTAGCCAGCGCCAGCCCCATCCTGTACCAGGGCGCCGAGCCCGTGCTGGTCGACGCGGAGGAGGGCTCGTGGAACCTCGATCCGCGGCGGTTGGTCGAGAGCATCGAGCGTCTGGTGGCGAGTGGCCGCAGGCCAGCCGCCGTCGTGTGCGTCGATCTGTTCGGTCAATGTGCGAACTACGCTCAGATCGAAGAGATCTGCGATCGCTACGAGGTGCCGCTCATCGAAGATGCAGCGGAGGCGCTCGGGGCGAGCCATGGCCGGCGCGCGGCCGGCAGCTTTGGGCTCGCCGCTGTCCTGTCGTTCAACGGCAACAAGATCATTACGGCCTCCGGTGGTGGCGCGTTGGTGAGTTCCGATCCGTCGATCATTGAGCACGCACGGCGCCTCGCGGCGCACTCATGCGATCCCGCGCCCCACTATCAGCACTCGGAACTTGGCTACAACTATCGGATGAGCAACGTGGTTGCCGCCATTGGCTGCGCGCAGCTGCGGGTGCTGCAAGACCGTGTGCTGCAGCGGCGGACAGTCTTCGAACGCTATCGGGAGGGACTGAGCGATCTTCCGGGGCTCGGCTTCATGCCGGAAGCCACGGCAGGGCGCTCGAACCGTTGGCTGTCGTGCATTACGCTCGACCCGGCAGAGGCCGGCATTGAGCCTGAGAAGCTGCGACAGAACCTCGGGAACGAGAACATTGAGGCACGTCGTGTCTGGAAGCCACTGCATCTTCAACCGCTGTTCGCGGACAACGAGGTTGTGGGAGGGGAAGTGGCCGAACGGATCTTCGAGCGCGGCTTATGCTTGCCCAGCGGTCCAGGGCTTACGGTTCGAGATCAGGATCGCGTGATATCGATAATTCGCAGTGCGCTCCAAGACGCTGATCAACCATGAACATTCTCGGGATCTCCGCCTTCTACCACGACTCTGCCGCGTGCCTGGTGCGCGGCAGCGAGATCGTGGCTGCGGCTCAGGAAGAACGCTTCACGCGCAAGAAGCATGACCATGGGTTCCCGACCCAGGCGATCGAGTACTGCCTGAAAGAGGCGGGGCTCACGACCGACGATCTCGACGTGGTCGCCTTCTACGACAAGCCGTGGAACAAGTTCGAACGGCTGCTCGAGACCTATCTCGCGTTCGCGCCGCAGGGGCTGACTTCGTTCATGAAGGCAATGCCTTTGTGGCTCAAGCAGAAACTGTGGATGGGCGAGTTGATCGCCAAGGAAACCGGTTTCGAGGGCACGATCCTCTATCCGGAGCACCACCAGTCGCATGCCGCGTCGGCCTTCCTGCCGTCGCCCTACGAGCGCGCGGCGATTCTCACCATGGATGGCGTGGGCGAGTGGGCCACCGCGTCATGGGGCGTCGGCCTCGGCAACAAGATTGATTTGAAGGCGGAGCTGAAGTTCCCGCACAGCCTGGGGCTGCTGTACACGGCCTTCACCTACTACACCGGTTTCAGGGTCAACTCCGGCGAGTACAAGGTGATGGGCCTGGCTCCCTACGGCGAGCCCAAGTACAAGGACCTCATCTACGATCACCTCATGGACCTGCGCGAGGACGGTTCGTTCCGCCTCAACCAGCAGTACTTCAATTACTGCCAGGGCCTGACGATGACCTCGGACGCCTTCCACGATCTGTTCGGCGCGCCGCCGCGCGAGCCGGAGTCGGAACTCACCCAGCGCGAGATGGACCTGGCGCGCTCGGTGCAGGAGGTTGCCGAGGAGGTCATGTTGCGCATGGCCCGACACGTGCGCAAGGAGACCGGCGAAAAGAACCTCGTGCTGGCCGGCGGCGTGGCGCTCAACTGCGTCGGCAACGGCAAGATTCTGCGCGCGGGTATCTTCGATGACATCTGGATTCAGCCTGCGGCCGGTGATGCCGGCGGAGCGCTGGGGGCGGCCCTGTACGCGGCGCACCAGGTGCACGATGCGCCACGCACCGTCAGCGGCGACGGTCGCGGATCGCAGAGCGGATCCTATCTTGGTCCGGCCTGGGCCGGCGATGACATTGCCGCCTGGCTGGATCGCCGGGAATATCCGTACAAGCGCTACACCCTCGACGAAGTGCCGGGCGTAACGGCCGACATCCTCACCGAGGGCAAGGTCGTGGGCTGGTTCTCAGGGCGCATGGAGTTCGGCCCGCGGGCGCTGGGCGCGCGCAGCATCATCGGCGATCCGCGCGACCAGGAGATGCAGAAGAAGCTGAACCTGAAGATCAAGTATCGCGAGTCGTTCCGGCCCTTCGCGCCGAGCGCTCTGGTAGAAGACGTGAGTGAGCTGTTCGAACTGGATCGGCCGTCGCCGTACATGCTGCTCGTGGCGCCGGTGAAGGAAGAGCGGCGCCTGCCCATGACCGACGACCAGGAGAGCCTGTTCGGCATCGCCAAACTCAACGTGCCGCGCTCCGACATTCCGTCGATCACTCATGTGGACTACTCGGCCCGCGTGCAGACGGTGGATCGTCGCGATCACCCGCAGTACCACAAGCTGATTTCGGAGTTCAAAGAACGCACGGGCTTCGGCGTGATCGTCAACACCTCGTTCAACGTGCGCGGCGAGCCGATCGTGTGCACGCCTCAGGACGCCTACCTCTGCTTCATGCGCACCGAGATGGATGTGCTGGTTCTCGAGGACTGCGTGCTGATGAAGGAAGAACAGGCAGCCTTGGATGAGGACGTGGACTGGAGAGATCTCTATGCGCTCGACTAGTGAACTCCGCAAGTTCGGCATCGTCATGGCCGTGGCATTCGGCATCTTCGGCGCGCTGTTCGTCTGGCGCGACAAGCCGTGGGGTATCTACACACTCTACGTAGCGGGAGCCTTCCTGGCTCTGGGCCTGGTCGCGCCCAAGGTGCTCGGGCCCATCGAGAAGGCCTGGATGGCGCTCGCCCGGGTGCTGCAGACGGTGATGACGGGGCTGATTCTGACCCTCACGTTCTTCCTCGTGATGACGCCCATGGGCTTGCTCGTGCGCCTCACCGGCAAGGATCTGCTGGGTATGAGAGGCGACCCTGAAATCGAGAGCTACTGGGTTCCGGTCGAGCCCGACGGCCCCGCATCGCGGCCGGATAAGCCCTACTAGAGAAGCACCAGAACGTCCGCAGGGGCTGTCGCTGAAGGGCCAAGTGGACCGCCGCGCGGTTCGCGGTAGAATCGGCTACGAATCAACGCGCAACGGAGTGGTGAAGATGTCGCGAGCAGGACTGATCTGGGGTTTTCTGAGAACTCGAAAGAAGTGGTGGCTGACCCCGATTGTCGTCTTCATGGTGCTGCTGTCGCTGCTGATCGTGCTGTCCGAGGGCTCCGCCGTCGCCCCGTTCATCTACGCGCTCTTCTAGGCCGGTAGGCCCGTGGCGCAGAACGTCAAGACCGAGCGTGCGCTGCCGCACAACCTCGAGGTCGAGCGCTCGATTCTGGGCGCGATCCTGCTCGATAACCAGGCCTTCAACGCGGCGGCCCAGGTGGTCACGGCCGACGATTTTTTCGGCGACTCCAACAGCGTGATCTATGCCGCCATGGCGGTGCTCTCGGAACGTAACGCGGGCATCGATCCGATTACGCTGAGAGCCGAGCTGGAGCGCGCCGACACGCTCGATCGCGCCGGCGGCGCGGCCTACATCTCGAGCCTGATCGATGGCATGCCCACGGGCGGCAACATCGAGCAGTACGCCCGCCTGGTGAAGGAGAAGGCGTCGCTGCGAGCGCTCATCGGCACGTCGAACTCGATCATCAATATGGCGATGGAGGGCGCCGTCGATACCGACGAGCTTCTCGACCGCGCCGAACACTCGATCTTCGAGATCTCCGAAGCCAAGGTCCGTAAGGGATTCCTGTCGGTTCGCGACGTTGCCTCGGACACCATGCGCGAGATCGAGGAGCTGATGGAACGCGGTGACTTCGTCACCGGGGCGGCTACCGGCTTCTCGAGGCTCGATGCCATGACCGCCGGGCTGCAGCCGGGCGACCTGTTCATCCTCGCGGCGCGCCCCTCAATGGGCAAGACAGCGTTCGCGATCAACGTCGCTCAGCACCTGGCGCTCGAGGCAGGTGGTGTCGTTGGCATCTTCTCGCTCGAGATGTCGGTGCAGCAGTTGATCCGACGCATGGTTACTGGTGTGGCGCAGGTGGACGCCCACAAACTGTCCACGGGCTTTCTGTCCAACGACGACAAGGAGAAGCTCCTCGACGCTCTGTCGCGCCTTTCCGAGACCAAGATCTTCATCGACGACTCGGCCGCCATCACCGTTCTGGAGATCCGCGCCAAGGCCCGCCGATTGGCCGCCGAGCATGGCGTCGACCTCATCGTCATCGACTACTTGCAGCTGGTCCGCGGCAGCATCAAGAC
>JAJCXS010000039.1 GCA_029263335.1 Acidobacteriota bacterium | reverse complement strand
GCCTCGAGCTCTGCTCGACGCACGGGCTTGGTCAGAAAGGTGCTCATTCCCGCTTCCAGACACTCGATGCGATCCTGTTCACCGGCCCGGGCGGTCAGGGCGATGACCGGCACTGTCGGATCCAAGCACTCGCCAGCCCGGATTCGTTGCACGGCCTCGAGTCCATCCATCACCGGCATATGCACGTCCATCAACACGAGATCGAACACCTCGCGAGCCAGTACGTCGAGCCCCTCGCGGCCGTCGTTGGCTACCTGCACCTCGCAGCCCAGTTTGCGCAGGAGCTTACGCGCCACCATTTGATTGACGCGGTTGTCTTCCACGATCAGAACCCGCGCCCCGGCCGTGAGCGCCGGCGAAGCCACCTCCTCAGATGCATGGTCGAGCGCTCCATCCGTGGGCCCGAGTGCGGTCGCGATCGCGCCGTAGAGTTCTTCCGTTTTGACTGGTTTGGTCAGATGTACTGAGAACAGTGTGACATCAGCGCCGTAGTAGTCGGCTCCGAGCGAACTGAGTGCAATCATCGGCGTGGTCACGCCCTGATCGCGCTGCGCGCGAGCGAACATTGCGCCGTCGATGCCGGGCATCTGGATGTCGACCAAGAGAAGGTCGAACTCCTGGCTTGCCAGGACCGCTTCGGCATCCTCTGCACAGATCGCAGTGGCCACATCGCAGCCGGCGCGATGCAGCTGCGCCGACACGAGCTCGCGATTGGTGGCGTTGTCGTCAATCGCCAGCACACGCAGGTTGGGGCGCGGCATCGGCGGGACGGAACGCGGCCCCGACACGGGAGCCAGTGAGACATCGAAGAAGAAGGTCGCTCCTTGCCCCGGTTCGCCGGTCGCGTTGAGCTGGCCGCCCATGAGCTGCACCAACTCCTTGCTGATCGCGAGACCGAGTCCCGTGCCTCCGTAGCGTCGAGTGGTCGAGGTGTCGGCCTGAACAAACGACGAGAAGATACGGTCTCGCGTTGCCTCGTCGAAACCGATGCCCGTGTCGCGCACCGAGAAGGAGATACTCTCCTCGCCGTCGGACCACACCTTGAGTTCGATCTCGCCTTCCTCGGTGAACTTGATGGCGTTGCCCAGCAGGTTGGCCAGTACCTGCCGCAGGCGCACGGAGTCGCCACTCACGCGCCTGGGCAGGCAAGGCCCGACATCCACCAGCAGTTCCAGCCCCTTCTCTTGAGCGCGCCCGGCGAACATGTCGCCCAGCTGTTCCACCACCGGGTGCAGTTCGAACGGTGTGCTTTCGATTTCCAGCTTGCCGGCCTCGATCTTCGAGAAATCGAGGATGTCGCCGATCACGCCGAGCAGCAGATCCGTGCAGCCGGAGATGTTGCTCACGTAGCGACGTTGTTCCGTGTCCAGCTCCGTGTCCCCGAGCAATTCGGCCATGCCGACAATGCCGTTCATCGGGGTGCGGATCTCGTGGCTCATGTTGGCCAGGAACTCGCTCTTGGCCGCATTCGCTGCCTCGGCCCGCTGATGCGCCGCCTCGGTCTTTTGCTCCGCCTCGTGCGCCTCGGTGACATCCTCGAGGATTCCGTCCAGGTAGCGGACCTGGCCCTCCTCGTCGCGCACGCGGCGCAGCTGCATGTGCGCCCAGAACTGCGAGCCACCTCGCCGACGCAGCATCAGCTTGCGCGAGGCACTCTCATTCTCCTCCAGCTCGTCCAGCAGTCGCTCACGTTCCTTCGCATCAACGTACAGATCGGTGGCAGGAACCTCCCGAAACTCCTCGAACGAGGAATAGTCGAAGATCTGCAGCATCGCCGGGTTGGCCATCAGCACGTGACCATTCACGTCGGCGCTCGACCGGTAGATGCCCACCGGCAGGTTCTGCTGGAGATCATCGAGCTCACGTTTGGCACGAGTCGTGGCGAGCTGAGACTGGAGGATGTCGGTGTCGTCGTGAAGCACCACAACCTGGCCGGGTTTATCCGACTCGCGCACCGGCATCGCAGCCGTGGTCATCTGGTACACGCGCTCTTCGTCGCTCTGCACGAGGCGAATGTACTCGCCGTCGACGTGATCGATTCCGGCTCGTCGTGCCAGGGCATCGCCAAGCTGTGCTCCACGCAACTCCAGCACCGAAACGCCGAGCAGATCCTCGGCCGCCGCGTTCATGTCCATGAGTCGGCCGTCGCCATCGCGCAAGAAAATAGGCTCGTTGACCACCCCGAACAGGCGAGCGCGCAGGCCGACGCCGTCCAACAGCCGTTGTTGGTGCTGCAACACACCCAGTGCTCCCACCGCCGCGATCGTGACCGCGAGAGCTGCCAGGCCCGGCAGCTGGGGTAGCCATCCCACGCTCTCGCCAACCAGCACCAGCCAAGGCACCAGGAACGCCGCGATCAGCGAGGCGAACTTGCGTTTGCGACCCAACCGCCGCAGCCTCCACGCCTGCACCAGCAGAATCGCCGCAAGCAGCGGCATGGCGCTGAGTCCGAGTACCTGGCCCAAATCGATCATAGAGTCCCCTCAGTGCGTCTCGTACAAGTAGAGCCGATTGCCGAAGCGCAGACTCGCCCCGCTCCACTGCTCGCGAATGCGATCCAATACGTCTCGATCGCCGGTGGTACGAACCATGAAACCGTGCCGGGTACGCTGACGGCGCCAGCGATAGGTCAGGGCGCCGCGTTCGAAGCTCATGTCCTGAATCCACTCCGCGAGTTCTCGCGGTCGACTACCCCACGGCCGACTCCGTGGGTATTCGCCGTTTTCCAGCCGGTAATGCGCAGCCGCTTTGAACACCGTATCGGCGTCGCTGAGAACCGCCGCCACCTGCGCGCGAACCATGCCGTCCATGAGCCTCGGCACGGCGATGTTTGCCAGGATGCCAATCAGCGCCACCACCATCAGCAACTCGAGCAGGCTGAATCCCCGCTCGCTCTCGTGAGCGTGTGCGCGGCTCATCGACCGCCCTCCTCGTACGAGACCTCGCCGCTCGAGTCATAGGTCAGCTCTTCGCCGTCCTGTACAACTGTCAAGAGGAAGTGATCGGGAGTGATGCGCTCATAGCGCCAGGCGTCGTCCTCGAACGGATCGTCAAACGCACGCGGGTACGTGCCCGTCTCCTCTCGATACTGTTCGATGTCGCCAGCGAAGAGTTCGAGTGCCTCGATCGCGTCGCTCCGGCGCTGCCCTGGATCACCATCCGCGCGCGTCGCGCGCGTCAGGTTGAAAGCGGTGAATGCGAGGCACGCGACGATCATGATCGCCGCAATGACTGGGTGCTGGTCCGTAGAAGACGCTCTGTCGGCGGCCCGAATGGCCTCTTCTGTGGCCATTAACTCGCTCAGGAGTTCCTGCTCGGCCGCCGCGACGTCGTCATCCGGCGCCCGCTGGCGCGATTCATGCTCGGCGGCTTTCATCAGCTTCCCTCCCTGTCACCCGCAGTCGTGCGTTTCTGCGTCACTGCCGTTGGCCTTTCATGCGCATGTATGTACTGTCATGTTCGTACGCAGCTAGCAGTTTGGTTCGTCCACCGTGCATTCCAAAACACATTCTTAGTCACTCTTCGTTTTTGTTGTTTGATCCTGCTCGGTGTTACGCAATAATCAGCAGCATTAGCCACAATAACGATCGCTAACTTGGTCGTGCATTATGTTCAACAACGAATCCCCCTCTGGCATCGATCTTCCAGGGCTGCAGGCGTTCCTCCATGAATCCGGGCTCGACGAAGAGGATCTGCAAGACCTCTTCGAGCTGTTCTTCGAGGACGCCCCCGACCACCTACGGAAGCTGCGCGAGGCCGTGGCAACGGGTGATTGCACCGCCGTAGCGACGGCAGCGCACGCGTTCAAGTCGCCCGCCGCTCTGATCTGCGCCAGCAAACTCGCCGCCCAACTCGCCCACATGGAAGAGCAAGGCCGCCAAGGCGAAACCACCGCACTAGAAGACGTCGACGCGGTGGCGGCAGAACTCGATGTGATCACTCGCAACCACGGAAACAACGAGTAGGAAGATGCATGACTACCGATGGCTAGTAGCAGCCGTCGCGGGCAACGCGGCGAGCCAGCATGAGCCGACGGAGCTTGCCGCCGGAACTCTGGAGGAGGCCTGGCGGGAGGTCGGCGAACTCTTCAGCGTCAGCCCAACTCAAGTAGCCGAGCGCGTTGCTACGGCCTACGGCATTGGTGCCCTGGCCCATCCCACCCCCGCGGGCGAGGCACTCGCGTGCGTTCCCCCCACGTGGGCCATCGATCACCTGGTCTTGCCGGTCGAGGTTGACGACGACCGCATCGTCGCGGCAGTCGCCGATCCCCGCGATCTCGATCTGGAAGAGACGTTGGGCTTCATCACCGGCCGCACACCTGTCTTCGTGGTGACGCCGCCCCATAAACTCCGCCAAGAGCTTCACGGCCACTACAAGCCGGAGGAGGCGACCGACGATGTCGCCAACTGCCTCGAGAGCAACGCTCGCGTGCAGCAACTCGCGGAGAACTCATACGACGTCAGCTCTGAAGACGTTGAGGGTGGGCCGGTTATCAAGCTCGCCAATCGCATCCTCGCCGATGCCATTCGCGGGCGTGCCAGCGACGTGCATCTAGGGTTCCGCGAGGATCAAGGCGTCGTCCGGTATCGCATCGATGGGATCATGCGCAAGGTGATGGAGATGCCTTCGGCGGTCATGCTGCGTGCCGTGTCCCGGATCAAGGTCATCGGTGGGCTCGATGTGGCCGATAGGCTACGGCCACAGGACGGTCGGTGCCGTATCAAGGTCGACGACAAAGTCTACGACCTGCGTATCTCCACGGTGCCTACGCGCAGCACCGAAAAGGCCGTCCTCCGAATTCTCGACCCCGCCGCCGCCCCCAGCTTGGAGGGTGTCAGCGTTCAGGCTCCTGAACTCGAGGCGTTCACCAAGCTACTCGGCCACCGCGAAGGAATCGTGGTGGTCACTGGACCGACAGGTTCCGGCAAGACCACGACTCTCTATGCCGCGCTTCGCCATCTGGCCACGGAAGACGTCAACGTCATGACCGTGGAAGACCCCATCGAGTACGAGTTGCCCGGGTTGACGCAAATCCAGGTCAACCGGAAACAGGGTGTTACGTTCGCGGGCGCGCTGCGGGCTGTCTTGCGCCAGGATCCGGACATTATTCTCGTTGGCGAGATCCGCGATCTGGAGACGGCCGAAATCGCCGTCCAGGCGGGTCTAACCGGCCACTTGGTGCTGGCCACGCTGCACACCAACGACGCGATTGCCTCGATTCGTCGGCTCAAAGATCTGGGGCTTGATCAACCGTCGATCGCCGAGAGTTTGCGCGGCGTCGTGGGTCAGCGACTCGTGCGCCGCCTGTGCCCGGAATGCTCCACCTCGGAGGCGAACGAGGCGTCGTCCGAATGTGATGCCTGCAGCGGTACCGGTTTCAGGGGCCGCGCCCCGGTTAACGAGGTCGTGACGATCACCTCGAAGATGAAGCGCCTGATCCTCGAAGGTGCCCCGGCGCAAGACCTCTACGAGGAGGCCGCCGCCAGCGGTGCGCGATCGCTCCGCTCCGCCGGCGAGGAACTCGTTCGGGCGAAGGTCACCTCGCGTGGAGAATTGGAACGCGTGTTGGGAGAAGAAGGAGACTGGAGTGCTGCCGGCGCTGCGGCCACCACCGACGAGCCCGACGAGGCTCCCGAGGTGGTCGAGAAGATCAGAAAGATCGACGGGCCGGCCAAGCCAGCGGCGGCGCCGGCTGCCGACGCCCAGCCCGCAACGGCAGAATTTGTTCCTGAACGACGGCAAGGTCCGGCACGCATCCTCGTTGTTGACGATGACAACGTGGCACGCATGATGATTCGCAAGACGCTCGAGAAACAGGGTTACGAGGTTGCCGACGCCGGCGAGGGACTCCAGGCCATCCAGCTGCTGCAAACAGGAGCTGCGTTCGACCTGGTCATCACCGACCTGGACATGCCCGAGATGAGCGGCCGCGCGCTACTCAGCCAAATCCGCGCTGCGGACAAGGAAATGAGCATCATTGTCCTGACGGGGTCGTCCGACCCGGAAACCGAGTCTCACCTATTGACCGCGGGTGCCGACGACTACCTGCGCAAACCGGTGAAACCGGCCCTGTTCCTGGCGCGGGTGGCTGCGGCGCTCAGGCGGCGCGTCCGGTCGGCATAGCTCTTCTCAGTCTCCCCGTTGCCACGCGCTCACCTGAGTAGGCGCAGCTCGTCGTCGAGCCCTGTCATCTCCCAATGGATCAAGGAGATCGGTATGGGGCCGGCCGCCAGGAAGGCGTCGTGGAACTCGCCCAAGTCGAAATCGTCCCCTAGCTGAAGCGCCCGCGCCGACAGCAGTCGTTCGAGCTGGACCTTACCCATGGCGTAGTTCATGCCGTAGGTTGGCCGGCGCAGATAAATCGCCAGGTCATAGCGCGCCAGGTCGGGCTCCATGAGCGGCACCTGCTCAACCAGATAGTCAATCGCACGCGCCAGATCGATCTCGCCGGTCTGCATGGCGAGCTCGGCAGGCACCCGAGCGGCGCGCTTCAGCTGCGCGATGTAGAACAGCTCCTTGGCGCGCGGTCGCTCATCCAGCATCCCCGCCTGCAGAAACATCTCTTCGATGTAGAAGGCCCAGCCCTCGGCACGAACGCCGTCCCGATAGCGGCTGCGGATGGGGTTGTCGTTCATGCGCTGAACGAG
>JAJCXS010000038.1 GCA_029263335.1 Acidobacteriota bacterium | reverse complement strand
AGCGCGGCGGCAACAACTGGCGCGGTTCGGCACGGTTTTACCTCACCGATGGTGACCTGCAGTCCAACACGGTTGCGGACCGCGACGGCAACCTTGAGGGCAGGTTCACCACCGACGAGCTGTTCCCGGGTTACATCGGTAACGCCATCGAGAGCATCAAGGACTGGGGCGGCGAGCTCGGCGGACCGCTGGTTCGCGATCGTTTCTTCGTGTGGGGTTCCTACGGTAAGCAGGACATCAAGCAGTTTGTTGGTGTCTCGCCCGACAACACGCAGCTCAAGAACATCCACGCGAAGGGCAACCTTCACTTGGGTGACAGCTTCGTCTTGAACTACACGTTCGTCAACGCCGACAAGACCAAGCAGGGTCGTGGTGCCTCGGCAACGCGCCCGCCGGCAACCACCTTCAACCAGGGTGGCCCGACCCCGACCCACACGGTCAAGGGTCAGTACACCATCAACGACAACAACTATGTTGAGGGCTCGTACAACTCGACCGGTTTGGGCTTCTTCCTGGAGCCGCAGGGTGGCCGTAACATCCAGCCGTCGTTCGATCTGTCGACGAGGGTTTGGGGTAACAGCTACTTCTTCTACGACACCAACCGTCCGCTGAAGAACGTCCGTGTCGATGGCAACAGCTACATTGCTGGCGCCAACGTCGATCATGAGATCAAGTACGGCTACAGCTACCGTGAGGCTCTCACCGAGTCGATCTGGGGTCCCGCTGGCGGCGCAGTTGCTGCGTTCGTCGAGGGCGTTCCGGCTGAAGCGTGGTTGATCTCCGATTCCATCGATAACTACGAAGGCAAGCGCAACAGTTTCTATGTTGGCGACACCATCAGCGCCGGTCGTCTGACGATCAACGCTGGCCTCCGCTACGACAACCAGACGTCGCAGAGCCTCGCTAGCGAGGTTGCCGCGCACTCGTTGGCTCCGGGGCTGTTCCCGGCCAACTCGTTCAACGGCGACGAGAAAGGCTCATGGAACTCGCTGTCGCCGCGCGTGGGCATGACCTATGACCTCACGGGCGACTCCAAGACCATCCTGCGTTTGAACGCCGCGCGTTACTACTCGCAGATGGGTGCCGGTGAGTTCCATCGCCGCAACATCACCAGTGGTCGCGAGCGCGACTTCGCCTGGAGCGATGTCAACGGCAACGGCCAGGTCGAACCGTCCGAGATCGGCGCGCTGCTGTGGACCAGCGGCGGCTGGGATCCGGCCAACCCGACGGCACCTTCGCCCAACATCGTAGATGACACCGACGCTCCCTGGACCAACGAGCTGATCGTTGGCCTCGAGCGTGAGCTGAACCGGTCGTTCGCGATCGGCGGTAACTTCATCTACAAGAAGAACAGCAACTTCACCTGGAACATCCGTGACGGTGAAGAGAACGACGCGTTCTGGGCGCCGACGACCATCGGCGGCGTCAACCTGTTTGACCCCGTTGGTACCCGGTCGATCAGCAACCACTACCAGCAGCGCAACGGCTTCAACACCCAGTACACGGGCGTGGAGCTGTTCCTCAACAAGCGCTTCGCTGACAAGTGGATGGGCAACGCGTCGTTCGTGTATGCCAACCCCACCCAGCACTACACCGAGTCCACCGGCTACACCGATCCAAGCAACATCGGCGTGACCGACGGTCAGATCAATGCCGCCGGTTCGCGCACGAGCGCGTTCTTCGGTGCTAGTCGCTGGTTCCTGAAGGCGTCCGGCATGTACTCCCTGCCCGCAGGGTTCAACGTGTCCGGGTTCTTCCAGATCCGCGAGGGCAACATCATTGCTCCCGCGACCTTCATCAGCTCGGGCAGGCGCGCCAATGGCGCCGGCTCGATCAATGTGATCCGCGACACCTTCGGCTCCGAGCGTCTGCCGACGTTCTGGACCGTCGACCTGCGCGCGGAGAAGACCTTTGATCTGTCCGATCAGGGTCGTATCCACCTGATCGCGGATGTGTTCAACGCCCTGAACCAGGACACCATCCTGGCGCAGCACACGTCGATCACTTCCTCGGCTTTCGAGAAGATCCGCGAGGTCCAGCAGGGCCGCACGATCCGCTTCGGAGTCCGCGCAGTTCTCCGCTAGTCGGAGGGCTGCATGAGGTCACCTCGGTGATCTAGCAAGGCGCGATCGCCTCCGGGGTTTCCTAGCCCCGGGGGCGATCGTCGCGGCTTGCACAATTTGTTTTGGCTCCGGTGCACATAGGCAGCACGGGGAGCCTCAGACGCGGAGCCACCCGGGGACTGGTGGCTCCGCGTTTTCTTGTCCGTGGCGCGAAAAGACAGCCCTCGGCGCGGCGACCAGCGCCGCCCCTGGGTACGCGGGACTTGACGCCGGCATGTGCGGTACGCATATATATGTGTTGCGCATATGTTTGCACCGCAGGAATCCCATCTCATGACACCGCCACTGGGCCAGATCGCAACATGCAGGCGTGCGGCACGCCGGATCAGGAGCCTTGTGCGCTCTGCCCATGAAGCGCGATTGATCGCCAGGACGGAGCCCAGCTAATGCGGCGTCGCCAAGTTCTCGCGATCCTGCAGTGGACGCACGGGATCGTATTGCGCCTCTATCCGCGGGCGTTTCGGCGCGACTACGGCGACGATATGTGCGATGTCTTCCTCGATCTCTGCTTGGCCCATTCGCGTCGTTCTTCCGCCGCGAGCCTGGCGCTGGTTGGCACCTGGGGTCTGGCCCGCGCCGCGAAGAACGGCCTCGGTGCTCGATTCGGTGATCGGAGGCACCCTCCCCTCAATCTGGCCCGGGACTTTGAACGGTCCCCTCGCCTCGGTGCCACCCTCGTGACCGGCCTGCTGCAAGACATGCGCTTCGGCCTGGGCTCCCTGACTCACCGGGCGGGATCGAGCATGCTGATCATTGGCATGCTGGCGACGGGCATCGGCGCCAGCACGGCCATCTTCAGCCTCTTCGAGAGCGTCTACCTGCGACCCCTACCCTTCAAGAACCCGCATCGCCTGGTGATGCTGGATGAGACCGCGCCGCGTTGGGACCTTGATCTCGTCGGCATCTCGCCCCCTGACTTCGCTGCCTGGTACGAGCACAACAGTACCTTCGACAGTATGGCTGCCTTCGCCGATCGGCCGATGAATCTGGTGGCCAACGACCGGGCTGACCGGGTCACCACCAGGATCGCAAGTTGGGAGCTGGCTACCGTACTCGGGGTGACGCCTATTCTGGGACGTGACTTCGCCGCCAGCGACGACATTGAGGATGCCGAGCCAGTAGCACTGCTCACCTACGCCGCATGGCGCGATCACTTTGGCGGCGACCCCGACGTGATTGGAGCGAAGCTCCAGCTGGACGACGTGCTTCGTTCGGTGATAGGTGTACTACCGTCGACAGCAACCCTTCCATACTCCGAGGTCGACTTCTGGGTTCCCGCCCACACCGTTGCCTTCTGCTGCAACGAGCCCGAACACGCTGGGGCGTATTGGCTCCGCGGCATTGGACGCCTGGCCGACGGCGCGTCGATCGAACAGGCGCGTGCCGACCTCGACCGTGCGCACGCAACGCTCGTGGAACGCCTGGGTTGGTCGCGCGAAATAGCCACGCCACTGGTCAAGCCGTACACCGAGCACACCCTGGGTGCCTCGCTGCCAATCCTGCTCCTACTGTTGAGCGCGGTCACCATTCTTCTGCTAATCGCTTGCGCCAACATCAGCGGCCTCATGCTGGCGCGAGCGGTGACTCGCACGCGCGAGCTTGGTCTCCGAGCGGCGCTAGGTGCCGACCGCTACCGTCTCGTGCGACAACTATTCACCGAAAGCGCCGTGCTCGCGGCGACGGGTGGCGCCGTCGGCATCGTCCTCGGCCGCGTGGCGTTTCGTGGTCTCCTGCAGCTCCTGCCCGCGCGAGACTTCGCCTGGGTACCGACTGCAGTTGGCTGGCGTTTCGGACTATTCAGCGTCGCGATCGTGGGCCTATCCGCGCTGGTCTTCGGTTTGGCCCCGGCCGTCAGTGCCGCTCGAATCGGGCCACGTGTGGCCCTCCGCCTCAGTGGCACCTGGGCCTCTGGGATCGGTCGTCGCAGAGCACTGCGTGCTCTGGTAGTCGCGGAGATCACCCTCGCCGTGGTCTTGCTCGTGAGCGCCGGGCTGCTCGTACGGGCCTTCCAGGCTCTCCAGGATGTCGACAAGGGATTCCGCGGTGACGCACTCACCGCGACGATAGCCTTGCCGCAGGTCGGCTACGACACGCTGGACGCGCGACTGGCTTTCTTCGAGTCTCTCGAGGCGCGCATCACGGCATTGCCTGGCATCGACAGCGCCGGCCTTGCCACGAAGGTCCCGCTGGGTGGCCACGACGGGTCCTTCTTCGCCGTGGACAATGCCCGAGAACGCTCGGCAGCTGAAGGGCAACCTGTGGTTCTCGTTCGCTTCGCATCCGCCGCCTACTTCAACGCCATGGGAATCGATTTCATCGCCGGCCGTGCGTTCGGGAACAACGATGGGACTCCTGGGGCATCACAGACTGCAGTAGTAAACGAGGCGTTTGCTCGCCACTATTGGGGCCGCGCGGATGTGGTGGGCAAGAGAATTCGAGCCGAAGGCAAGACGTCGCCTTGGCTAACGATCGTGGGCGTGAATCGCGACACCCGGCATTACGGCCTCGAGCAGGACATGAGGCCGGGGGTGTTCCTGCCCTATCGGTCGTCACTTGGCGGCCCGCTGGGCGACCGCTATGTGATGTCGCTGGCAGTTGCTGGCGGGCCCGCGCCCCTGAGCTTCACCGAGAGCATTCGCGCCGCTGTCCGAGCAGCAGACCCTGCGGTGCCGGTGTACGACGTGGGCACGATGGATGAATGGACTACCAAGTCGACCTTCACGCGCCGCGCCTACTCTCTTCTGCTGGCCGCCCTGGCCGCGGCCGCCCTGTTGCTCGCAACGGCCGGCATCTACACCACGCTGTCGTACGCCGTAGGCCAACGGCAGCAGGAGATTAGCATCCGCATGGCGCTCGGCGCTGGCCGATCTCAGGTGCACCGTCAGGTTCTCGCCGAGGGCGCGCGCATGACTGCGGTTGGCCTGATAGTCGGTCTCGGCCTATCGGTATTCGCGGCCCGCGCGATGTCGGGCGTCCTGCTCGGGATCAGCCCCGGCGACCCCTCCACCTACCTCGCAGTGACCGTCGCCCTGGTACTGGTCGCCCTACTCGCCAACTGGTTGCCGGCGCTCCGCGCCTCGCGGGCGAACCCGGCCGACTCACTGCGCAGCGACTGAACCAATGCCTCCCACCAGGTCACGCGAAACGACTACGCTGGCCCGACGGGAGAGACGGGCGGTGGGCCGTTACCGCAGAGGCTTCCTGGCGCGATACCTCCGACCCTTTGTGTTTGACACGATGCTCAAGCACCAATGGACTCAAACGCAGGTTGCCGCGTGGCTTGGGATGCCAAGCAAAGTGCTATCGGACTACCTGACCGGGCGCGCCCACCCCTCGCCGCAAAGAGAACACGAACTTCTCCGCTTGGGCTGCGACCAGCGCAGGCTCCGCCGGGTTCTACTTTCGGACAAACTCGCGGGTCTGCTGGAGAGCATGGATCTCTGTCCGGATGAAGCCCGCGGCGCCCTCCGCCGAATCGAGGCCGACGCCGAGGCGGCCGGTAGAGATCCCGCCCTTTGAATCCTCGTTCCGCCGCGTTGGATTCGTCCCACGGCCCGAGTGACGGCTCCCACGACCCGTGTGCCTAGAGCGACATCCTCGCTGTTTCGCCGCCACATCGATTTGACGTTAAGCCCTTCAATCTGTTCTAAACAAAGGCATTAACGTGACCTGTTCGATTGCCCTTTGGCGATACTGCGCGGGCACTGGCACGTCGTTTGCACCTTCTGGGGATCAGGTTCCCTAACTCGGGATCCACGGCGAGGGCCGCCGGGGCCGCCTCCGTCGCAGGTGCTAGCGCCCCATCAGTGCAAATGCCAAGGAGGGCAAATGCAGATCCTCAAGCGCTCGCTCATCGCGAGCCTCATCATGGTCATGTTTGTTGCGGCCCCGGTTTGGGCGCAGGAAACTGGCTCGATTACGGGTACCGTCACGGACCCGGATGGCGCCCCGCTCCCGGGCGTGGCTGTCACCATCGCGGGCAACCAGGTCCCGACGGCGACGGTCTTCACCCAGGCAAACGGTGTCTACCGTTTCCCCGTGCTGCCTCCTGCGAGTGACTACTCGGTCACCTTCGGTCTGGAAGGCTTCAAGACGGTCATCCAGGAAGGTCTGCCGGTTCGTGTTGGCGGCAACACGCAGATCAACGTGGCGATGGAACTGTCGACGGTTGAAGAGACCGTCACGGTTACGGGCATGAGCCCCATCGTCGACGTCAAGAACACCAGCCTCGGTTCGAACATGACCGAGGAGTACATGCAGTCGATTCCTTCCGCCCGCGATCCATGGGTCATGATGGAGCACACGGCCGGCATGCAGGTGGACCGCATGAACACCGGTGGCTCGGAAGGCGGACAGCAGTCCGGCTTCACGGCCAACGGTTCCAATCGTAGCGATGCCATGTGGACGTACGATGGGGCCGAGATCACCGACATGGCGGCGCTCGGCGCCTCGCCGCAGTACTACGACTTCGACGCCTTCGAGGAGATTTCCATCTCCACCGGCGGTAACGATCCTTCGGTCGCTACCGGTGGCGTGCGCATCAACTTCGTGACCAAGCGCGGCGGCAACAACTGGCGCGGTTCGGCACGTTTCTACCTCACCGACGGCAGCCTGCAGTCCAACACGGTTGCAGACCGCGACGGCAACCTCGAAGGCGACTTCACCACCGACGAGCTGTTCCCGGGTTACATCGGTAACGCCATCGACAGCATCAAGGACTGGGGCGGCGAGCTCGGCGGACCGCTGGTTCGCGATCGCTTCTTCGTGTGGGGTTCCTACGGCAACCAGAACATCAAGCAGTTTGTCGGCGCGTCGCCGGACAACACGCAGCTCAAGAACATCCACGGCAAGGGCAACATCCACCTGGGTGACAGCCTCGTGGTGAACTACACGTATGTCCGGGCCGACAAGACCAAGCAGGGTCGCGGTGCTTCAGCAACGCGGCCGCCGGCAACCACCTTCAACCAGGGTGGTCCGACCCCGACCAACACGGTCAAGGCTCAGTACACGATCAACGACAACAACTACGTCGAGGCGTCGTACAACTCCACCGGTCTGGGCTTCTTCCTGGAACCGCAGGGTGGCCGTGACGTCCAGGCTTCGTTCGACCTGGGAACGAGGGTCTGGGGCAACAGCTACTTCTTCTACGACACCGACCGGCCGCTGAAGAACGCCCGGTTGGATGGCAACAGCTACATTGCCGGCGCCAACGTCGACCACGAGATCAAGTACGGCTACAGCTTCCGCGATGCCGGCACGGCTTCCATCTGGGGTATGGCCGGCGGCGCGATCGCGGTCTTCTCTGAGGGTGCTCCCGCTGAAGCGTGGCTCCTATCGGACTCGATCGACAACTACGAAGGCAAGCGCAACAGCTTCTATGCTGGTGACACGATCAGTGCAGGTCGGTTGACGATCAACGCTGGTCTGCGCTACGACAACCAGTCGTCGCAAGGTCTCGCTAGTGAGGTCGCCGCCGCCCCGATTGCTCCGGGCCTGTTCCCGGCAGTCTCGTTTGCCGGTTCTGAAAAGGGCACCTGGAACTCGCTGTCGCCGCGCGTAGGTCTGACTTATGACCTCACCGGTGACTCCAAGACCATCTTGCGTTTGAACGCCGCGCGTTACTACTCGCAGATGGGCGCTGGAGAGTTCCAGCGTCAGAACACCACCAGCCAGCGCGAGATGGACTTCGACTGGACCGATCTGAATGGCAACGGTCAGGTGGATAGTGGCGAGACTGGCGCTCTGTTGTGGGTCAGTGGTGGCTGGGATCCAGCCAACCCGACGGCACCTTCGCCGAACATCGTGGATGACACCTCCGCGCCCTGGACTAACGAGCTGATCGTCGGTATCGAGCGTGAGTTGAACCGGTCGTTCGCGATCGGCGGTAACTTCATCTACAAGAAGAACAGCAACTTCACTTGGAATCCCCGCGACGGCGAACAGAACGACGCGTTCTGGACGCAGGCTACGGATTCCTCTGGAGCCACGTTCTTCCAGCCCGTAGGGCCCCGCTCGATCTCCAACCACTACCAGCAGCGCGAGGGTTTCAACACCCAGTACACGGGCGTTGAGCTCTTTCTCAACAAGCGCTTCGCTGACAAGTGGATGGCGAACGGGTCCTTCACCTACGCCAATCCGACGCGGCACTTCACCGAGTCCACCGGTTACGCCGATCCGACCAACATCGGCGTGACCGATGGTCAGATCAGCGCCGCGGGGTCTCGGACCGGGTCGTTCTGGGGAGCCAGCCGCTGGTTCCTGAAGGCGTCCGGCATGTATGCCCTGCCGGCAGGGTTCAACGTGTCCGGTTTCTTCCAGGTGCGTGAGGGCAACATCATTGCTCCCACCATCCGGTCGGGTAACCGTGCGTTCGGCGCTGGTCGTGTCCAGGTGATCCAGGACACCTTCGGCTCGGAGCGCCTGCCGACGTTCTGGACCGTCGATCTGCGTGCGGAGAAGACCTTTGACCTGTCCGACCAGGGCCGCGTCCATCTGATCGCAGATGTGTTCAACGCCCTCAACCAGGACACCATCCTGGCAACGTCGAACCAGATCAACTCTTCGGTCAGCGGGTTGATCCGTGAGGTCCAGCAGGGCCGTACCATCCGCTTCGGAGTCCGCGCGGTACTCCGCTAGTCGAACGACCCGCGAGGTCATCTCGGTGATCTAGCGAGGCACGATTGCCCCCGGGGTTTCCTAGCCTCGGGGGCAGACGTTGCGCTTTGCGCAGCGTCTGCTGGCTCCAGTGCACTAGGCAGCACGGGGAGCCTTTGGGGCGCGGAGTCACCCGGGGACTGGTGGCTCCGCGCTTTCTTGTGCGCGGGCCCTGCCAACTTGACGCCAACGTATGCGAAGCGCATATATATGTGTTATGCATATGTTGAACCAACAGGATGATGTCGCTCATGTCACCGTCAGTCGGCCCAACCGAGACGCCCCTCCGCGCCGTTGAGTTCTATGTCCTACTCGGACTGGTCGAAGGCGACCTGCACGGCTACGGCATCATCCAGCGCACGGAACAGCAGTCCGATGGCCGCATCCGGCTCGACCCCGGCACGCTGTACCGCGCGATTCGCCGCCTCCGTGAGGACGGAATGGTCGAGCATGCGCCTCGGCGCGAGGATGACAACCTCGGACACGGGAGCCAGCGCCGTTTCTACAAGCTGACACCGCTCGGCCGCGAGGTCGCCCAGCGCGAAGCGCGGAGAATCGCCCACCTCGCGCGCGACGCTGTCAGCGCAGGTCTGATCGACAAGGTGGAGCTGAGCTGAATCTGCGCCGCGTGTTCCGGCACGGTGCCCGGAGTCGGCCAGTGGGCCTGCGGCGCGCCATCAGGCTTCCATCAGGCTTGCTCTAGCGCCGCTGAGGCCGTCCTCGCGGGCGCCGGCCTGATGGTTGGCCGAGCAGCCGTCGAAAGACTATCTCCGCCGCAGACGCCCCACCTAGGCTGATATCACTGCGCGACCGGGTTCGGACGAGCCTTCTTTCGTCGGGCTCCGGCCCGTCGTTAGCACTCAACAACCGCGTCTCCCGACCCACTAGCCGAGTCTCATCTCCCCAGATTGCACGCGCCCATGTCACATCCGCAGCCCACGCCATACCCCGCCCGTTTCCTGGGTCGTTACTTGGAGCCGATGGTCTTGCGGATGACGACGAGTCGTGGATGGCGCCAGCGGGAGGTCGCCAACTGGCTAAGCCTCCCAGCTCCTCTACTCGCCGATTACCTGGCTGGTCTGGCCCACCCACTGCCGCCGCAGCAACAGCGACTCGCGCGGCTGGGCTGCGACGTTCACGAACTTCGCCGCGCCATGCTCGCCGACGTGCTCCGCGGCTGGATGCACACCGCCGGCCTCTCCATAGTCGACGTCCGCAGCGCCGTCCGGAGCGTTGTAGCGGAGACGGCCGCGGAGCCTGCAGAGACCTGGGAGAACGGGGAGATCAGCAAGCAGGCGCGCCCGACGGCGCACGCAGAGTACCTTCGCGTGCTTCCCGCAAGGAGAGAGGCTGATGGCCAGAGCTAGAAAACGCGCCGCAGGTCGATACAGCCAGGGCTTCCTGGCGCGCTACCTGCGACCTCTGATCTTCGAGCAGACGATTGCTCGTGGCTGGCGCCAGTATCACGTCGCCAAGTGGCTCGGCCTGACCAATCACTCGCTCTCCGAGTACCTCAACCGGCGGGCTCATCCTGCCATGGAATCGCTGCCGCAGTTCGAGGTACTAGGCTGCGACGTGCAGCGGCTTCGCCGCGCCATCGTCGCCGACAAGCTTCTGCTGTGGATGGAGCAGCTGCAGCTGAACTCTGGCGATGTCGAGCGTGCCCTACGGCGCATCGACGCCTCGACGGGTCCCGTGCACACCTCGGAATCCAGGCCGATCGCGGGCCAGAGTCCCCCGGCCGCCGCCCGCGCCAATACCCCGGACCGAGTCACCGACGCTTTGGATCTGTCGTAGCGGCGCACCGACGAGCCGGTGCCTCGCACCAGAAGCGCGGTGCAACAGACTCCAGCCCCTCCTACTTGCGCCCCCCGGCATGCCCCACCGACCGGCGCCCGGTAGCCACATTCTGTTGATTTTGTGAGCGTTACAGAACGCATACGCACAGACAGGGCGGGCGAGACCAACATCGCCAGGCGAGCGCTGGCATGTCCCTTGCAATCTTCTGAGGCCAGCGTCGATCCACTCATCGGCCCGGCGCCGCGACGGGAAAAACGGGGGCACGTTCCCGCGCCATCGGTTCCGCCTCATCAGTGCAAATGCCAAGGAGGGCAAATGCAGATCCTCAAACGCTCGCTCGTCGCGAGCCTCATCATGGTCATGTTTGTTGCGGCCCCGGTTTGGGCGCAGGAAACTGGCTCGATCACGGGTACCGTTACGGACCCGGATGGCGCCGCCCTGCCGGGCGTGGCTGTCACCATCGCGGGCAACCAGGTCCCGACGGCGACGGTCTTCACCCAGGCAAACGGTGTTTACCGTTTCCCCGTGCTGCCTCCGGCGAGTGACTACGCGGTCACGTTCGGTCTGGAGGGTTTCAAGACGGTCATCCAGGAAGGTCTGCCTGTCCGCGTTGGCGGCAACACGCAGATCAACGTTGCGATGCAACTGTCGACGGTTGAAGAGACCGTTACGGTTACCGGCGCCAGCCCCATCGTCGACGTCAAGAGCACCAGCCTCGGCACGAACATGACCGAGGAGTACATGCAGTCGATTCCGTCGGCCCGTGATCCGTGGGTCATGATGGAGCACACGTCCGGCATGCAGGTGGATCGCATGAACGTCGGTGGTTCGGAAGGCGGACAGCAGTCCGGCTTCACGGCCAACGGGTCCAACACCAACGACGCCATGTGGAACTACGACGGTGCCGAGATCACCGACATGGCAGCGCTCGGCGCCTCGCCCATGTACTACGACTTCGATGCCTTCGAGGAGATTTCGATCTCCACCGGCGGTAACGATCCTTCGGTCGCTACCGGTGGCGTGCGCATCAACTTCGTGACCAAGCGCGGCGGCAACAACTGGCGCGGTTCGGCGCGTTACTACCTCACTGACAGCAGCCTGCAGTCCGACACGGTTGCCGACCGCGACGGCAACCTCACCGGCGCCTTCGCCTCGAACGAACTGTTCCCGGGCTACATCGGCAACGCGATCGACAACATCAAGGACTGGGGCGGTGAGCTCGGCGGTCCGGTTGTTCGCGATCGGTTCTTTGTCTGGGCTGCGTACGGTAAGCAGGACATCAAGCAGTTCGTCGGCGCCTCACCCGACAACACGCAGCTGACGAACATCCACGCGAAGGGGAACCTCCACCTGGGCGACAAGCTGGTCGTGAACTACACCTGGATACGTCCGGAGAAGACCAAGCAGGGACGCGGAGCCTCGGCAACGCGCCCGCCGGCGACCACCTTCGACCAGGGTGGCCCGCAGCCAACCCAGACGGCAAAGGCCCAGTACACGATCAACGACAACAACTACATCGAGGGATCATACGCTTCCACGGCGCTGGGCTTCTTCCTGGAACCCCAGGGAGGCCGCGGCGTTCAACCTTCCTTCGACCTGGCCACCGGGTCCTGGGATAACAGCTACTTCTTCCTGGACACCAGTCGTCCACTGAAGAACGCTCGCGTCGATGGCAACAGCTACATCGCCGGTGCCAACGTCGATCACGAGATCAAGTACGGCTACAGCTTCCGGGATGCAGGGGTCAACTCCATCTGGGGCGCAGCCTCTGGCGCGGTCGCTGTATTCAACGAAGGCACTCCCACTGAGGCGTGGCTGATCTCAGACTCCATCGATAACTACGAAGGCAAGCGCAACAGCTTCTACGTTGGCGACACCATCAGCGCTGGTCGTCTGACGGTCAACGCTGGTCTGCGCTACGACAACCAGTCGTCGCAGTCGCTCGCCAGTGAGGTTGCCGCCTCCCAGATCGCTCCTGGAGTGTTTCCAGCGAACTCGTTCGCCGGCGGCGAGAAGGGGACGTGGAACTCGCTATCGCCTCGTCTGGGCCTTACCTATGACCTGACGGGTGACTCCAAGACCGTCCTGCGTTTGAACGCCGCGCGTTACTACTCGCAGATGGGTGCTGGTGAGTTCCATCGCACCAACATCACGTCGGGTCGCGAGGTTGACCTGAACTGGAGCGACCTGAACAGCAACGGCCAGGTTGACTCTGGCGAGACCGGCGACGTGGTGTGGATCAGTGGTGGATGGGATCCGTCCAATCCGTCCGCTCCGTCGCCGAATATCGTTACCGAGACCTCAGCCCCCTGGACCAACGAGTTGATCGTGGGGATCGAGCGCGAGATCAACCGGTCGTTCGCGGTCGGCGGTAACTTTATCTACAAGAAGAACAGCAACTTCACCTGGAACCCGCGCGAGGGCGAAAAGAACGACGCGTTCTGGACGCCGGTCACGCAGACCATCGGTGGCGTGTCGACGACGTTCTTCCAGCCTGTCGGTACCCGTTCGGTCGCGAACGTGTACCAGCAGCGCAACGGTTACGACACTCAGTACACCGGCGCGGAGCTGTTCCTCACCAAACGCTTCGCCGACAAATGGATGAGCAACGCGTCGTTTACCTACGCCAACCCCACCCAGAACTTCACCGAGACCAGTAGCTACACCGATCCGACCAACATCGGCGTATTCGACGGCAACATCAATGCCGCCGGTTCGCGGACGGGCTCGCTGTGGGGTGCCAGCCGCTGGTTCCTGAAGGTGTCGGGTATGTACGCCCTGCCTGCAGGGTTCAACGTGTCCGGGTTCTTCCAGGTGCGTGAGGGCAACATCATTGCCCCCACCATTCGGACCGGCAATCGCGCGTTCAGCTCGGGACGCGTCCAGGTGATTCAGGATGAGTTCGGCACGCATCGCCTGCCGACTTTCTGGACCTTGGATCTGCGTGCGGAGAAGACGCTCGATCTTGGGGACACGGGGCGAATCCACTTCATCGTGGACGCATTCAACGCCCTCAACCAGGACACCATCCTGGCGACGTCGAACCAGATCAACTCGTCGGTGAGCGGTCTGATCCGTGAGGTCCAGCAGGGCCGCACGATCCGCTTCGGTCTCCGCGCGGTGCTCCGCTAGGGATGCCGTGAGCTCACCTCGGTGAGCTAGCGAGATGGAATCGCCCCCGGGGTTTCCTAGCCCCGGGGGCTTTTTCGATCTGGGTGACAAGGAGAAGGGTCGCCGGGGGCCAGAGAAGGATTCTCCAGCGTCGCGGCAAAGGGACGAGGGAACTACTAACGCCCCAGCGGGCCGCGGGCAATGGCAGCGTCGATGCGGCCGGCGCGCGCGGCCCATAGGGTGCGCGCCTCGTCGACGAGCTGCAGGAACTCGGGATCCTCGTGCAGCTGACCGAACAGGGGATCCACCAGAAGCCAGCGGAATTCGATGTGGCCCAGGTCGAGGGCTCGGCGAAGCCAGTCGAGGGCTGTGGAGCGATCATCGTCGAGCAGGGCCACGGCCGCTCCCAGCTGCGCGTGGGCCCAGCCACGCTGTTGCTCGACCACCGTGGCAATCCGATCGCGATACCCGGCCACCAGTTCTTCCACTTTTCCCGTCCGCTCACCACCGAGCTGACGATCGACCCATGCGAGCCGAACGTAGGCGCCCACGCCAGGATAGTCCTGGGAGCCCTCAACGGCTCGCCACAACTCCTCGCGCGCCAGCGCGAAGTCCTCGTCGAAGGTCGCCAGTTCCCCGGCAAAGATACGCAGCCTGTAGTCGGCCGGGCTGTCGATGAGCGCCTCGCTCACTCGCCGGCTGGCTGCTTCGCGGTCGCCCGTAAGCACCTCGATACGACCCAGCAAGACGATGGAGTCGCTCTGCAGCGGATCGACTCGCAGGGCTGCCTCCAAGTACTCGCGTGCGGAATCAAGCCTGCCCATCTGGTACAAGGCGACCGCGATGTGGTGGAGGTCGACGACTCGATTCAGTCCTCGCGTGTCGAGTCCTACATAGAGCGCCAGCGCCTCGTCGTAGCGACCGCGCACACCCAGCAGGGCGCCGAGGTTCACCGTCGCCGGGCCGAAACCCGGACGCAGCTCCAGGGCCCGGTAGTACGCTTCGATCGCTTCCCCGGTCCGACCTGCCGTGCCTAGCGCGTGGCCACGTGCCTTGTGGCTCTCCGGCGCGTCGGGAGCTAGCTGCACGGCGCGCTCCGCTGCTTCGACGGCGCGCACGGTCGCGTCCTGCTTGCCGCCGAAGCTGCCGGCCCGCTGCGCGTAGGCGTCAGCGAGGCCTGCCCACGCGGGCGCGTAGTCAGGACGCAGGCGGACAGCGCGCGCAAACATGTCGATTGCCCGGCTCGAGTCGGCCGGGCTGCGACGCTCATAGTACTCGCGACCGACACGAGTCAGATCCTCGGCACCCCAGTTTTCCGGCGACCCCGGCAAAGTAGGCTGTGCAGAGAACGAGACGTCGGCAACGTCAGTGGCGTCCGCCGATGTTCCCGCCGAGGGGGTCCCGACAGTGATCACCCCCAGCACGGCAATCACACCAAACACCGCGGCCGCAGCGAAGTGGCTATTCGCGGGCGTAGTGGCTGGGACCGAATGGCCCGACTCGTTCGCCGGCTCGGACGAACTGACATCGGCGATCAGACGATAACCACGCCTCGACAGCGTTTCGATTACGCGCGGCTGGCGAGGATCGTCGTCGAAAGCTCGCCGTAATGCAGCCACACAGCGCCAGACAACGTCGTCAGAGACAGCAGCCTCCGACCAGACCTCCGCCAGCAAGTCAGCCTTGGTGACCACCTGGCCGCGACGCGCCACCAGGAACAGCAGCACGTCGAGCACTTTCGGCTCCAACCGAGCCGCGCCGTGCGGGCCATGCACCGCTCCCGTCACAGGATCGACGCGGCGACCTCCGATAAGCAGGTAGTCGTTGGTCATACCGTCAATTTAGCAGACTACTTATGGCATTTCCCGGCCAGGGGCAGTGTCGGTCGTTAGCTTGAGGCGTCGAGACGGTCGCGACTCGGAGGTCCCGTTCGCGGCTACGACACGGAGTTGATAGAAGGTCTCTGGCCGTAGCCCGTCGATTGTCGCGGCGGTGCTGTTCCGCGGCAGCGTTGCCACCACTTCGAACTTTCCCTTGCGGCCCTCAGCCATGAGTACCCGGAATTGTTCCTCGCGACGATCCCGGTCCTTCCATGCGAGTTCGACCGAGGTATCCGTCATCGACACGGCTTTGAACCTGTTCGGCTTCCGGGGTCTGGGCAGGTCCAGCTCGATGGCGCGAATGGCACCGCCGAACTCATTCGTGTACAGCGTGTCGCCAGCCGCGTTACGCGCCATGCCGTTGGGGTCCCGCATCGTCGCAACCAGGTTCTCGCCGTCGAGGCTGCTGGGCACGCCCGCGCCGGCGAAGAGACGGACCGTGGGCGCACCCTTGCGCCTCGGCAGGACGACCTCGTAGATGCGATTGCCAACGCGGTCGGTGACATAGAGCGAACCCGCCACATACGCCACATGGCCGTTGCCACCACCCGGGATCACGGCAGCGTCAGTCGTCGTACCGTCGGGCTCGACGCGGACCACGATGCCGTTGTTGAAGCTGACAACGTAGAGATCTCCGATGTCGTCGAAGGTGAGCCCGTTCGGGCACGCAAACGACTGGGCACTCGTTGCGAACGGTGCGCCGACGCCCGCCTGATCGACCCGCCAGACCTGGTTGGCGTTACACATCGCCACGAAGAGAACGTCTTCAGCGTCGATAGCGATGCCGACGGGACCAACGAGATTCGTGGCGAAAGTACTGGCAATACCCTTGCGATTGATGCGCGTAATGGTGTCCGGGCCGCCCGGAGACGCCGGGTCTTCGAAGTTCGACTGGTAGTAGCGACCGAGGGAATCGAAGGCATTGCCGGTGGGTCGCAGCAGGCCTCGAGCGAAAACCGACACGTCACCATCCGGGGTCACGCGGTAGGCGACGCCGTTGGCGAAGTCAGCTGAGTACAAGTTGCCATCGGGACCAACCGTCAGCCCCCCTGGCAGGGTGCTTGCACCGGCGGGAACTACCACCGTGGTGACCAATGCCATGACCGATGTCGTCGCCAGCAACAACGCGACCACGGCCGCGCTCGTCGCCAAACTACGTCCGATGGTCGCTCTGCCACGCGCGAATGGACCCAAAACCTACCTCCTGCCCACGACCGGAGAGCCCGGCGTCGGGTCGCTGAGAAATCGAAGACGGCGCTGCCGCATTTGCTACCGTTCCTACTGTGGCCTGCTACCTCGACAACCGACAAGGCAATGTGGCCGAGGTTTGCCTGAGGATTCACCCGGCACGATTGCGCTGGGGCGTGTTGGCTTGAGACGATGTCGCCACGGTTGCGCTTCCCTCCAAGTGCCCCGCGCGGGCGAGGTTCAGAATGCACCTGCGAAACGAGCGGTTGCGATTGGTGGTGATGGTTACGACAGCGGTCGCTCTCGGGAGTACGGCGTACGGCCAGAGCGCGATCCTCGAGGATCCCTCGCGGCCGCGCGCGGATCGCGAACGCGATCCCGGGTCGCGGCCGCTCGAGGTATACGAGTGGCTCGGCATCCACGAGGGGATGGTGGTGGCGGACCTAATGCCTTTCTCGGGCTACAACTCGCACTTGCTGGGTCACGTCGTCGGGCCCCGGGGAAGGGTGCTGGCGCCGTGGGCCTTCTCCGACGAGGCCGTAGCGGCACTGCGAGAACGATTCGCTGCAGCCGGCCTCGCCAATGTGACACCGATGCGTGACGTCTCGGCGATCGCCGACGACTCGATCGACCTTTGGCTGACCGTGCGCAACCTGCACGACCTGTTCATCCCGCCCATCGGCGAACAGTTCGGCTTCGATGGTCCCACCGTGCTGGCCGAGATGTTCCGTACGCTCAAACCAAGCGGAATCCTCGGCGTCGTGGATGCGCGCACGCCCGAGGAGGGACTCAACACCAAGACACATCGACTCAACCAAGATCACGCCGTGCGCCTCTTGCAGGAGGCGGGCTTCGAATTGGTCGACACCTCGGAGATGCTGGCCGCGGAGGGCGACGACTACTCCGCCATGGGCTTTCCGACGCGCTACGACGTAGACCGATTCCTGCTCAAGTTCCGCAAGCCTCCGGCGCCCTAGGCCCGCCTTGCCACAGCAACGACCTCCGGGTCGAGCACCGTGACACTGCGAGCCCGAACACCCTCCACGTCGAAACGAATCCGAACGGCGGCAGCGCCGACAGGCGCAAAGGTGTGCCCGCCCTGATAGAGCATCGTGCGCCCGCTGCCGTCGTTGCGCCTGATCTGCAGCCCGAACCGTTCGCTGACATAGACCTCCAGTCGATCGTCCGGGCCGAGTTCGTACAGACCCACGTACATCTCCCGATCAACATCCGCGAGCTCGACCCGTGGTGCCGCCTCGTCGGCGTCGCCGAGTGACTCCAGGTAGCGGAGGACCTCGGCTGCCGGCTCGCCGCCGGAACGCGCGTGAGCAAGCAGGGTGAACCCATGCGGACCACGAAGTCGTTGCACGCCCGCGGCGGCCTCGACAAACGCCTGCACGACGTACAACCGACCGAGCATCGCCGCGGAGAAGAGTGTCGGCCTGGCTCCGTGCTCGATGAGAAACTCCGCTATATCGCGGTTGCCGGTGTGCGATGCCGCCCCGAGGGCGCTCTCCCAGTCGCCGAATCCCCAATCGATGTTGGCCTTGGCGAGAGCGGGGCTCTCGGTCACCAGTTCGCGGACGCGATCAAAATTACCGTGCGACACCCCGACCATCTGCCGCACGCGCGAAGGGTCCTGCGACGGGAACGCATCGTACGTCGTGTCGGTCGACAACTCTGCCCGCAGAGTTGAAGAGGGCAGCGCGGCCAGATCGTGCCAAGTCGCCGCGCCGAGGGCGGGCACGGCGGCCAGGAGGTAACGACGTGGGATCAGGTGTCTCTTCAAGTCATCTCGCATGTATGGGGAAGATCGAATTCGTACTGAGTCTAGGAGTTCGTCGGTTCCGAATCCATGTCGCCGACGGATCTATGATACATATATGTATCATACTAAATTGTAGCAAACAAAATCGGAGAGCTACGAGCGTGACCACCCTCAAGACCCACGCGTTCCACATCCTCGCGGCGCTCGCTGCTGGCGACAGCCATGGCAGCGCCATCGCCCGGCTGGTTCGCGACCAAACCGACGGTGTTCGGCTCTGGCCCGTAACCTTGTACCGCACGCTGGACCAGCTCGTCGAGAGTGGGCTGATCGCCGAACTCGAGGACGCCAGAGAGAGACCTGAAGGCGCCAGCCGAAGACGACGCTACTACCGCTTGACAGAAGCCGGCGCGGCCGTGCTCGCGGTGGAAGCCGAGCGGATCGCAGCAATCGCCCGGACGGCGTTGCGCAACGTGGAGGACGGACCGTGGGGACACTGACACGCCCCCTGCCCTACCGTCTGCTAACGGCCCTGGTTCCTGGCTCGTTCCGTGAACGTCACGGCGCCTCCATCGACGCACAGTTGCGCCACGAATTCGCCGAACACCGCGAGAGCAATGGCAGCCCTTTGTCCTTTTGGGTGCGAGCAACGCTGGAGCTGGCCCGATCCCTCCCCGGGTTGTGGCGAGCGGCGCTGCGCCGGAACCGTCGAAGCGCCGTTCCTGCCCGCCAAGGGTCCCATCGGCACGAGCTGCTTCAGGACCTGCGCTACGGCGTCCGGGGCCTCCGGTCGCGCCCCGCGGCGACGACACTCTGTGTGGTGGCGCTCACTCTGGGGATTGGTGCCAACACCACAGTGTTCACGCTGGCCAACGAGATCTTCTTGCGGCCAATCTCGGTGCGAGAACCTTCCAGACTGGTCGATCTTCACGTCGATCAGCCCGGCGCCAACAGTTTCGTCGGCTTTTCGTATCCGGAATTCGAAGACCTGCGGCGATCATCTGGCCTTCAGGACGTCAGCGCGCAGCGCGGCATCCGGATCAGGGTCGGCAACGAAGATGGACCGAGCGTTGCCGGGCAGTTTGCGTCAGCCAACCACTTCGACGTTCTCGGTGTCGAGGCCGCTAGCGGCCGCCTGTACGTCGCCGACGAAACGCTGCCCGGCGCGCGGCTGGTGGCCGTCATCAGCCACGGCTTCTGGCAGCGACGGATGGGTGGAACACACGATGCCCTGGGCACAACCCTCCAGCTTGACGGTCACCCCGCGACGATCATCGGCATCCTCGAGCCAGGGTACAAAGGGAGGTTCATCGGGTTCCCGTCGGAGATCTGGCTCCCGCTCGGGGCGAGCGAGACCATGCGCCCAGGGGCGCAACTCGCCGATCGGGCAAATCAACCGCTCGAGCTGGTCGGTCGATTGCAGGATGGTGTTTCGCTCGAAAGTGCAGGAGCGTCGCTCAACGTCGTCGCGGCGGCCCTCGAAGAACAGTTCCCGGACACCAACCAGGATCGCCGCGTACGATTGACACTGTTCAGCGGCCTCGACGAGAGCCTGCGAGTCGGAGTCCTGGGGTTCCTTGCCGTGCTCGGCATCCTCTCCGCTCTCGTGCTCGCGGCAGCCTGCCTCAACGTGGGTAGTCTCCTCCTGGCGAGTGGCCAGGCGCGAGTGCCTGAAATCGCCACCCGGCTCGCGCTCGGCGGCTCACGGGCAAGAATCGCGAAACAGCTCCTGACCGAGACATTGATCCTGTTCGGCCTGGGTGCTGTTGCCGCAACGGTCGTCAGCCTGCAACTGTCAGGACTGCTTCGCGCCATGTTCGAGGACGGCGCGATTCCGCTCGGACTCGAGTTCGGCGTCGACGGCCGCGTGCTGGCGTTGACCGCCAGTGTCGCTTTGGCGACCGCGCTAGCCACCGGCCTGCACCCGGCTTGGAGGGCGACCTCAACCTCGCATGCCAACGTGCTGCGCGGCGCTCGCGGCAGCGACGCTGGCGGCCGGGGCATGCGCCGCTGGCTGGTGGGCGGCCAGGTGGCCGTGTCCGTCGTGTTGCTAGTCACCGCCGGCCTGTTTCTACGGGCGCTCGATGCGGGGCGCTCCAGCAACCCGGGCTTCGCGACGGACGACCTTCAACTGGCCGGGCTCACCCTGCCTACCGATGCCTACACTCCTGCCGAAGCCGCGCTGGTGCTTGAACAGCTCGCCGCGACGCTGCGCCTCACCCCGGGAATGGAGGCCGTGGGACTCGGCTCGTCAACCCCCGTGGGGGTAGCCAGCAGCCCCGTGCCGGTGAGCGTGCTCGGCATCGCGCCACCCGATGGGCAGAATGCCTTCTTTGTCGATGCCCACATCATCGGCCCCCAGTACCTTGCGGCAACGGGTATCGCGATCGTCGCTGGCCGTGCTCTCGGTCCTGCAGATCGCGACGGCACCCTCGCCGTGGCGGTCGTGAGCGAGACGCTCGCGCGCCAGCTCTGGGCCAGCCGCAGCGCCGTGGGTGAGCAGCTGATGCTCCGAGGCCGAGAGACCACCGTCGTCGGGGTAGCGCGCGACACCTTGCACCTGGTGCAGAATCGACGACCCGGCCCTCTTCTCTATCTTCCGCTGGCGCAGAATCCTCGCCACGCGATGACGCTGGTCATGCGTACCGAGCTTGCCCCCTCCGCAGTCGCCCGACGACTGCGCGCCCATGTCGAAGACGTCGACTCAACGGCCCGCCTGCGCGACGTTCGCCCACAGCAAGACCTTCTCGATTCGTTCCTGCTGCCACAGGAGATCACCAGCCGGGTCGCTGGCGGGCTTGGCATCATCGGCCTGGTGCTGGCGCTCACGGGAATCTACGGCATGGTGTCGTTCACCGCGGCATCGCGTAGGCGCGAGCTGGGCATCCGTCTGGCACTTGGCGCTCCCCCCGAGCAATCGGTAAAACTCCTGCTGCGCTCGGCACTGGCCCTCACCATCGCCGGCGCCACGGCAGGACTGGGGATCAGTGCGGCTCTCGGCCCGCTGCTGGGCTCGTTCCTGGTGGGGGTATCTCCCCTCGACCCGGTGACCTTGGTCACGGTGGTGGCAGCGATCCTGCTAGCGGCGGCTACAGCGGCATATCTTCCGGCACGGCGAGCCGCGCGTATCGACCCCGCCGAAACGCTCCGCGAAGGCTGATTCAGCGCGACTCGCGGACGGGCCCTAACCCTTCACCGCAATACGCGAACCGGATTCACGCGCGTCGCGCGACGCGCGGGGATCCATGCAGCGACTAACGCTAGCGCAACCACAACCAGGCCAACGGCGGCGAACACTGCAGGGTCGGTCGCCGAAACGCCGTAGAGCAGTGAACTCATCACCCGGGTCGCCCCGTAGGCGCTCCCGAGACCAACTGCTGTGCCGACCAGAGCGAACAGCAGACCCTGGCGCAGGATCATTGCCTGGACCTGGACGGCACGCGCACCGAGCGCCATTCGGATACCGATCTCGTGCTGGCGCTGCCCCACGGTGTAGGCCAAAACGCCGTAGGTGCCCAGCGCCGCGAGCACGGCGGCCAACGCCGCAAATCCGATGAGTACCGACATGGCGAACTTCGTGCTGGCAATCCCGGTGCCAATTGCTTGCTCGAGTCCTCGCACGTTGTAAGCAACCAACTCGGGGTCGATCTCCGCGATCTCGGCGCGAACCATCGACATCAGCTCAGGCACCTCGCCGTCACTCCTAACCAGCTGAAACATGTCCCAGCGTCGGTTGGTCGAGAACTGGGTGTGAGAGAAGTACACCTTCGGCACCGCTGGCGCATGGTGACGTAAGAGAGTGTCCCCCACGATTCCGATGATCTCGAAGTCGCGGCCTCCGGCTATGATGACCTCGCCGATCGGCGTAGCACCTTCGCCCCACCCCTCGCGCACCGTCGCCTGGTTCACGTAGCCCGCATACAGTGGACGCTCGGCGCCTTCTTCCTCTCCCTCGTTGGCACGATCTATCGGGCCGGCCAGCAAGTGCTCCGGCCCCCAGGGCCGTCCCGCGAGCAGAGGGATACCTACCGTCTCGAGGTAGTCGCCGGAAATCGTACGGACGTTCGCAGAGTGGAACTCCCAGCCATCCTCGTCTTGTGGATCGGCAACGCCAAAGCCCCACATGTTGAAACTGCCCGTTATCGGCAGCCATTGGACTCCACCCGTGGCTTGCACTCCGGGAATGGTCGCGACGCGATCGTGGAGGCGCTGATAGAACGCCTCACGCTCTTCGCCAGTCGCGTACCGGGCAGCCGGTAGGCGCAGTTCGTACGTCAGGACGTTCTCGGGCGAGACGCCCAGGTCCTGGTTCTGCAACAGCCAGAAGCTGCGCATCATCAGCCCCGCGGCCACGAGCAAGACGAGCGCCAGCGCGACCTCACTCACCACCAGCGCTGCACGCATCCGCTGCGTGCCGGCTGCCCCCGTATTGCCGCGATCGCCTTCTCTCAAGGTCGTTTCGAGCCGTGCGCCGACACTCCGGAACGCAGGAACGGCACCGAAGAAGACAGCCGTGACCAGCGATACCACGAGTGAAAACCCGAGCACGCGCAGGTCGAAGCTCACCGGGTTGATGATCGTCAGCTCCTCCGGGGCACCCCGCAGGAGCGCACCCGTGAGGGCCATGGCCAGGCCCACGCCGACCACGCCGCCCATGAGCGCAAGCAGCGCACTCTCGGTAAGCAGCTGGGCGATCAGCCGCAATCGGCCGGAGCCGAGCGCTGCCCGCACCGCGAACTCCTTCCGCCGCCGGATGCCACGGCCGATCAACAGATTCGCCACGTTTACGCAGCCAATCATCAACACCACGCCCGTCGATGCAAGAAGAACCCACAACATCGTGTCGGCGTTTCCTAACGAGTCCTGGTGCAGCGGCACCAGGAATGCCCAGCGCCCCTCGTTGGAGTCTGGGTACTGCTGCGCCAGCTCCTCCGCGTAGACGTCCAGCCGCTGCTGCGCCTCATCGAGGCTCACTCCCGGCGAGAGCCTTCCAACCACGTTCATGTAGTGGTTGTCGCGAACGTTGAACCCGCCCGGGGTCATATTCTGTGGCACCCAGACGTCGGTTCGCCCTCCGACGAGATCCATAAATTCCGGCGGCATCACGCCGATGACCTCCCAACCTCCACCGTCCATCTGGATGATCTGGCCGACGATGTCGGGATCCGAATCGAAGACGTTCTGCCACAAAGCCGCCGAGAGCAACACCACTCGGGACTCGCCGTTTTCTTCCTCGCGCTCGAACACCCGGCCCATGATCGGTCGTGTTCCGAACACTTCGAAATAGTCGGCAGTCACGGGTAATGATGTGAGGCGTCGTGCCGGCCCGTCGCCACTCAGGTCATACCCGGTCGGGCTGTAGTTCCCGAACGCGACGAGCGAGGAGAAGATCTGCTCACGTTCGCGGTAGTCGAGATAGTCGATCGGCGACACGACGTCGTAGCTCTGTGGGTCGCCCTTCGGGTGCGTAGCCTCCGCGTAGTACTGGTGCACTCGTACCAGTCGATCGGGATCGGGGTAGTTGAGCGGACTCAGCAGCAGGCCGTTGACCACCGAGAAGATAGCCGTGTTGGCTCCGATCGCCAGCGCCAGAGTTCCGACGACGATGAGCGTGAACATCGGCTCGGCCAAGAGCCCGCGAACAGCATAACGAGCATCGGAGAGAATCGTTCTGATCACTTTGTGCTCACGATGGGGATCGTTCGGTAGTCCGCCGGAGAACCCTGCGGTCCGTAGTTTCCAGACAAAATCGGCAGCTTGGCGCCAGTACCAGGCCCGCGCGCGCCATCCGCCGCGCTCACGCCGGGTCATATGGAAGTTCTCCTCGAGGTCACCCAGGACGTCGCGGCGAAAACCCGGCGGCAGCACGCGCGTGATCAGTGCGGCTGCTGTGAGCGGCACGCGCGGACGCGAACGACGAACGGGCCCGCTCACCGCGGCAACCCCTCTTCCACTCCGTCCCACATCGACAGCAACGCATCACGGGATTCACGTAGCCGCTCGATCGCATCGGGCTCCAGCCGGAAGAACCGCTTGGCACGGCCGCCCCGTTCGGAGGTGGGCTCGCCAAGGCGCGAGGCGACGAGGTTCTTAGCTTCCAAGCGGCGCAGAGCGACGTAAACAGCCGCATGGCTCGCCTCACGGCCGGTGCGCGTTGCGATCTCCTCGAGAATCGGCACCACGTATGCCTGCTCGCCGAGGCGCGCCACAGCAAGCAGCACGAGTTGTTCAAAATCGCCCAGTGAATCGCGTCCCATATCTTTTCCCTTGCAAAGCCAGTATTGAATTCCTTGCAATGCTAAACATTACGTCCTGGGGACGCAAGGAATCGTTTGCAGGACTCTAGCGAAATTCGAGTATCTAGTGTACGGTGCGCTATAGCGCGATTTGGAATAGATGAAAGGAACCGTCCCATGCAAGAGAACGATCCCCGGCAGCACCTGCCCCTGGCACCGCACGACTTCGAGATTCTGTTGTCGTTAAGTCGCGCCGCGCTCCACGGCTACGCGGCCATCGCTGACATCCGCGAGCGCACTGGCGGCGACATGGTGCTGGGCACGAGCACGCTGTATGCCGCGGTTCGCAGATTGCGTCGAGCGGAACTCATCGACGAGGACCGCAACCCTCCAAGCGAATCGCATGGCCCGCCGCGCCGCTACTGGCGAATCACGGACCTCGGCAGCAGCGTCGTACGCATGGAAGCCGAACGCCTGCGTCGCACCTCGGCGGCTGCCGACGCCCTACTCGGCGAGTCTCCGGCCCGCGCGAGGAGGTAACTTGAGTTCGCGACTGCCTTGGGTCGTTCGGCTGTACTGCAGTCTCAGCCGCCGCATACTACCGCGTGAGCTTTGGCTGGACCACGGTCGCGATATCAACGAGGCCTTCTACGACCTATACGCGGAGGCCACCGCCGAGGCCGACCGGGTTGAACCGATCCGCATGGTTGGTCGCGAGATCTTCTGTTTGCTCAGCACCGCCATTGCAGAGCGCCGAGCGACCCGCAGGGATCGCGAGGCACTGCTGACCCTAGGTGCACGCCCGCGCACCTCTGCTCGTGTCCATCGCACCCATACCCATCCCCTCCTGGTTGCGACCAACATGATCGACTCGGTACTGCACGACATTCGCTTTGCCGTACGCACACTGCGCAAGGGCCCCGTCTTCGCTTTGGTCGCGATCGCTACGCTAGGTCTGGGGATCGGCGCCAACGCGGCGGTCTTCTCCGTCGTGAATTCGGTTCTGCTCCGGCCTCTGCCCTACGAAGACCCCGAAGAGTTGTTCGTGGTCTGGACCAACTTCGGCCGCGACCTGCCACAGAACTGGCTCTCGGGCCCCGAGTTCGTCGAAATCACCGAGATGAACACCACCTTCGAAGACTTCGCCGTCTTCACGACATCGACCTGGTCGATGACCGGCGGCGGCAATGAGCCGAGCAGGATCGACGGTGCCGCCGTCTCGGGCACGTTCTTCGACGTTCTCGGGGCAGAGGCCGCGCGAGGTCGGCTATTCGGTGCTGCCGAGGACGAGGGCGATCAGCTCGTCGTCGTGGTCTCCGATGCTTTCTGGCGAGCTCAGATGGGAGGTCGGGAAGACATCGTGGGCAGCAGGGTGACGCTCGACGGTGACAGCTTCGAGGTTATCGGTGTGTTGCCCGAGCACTTCCGGGTACACCATCCGAACGTGCCCAATCCGGACGGACTGGGTGTGTACGCTCCCTTCCAGCCAGCGTTCCGGACGCGGTACGCCGAGATGCCAGGTGGCAGTCACTTCCTCCTCGGGTTTGCCCGTGGCCAAGACGGCATCACGTTGCAGCAGGCACAGGCAGACATGGATTCGGTCGCAGTACGGATGATCGAAACCGCCGGGTACGACTTCGAAGGATGGGGCCTGACCGTCTATGCGCTCCACGATGACCTCGTCGAAAACGTCGAGGGGGCATTGGTCATCTTGCTGGGTGCCGTGGCGTTCGTGCTGCTGATCGCCTGTCTGAACGTTGCCAACCTCCAACTAACGCGCGCTGCGGAGCGCTCCCGTGAGATCGCGCTGCGCACGGCGGTCGGCGCCGGCCGCAGCCGCTTGGTTCGCCAGCTACTAACAGAGTCCGCCGTTCTGGCGGGCGCCGGCGCAATCGCTGGGGTCGGGCTCGCCTACTGGATCATCGAGGCGCTGCAAGCGGTGGTGCCGGCCGGACTCCCGCGCGCTGATTCGATAGCCCTGGACACGACCGTCATGAGTTTCGCCGCTGCTGCGGCCTTATTCACGGTGGTGCTATTCGGAGTCCTTCCCGGCATCGTGGCCACCCGCACCAACCTCGCCGAGACTCTCAAAGACGCCGGGCGCACCGTCTCCGCCGGCGTCGCTGGCGCCCGCATGCGCAACACGCTGGTAGTGGCCGAGGTCGCGCTGGCGCTCGTACTCCTGGTCGGCGCTGGCCTCCTCCTTCGTTCTTTCAACGGCCTCCTGAACACCAACCCCGGGTATCGGACCGAGTCACTACTCACCGCACGAGTGACTTTGCCGCAGCCGAAGTACAACACGGACACCGCAACGCTGTTCCACCGCGAACTGCTCGACAGGGTCAGCCGACTACCAGGAGTGATCGGGGCGGGCGCTATCAGCGCGCTGCCACTGTCGAACACTGGTGGCTCCGGGAAGACTCTCGCTGAATACAGCGACGCCGACGACGTCGACACGTGGCGCGACTACAAGTACATCGAAGCGGACCGGCGCAGCATCAGTGCGGGCTACTTCGAGACAATGGGGGTCGAACTTGTTGCCGGCAGGTTCTTCAATGAGGCCGACGGCGAGAACACGCTCCCGGTCGCGATCGTGGACGAGAGCTTTGCGCGGCGCTTCTGGGGCGATGAGAATCCTGTGGGCAAGCGGGTTGCCGCGAACTGGACCTCCGACCCGGACGGCGACGGGTTCAGCAGCGTCGACTGGCGCGAGGTTGTTGGCATCGTCCGCCACGCGCGAACTCGTAACCTCTCCGTGAATGGACGAGAGCAGTTCTACGCGCCCGCGACCCAGCGCCCGCCGTTCGGCATGCATCTGGCGATCAGGACCGAGATGGAGCCCACGGCCTTGACCACTGCGATACGCGCGGTCGTTGCAGACCTCGACCCCGAGCAGCCAGTTTCAGACATCGCTACCATGAGCGACCGCGTGGCGGCGGCAGTGGCCACCCCACGTTTCAACTCGTTGTTACTCGGATCGTTCGCGCTAGTGGCCGTGATCCTGGCAGCGCTCGGGATCTACGGGGTGGTTGCCTTCTCGGTTGGCCAGCGCACGGCCGAGATCGGCGTTCGGATGGCCCTGGGCGCCTCGCCACAGCGGGTACGAACGATGGTCCTGCGCCAGGGCATGCTCGCCGTCATGATCGGCCTCGGTATCGGCCTTGCCGCCGCCATCGGCCTGACGCGCCTGATCACGACCATGCTCTACGACGTCACCGCCACCGATCCCACTACGTATGTATCAGTGGCGGTGCTCCTGGCGGCTGTCGCTGCCGCCGCCTGTCTGGTTCCCGCGACCGGCGCCACCCGTGTTGAGCCGGTGGCGGCGCTTCGCGAGGACTAGCGTCTGGGCGCCGATGACGACAGGCGCGGGAGGGCCAATCCCGAGTCATTGCGACCTCTTCCGCGCCGCGTCCCTAACCGATCAACATTGCCTTGAGCAGAACCGCGATCGTAGCACCAGCGGCGAGACCAGGACAACGAACGGCAGAGCCTCGATCCGATCGATGCTGCTGAGCATGGCGCACTCTCCATAGAGTCGGGGATGATGACGGCGGGCGCGGCAGGCGCCGGGTACGCCTACCAGCACTTTGCCAGACCCCCTCCCGCGGTTGCCATGACGATTCGGCAACTGTGAGCCGCGTCTCACCCCATCAACCGTCTCGCAGCGCCACCATCGGGTCGACGCGAGTAGCCCGGCGTGCTGGAATCACACAAGCCAGAACGGCCACGGCGGCCAGCAAGAGCGGCACCGCCGTGAAGGTCACCGGGTCCATGACTCCCACGCCGAAAAGCATCGAAGCCATGAAGCGTGAGAGGCCGATCGCCGCCAAGAGCCCTACTCCCAGCCCGACTCCCGCAAGCTTCATGCCCTGCGAAAGCACCATGCGCAGCGCGCTGGACCGCGCCGCCCCGAGGGCCATGCGAATACCCAGCTCGCGGCCGCGTTCAGCGACCGTGTACGACATCACGCCATAGGTCCCGACCGCCGCCAGCAGCAACGCCGCGGCCCCGAACACGCCCAGAAGCATGGTGAGGAATCTTGGCCGCGCCACCGAGGAGTGCAGGACCGCGCTCATGGTCTGCAGGTCGCCGAGCGGCAGCCCTGGATCGAGCGACCACACCGCCTCGCGCATCTGGCCGGCGACGCTAGCGGGCGGCACACTGGTGCGCACGGCCACGTTCATCGCCCGCGGCGCAAACCCGGCGACAGCGGCAACCTGCGGCGTGTAGAAGTACAGCTCGGTGCCGGTATCGCTGGCGAGCCCCCCCTGTTTCACATCGGCAACAACGCCGACGATGGTGAGCCACGGAAACTGGGAGCCACCTGACCGGAGGCGCCGACCGATCGGGCTCTCGCCCGGGTAGAAGACGTCGGCCAGCTTGCGATTGACGATCGTCACCCCCTGCGCCTCAGGCCCCATGTCTTGCGGGCCGAAGAAGCGGCCCTCGACGGTCTCGATCCCCATCGTTTCGAAGTAACCGGCCGTTACCCACTGGTAGTAGTCGACGCTGTGGGGCGGGCCATCTTCGTTCCGTTCTAGGCCTTCGAACTCGGTGTCGTTGGCATTCACCGGGCGCTGCGGCGGCAGCCCTTCCATGGCGGTTGCCGAGGTCACCCCGGGGACCGTCCGCACACGCTCGGTCAGTTGGTCGAAGAACGCCATCTGCGCTGCGGCATCGGGATAGTCGGCAGGCGACAGGTACAACCGGAAGGTCAACAACCCCGTCGGGTCAAACCCGCTATCAACGTCCTGCAGCGCCGCGAAGCTGCGGATCATCAGGCCCGCTAAGACGACCAGGACGACGGCCAGCGCCACCTCCGCCACCACCAATCCACGTCGCAGCCGCTGCCGGGCCGAGCCGCTAGTCGAACGATCGCCTCCCTCGCGCAGTGAGTTCGCCAGATTCTTGAGGCCCATGTGCAGCATCGGCGCCATGCCAAAGAGCAAACCCGTAACGATCGAAACGGCCAGCGTGAAGCCCATCACACGAGCGTCCATGCCGACCTCGGCGACTCGGGGTATCGAGTCAGGGCTCGTGGCCAGGAGGGCACGCAGCCCAAACGTACCCAGCAGCAGCCCGGCCGCACCACCGAGCAGGCTCAATAGCACGCTCTCGGTGAGGAATTGCCGCATCAAGCGCCCATGCCCCGCCCCCAGCGCGGTGCGAATGGCAATCTCCTTCTGGCGGGTCTCGGCTCTGGCCAGCAGCAGGTTGCCGACGTTGGCGCAGGCGATCAGCAGCACAAAGCCAACAGCGCCGAGCAGCAGCAGCAGCGCCGGACGCACATCGCCGATGGCCTCCTCTCGCAGCCCGCGAACCTGCAGGTAGTGAGTTTCTCCGTTCGGAACGTGCCCCTCGGGCACGCGATCGCGCCACTGCGCATGCAGGCCCGCCAGCTGCGCACGTACAGAATCGACCGTTGCCCCCGGAGCAAGCCGGCCCACGGCCAGCATGAAGTGGTTCGATCGATTCCTGGGATTGACCACGTCCAGCTGCATCGGCTGCCAGACTTCCGTGCCGTTATCCTGAATGTCGAAGCCCGGCGGCATGATGCCGACGATTCGCGTCTGCGCCCCATCCACCTCGACGCTCTCGCCGACGATGCTCTCGACACCACCGAAGGCGCGCTGCCAGAGTTCGCTCGACAGCAACGCGGTGGGCTCGCCGCCGGGGGCGTCCTCCTGGTCGGTGAAGATCCGGCCCAGGACCGGCTCGACGCCCAGCGCGGCAAAGAAACTCCGCGTCACATAGACGCTGCGAACTCGCAGCGGCTGGGCCGTCGTCGCGATGCTCGCCTCATCCGCTCGGAAGCCGCCGAGATCTTCGAGTTGGTCGGCCCACTCGCCATACTCCTGGTACTCGGGCTGCGACATCCAGAAATCCGTGAAGCCCATCGTGGGGAACGCGCCATTGACGTAAACCAGCGATTCCGGCTCAGCGTACGGAAGCTGCTTGAGCAGGACTCCATTGACGACCGAGAAGATCGCCGAGTTCGCACCGATACCCAGCGCGAGAGTTAGAATCGCGATCAGCGCAAATCCGGGCATCTGCGTTAACGAGCGGACAGCGAACTTCAAATCCTGGGCGAAATCCGACATGGGTTGATTCCTGACGAGTTGGAGTCTCCGGGCCACTCAATGAGACGCCCTGAACGGTCCCGGGGTTTCAATCGGTCGTGGCGGCCCGGCGACCAGAATTGTAGTCAAAGACAGGAGCAACAGGTTGATCGAGATTGGCAGCATGGCACCGTCCTTCACGCTCCCTGACCAGGACGGCACCCCGGTGAGCCTGGACGATCTGGCGGGGAGATGGGTCGTCCTGTACTTCTACCCGGCCGATGACACGCCGGGCTGCACCATCGAAGCGTGCGAGTTCACCGACTCGATCAAAGACTTCGTAGGCATGGGCGCCGTCGTATACGGCTGCAGCCCCGACTCCCCAGAGTCGCATCGCCAGTTCATCGCCAAGTACGCCTTGGAGGTCGGCCTCCTGGCTGACCAAGACCACTCGGTGATGGAAGCCTACGGTGCCTGGGGCGAAAAGACCCTTTACGGACGAAAGATGATCGGCGTAACCCGATCGACGGTGATCATCGGACCGGATGGCGTGGTTGCCCATCGCTGGAAGCGCGCCAACGCCAAGGGCCACGCCGCCCACGTCCACAAGCGCCTGACCGCCCTGCAGGGCTGAGGAGAAGATCGTGGCCGACCACAGTGCCAGCATGCAGACCAAGGCGATCCACGCCGGCGAACCCGACCCGCGCCCTGCGGGAGCGGCCGTTGCACCGATCTATCAGTCGTCGACGTTCCTGTTCGAAGGGGATTCCGCCTACGACGACGTTCACTACGCGCGACTCAGCAACACACCGACTCACGACGTTATCCACGGCAAGTTGGCCGCCCTCGAAAACGCGGCGGACGCGTTGGTGACCGCGAGCGGCATGGCGGCGATCTCCAGCAGTCTCCTGACCTTCCTCCAACAGGGCGACCATGTGTTGGTACAGGATTCGCTGTACGGCGGCACCCACATGGTGGTGCACCGCGACCTGCCCGCCCTCGGCGTCGAGGTGTCTGTTTTCGACGCCGCGCAGCCCGACCACTGGAAAGCACTGCTGCGCCCGAACACCAAGGTGCTTTACGCCGAGACTCTCACCAACCCGCTCGTCAAGGTCGGCGAACTCGACGCGCTCGCGGCGTTCGCGAGCGAACACGGTCTCGTTTCGATGATTGACAACACCTTCGCCTCGCCGGTGAACTTCCGACCTATCGAGCACGGTTTCGACCTGTCGCTACACTCGGCCACGAAGTACCTGAATGGCCACACCGATCTGATCGCCGGCGCGGTCATCGGTAGCGTCGACCGGATCGAGGCCGTCCGCCATCGCGTCAACCACCTCGGCGGCTCGCTCGACGCGCACGCGTGTTTCTTGCTGCACCGCGGCATCAAGACGTTGCCGCTGCGCATGGAGCGGCACAACAGCAACGCCATCCGCATCGCGGAGGCTCTCGAACAGCACCCACGGGTCGTCGCGGTCCACTACCCGGGTCTCGATTCGAGCGTGTATCACGCCACCGCGAGCCGCCTGCTCGATGGCTTCAGCGGCATGTTGAGCTTCGAGGTGGAGGGTGGCCGAGAAGCCGCTCACCGGGTGCAGGACCTCGTTCGCATTCCTCTCGTAGCGCCCAGCCTGGGCGGGCTCGAGACGCTGATGACCATCCCCGCCGAAACCTCACATGTCGGCATGAGCGCCGAAGAGCGCGCGGCGGCAGGCGTGACCGACGGCCTGATTCGCATGTCCGTCGGCGTGGAAGCGGCGGAAGATCTCATCGCCGACCTCGAACAGGCCTTGTCGCAAATCCAGTAGCTGGCAGGGTTCGCTGCCGCAGAACTTCGTAGCAGGCCAGGGCTACACAGTTGGCGAGATTCAGCGAACGGACCGACGGATCGTGAATGGGAAACCGCACCCGTCGGTCGCGGTGAGCGTCGCGAATGCGGGAATCCAGGCCCACCGACTCCTTGCCAAAGACCAGGACTGTATCGTCCGGATACTCCACATCCCAATACTCGCGCTCGGCCTCGGCCGTGAAGAACCACGGTTCACCGAACTCATGAATTCGCGGTGCGAACTCCCCCCAGCTCGGCCACACCCGCGGATCGACACGCGGCCAATAATCGAGTCCGGCGCGCTTCACCCGCGAATCGGTCAACTCGAAGCCCAGGGGCTCCACCAGATGTAGCTGCGCACCCGTCGCCAGACAGGTGCGGCCCGCATTACCCGTGTTGCCATGGATCTCCGGCTCCACCAGAACCACATGCAGCCGCCGGTTGCTCATCTCGCCTGCTCCAATTCCACCAGAACACGCCGCTCGGCGAGCCACATCGTCAGACAGCGGCCCGCCATGAATATCGCCATGGCCAGCCAGAGAACGTCGTTGTTGCCCTGCCACAGACCCAGCGTCGCCAGCGGCAAATAGAACAGCAAGGCGCTGATCAGCATCTGGTTGCGCAGCACTCTGCCCTCCGTGAGGCCGATGAAGAAGCCGTCGTAGATAAAGGCGACGGCGCCCAGCAGGACGACCGGGATCATCCACCAACTGTAACGCCACGCCAGCGCCGCGACGTCAGCATGCGAGGTCATCGTGCCGTACAGCCAGTCGGGCACGCCGAACATGAGAGCCAGCACGGGCAATGCGAACGCCACACCGGTAAACATGGCCAGCCGCAGCAGTCGCCGCAGGCCGGCAACGTCGCCCCGCCCCTTGTAGATGCCGGCCAGGCTCTCGGTGGCAAAGGCCGCTCCATCGATCAGGTATGAGCCCAGCATCTGGAAGCGGAAAAGAATCGTGTTCGCGGCAAGGATCCCGGTCCCGATGATCGCGCTGAAGTTCGTGAATACGGCGAACGTCGTCATCAACATGACGGTCCGCACCAGGATGTCGCGGTTGAGACGGAACAACTCGCCGAGCCGGGCCCGATCGAAGACCGCCTGCGACCTGAAGGGCGCCGGCCCTCCTTCGCGCAGGATGAGGGCCACGGCTGTCGCCAGCATCAAGTACTGACTAAGCGCCGTGGCCACGCCGGCACCAGCCGCGGCCATGCCGAGTCGCATGATGAACAGATAGTCCAGTCCGACATTCGCGAGATTGCCAACCACCGTGATGATGAGCGCCTCACGCGCGCGTTCCCGGCCCAGCAGCCATCCGAGTAGTACGTAGTTGGAGAGGGTAGCGGGAGCACCCCAGATGCGGCCGAAGAAATAGTCGCGACCAGCAGCCTCCACGCTGCCCTGCCCTGCCAGCACCGAGAATCCCAGGTAGGCGATCAGCCGTTGGCTGATCAGCAGGAGCGCGGCGATCGCCAGCGCGACCAGCAGCGACCGGTACAGGATCTGCCATACCTCGGCGTGGTCATCCCGACCCACCGCCTGGGCCGTCACCCCGGTCGTACCCATGCGCAAGAAGCCAAATGACCAGTAGGCGTAGTCGAAGATCACCGCGCCCAGTGCCACACCCGCCAGAAACGAGATATCAGGCAAGTGGCCCAGCATCGCCGTGTCCACCAGACCGACGAGCGGGACCGTGACGTTGGAGATGATGTTGGGGACGGCCAGCCGCGCGAAACGGCGACCTAGCGGCAACTCGGCACTGCTCATGCTCGGGGTATACACCAGCGGCGCGGCCTCCGTCGGCGCAACAGAAAACGGCCCGGGTCTGCGGAGGATTGCGACCCGGGCCGTCAGCGACTGCTTCGTCGCTATGCGGCTGCGCTCACTTCATCGTGCGCGTCGATTGTCCCGCCCAGGAAACACCGACTGCCGTGCCCTCGGTGCTGCCCTTTTCCTTTTTCTTCTTTTCTGCATCCTCGTCGGCATCCTCGTCCGGCTTCATCTTGTAGCGAAACATGAACGGGCCGCCGCCCTCCGACTTCAGCTCCAAGAGCCCCTTGAGGCCATCGAGCCCTTCCAGACCCTCGAGGTGGAGATCGTTGAACAGCTCACCGAACTCGAAATCGCCGACTTCGAAATCCCCGCCATCGAAGACGATGTCCCCTCCTTCGCCGTCAAAGAACATGGCGTGCGGTCGGTCACCTCGGCGCACGAAGAAGCTGTGGCGTCCTTCCTCGAAATCCTTCTGCTGCTCGCTGGTGAGAACGTTCCAGACGCCCTGCGAGGCACGCATGTCTGCGACCTGCCCCTGCACACGCAGGCTGGCGCGCTGCTGCATGACGGCCTCGACGGCGTTGAGGTCCGCCGTGTGACGGTCCTCGAGCAGTTCCTCCAAATCGAGGTCGAGCACTTCGATCTGCGCATCACGCTCGATCTCGGCCCGTCGCTGGGCGCGTCGCGCGTCGCGGATCTGCGTTTCCTGCTGGTCGGTGAGCTCGATTTCCTCGGCCCGGGCGAGCACGCGATCGGCCATGCCGCCACCAAAACGGGAACCCAACCGGCGGTATTCGACGCCTGGCGCCCAATCGCGCTGGCGCAGCTCCTGCACCATGCGGAGCCTTCCCTGTCCGCCCATCTCGCGCGCTCTCTGTAACGCCTCGCGGGCAACGTGAAGCTCCAGCTCTCCGCGCGCGCGCCGCTCGCGGTGCTTGCTACGCAGCTCTCGCTCCTGTTCGCTCTGACTCGCTTTCTCGTCTTCCTGCTGATCCTGCGCGGCGACGGCCTGCACCGTCCCGACCGACGCCGCCATCAGGGCCACAACCGCCACCGAGACAACGGCGGCAAGGGCCAGACGACTTCCGATGGTTTTCGACAACATGAGCAACGACCTCCAGGTCAGGTTGGGAACTCGGCCTTCTCTTAAGCAATTAGAGTCCCGGTCAACCGGAAAAGTCGTATCCTCGGCCCATGAAGTTGAGAATGTTCGTCCTCGTCGCCCTGCTCTGCTGGGCTGTTCCGGTGCCTGCCCAGGACGGCTCGGAGGAACCGACCGTAGCTGTCGAGATCGGCGAGGACGGCCTCGTGGTCGACCGGCCGAGCCTCTGGAAGATCGGCTTCATGCGCGGCCCCACCATCCTGCTGTACTTCATCGGGGCCAACGACGGGTTTCCGCATTTCACCGTAATGAGTGACCGGGAATCGGCGCTCGACCCGGACGCGCCTGCCAGTCAGGCCCACAATGCCATCAACGACCTGTTCGCCACGATCAGCGCCGACGACGAGATCATCGAGGAGGGCTGGACGGTAATCAACGGCATCGAGGTGCACTCCTCGCTGGCCGTTCGCGGTTCCGTCGCGGGCAGAATTCAGCGACGGCGGGTCGTGCTGGTACACCGGGGCGTGCCCTACATTCTCGTGTGGGCCCACTACGCCGAGCGCTACTCGGAGGTCACCGCGCTGATCGAACGGTGCGTCGCCAGTCTCAAGCTCGGACACGGCCCGGGACGCATCGCGGCCGCGCCCCTGCGCCGGCCGTGAGCGACGTCGCCTCCCCTCGCCGACCCGGTCGGCAGGTGCTTGCGGCTCTGGCGATTGCTGCCGCAGGCGCTCTCATCGTGGCGATCGCCGGCTGGTGGGTGCTCGCGACAACAGGCCTGCCGCGCCGATCCGGCGACGCCGTGTTGAACGGCCTTGATGCTCCGGTCTCGGTGCATTTCGACGGATGGGGAGTTCCCCATGTCCAGGCGGACAGTGTGTCCGACATGGCGAGAGCCGTTGGCTACCTGCACGCCAACGATCGCATGACGCAGCTCGAACTCGGTCGCAGGATGGCAGCAGGCCGTCTCGCCGAGGTCGTTGGCGACCTGGCTCTGCCGTCGGATCGTTACTTCGTGCAGCTCGGCATGCGGCGCTACGCGCGTGCCAGCGTAGCCGCGCTCGGCCCCGAATCCCGCCTCCTACTGGAGGCCTACGCCGAGGGCGTGAATGCCTGGCTGGCGGAGCGTGGCGGCGATCTGCCGCCGGAGCTGCGGCTGCTGCGCGTGGTGCCCGCGCCGTGGACCGTGCTCGACAGCGCGTACTTCCAGCTACAGATGGCCCACGATCTCTCGTTCTTCCAGGGACGACCCGAGGAGGACCGCTTCATCGCGCTGCGCGACCTCGGAGTAGCTCGGTTCTCCGACCTCACCGATCTTGCCGAACGCGATCTCCCCCCTCAGATCGTCGAACTCGCGGCCGCACCGCCACTGGCCACCCGCATTAGCGAGTCGACCCGCGATGGACAGCTGGCCGCCGCGCCGCTGTTTCCGCCGCTGCAGAGCCCCGGTTCCAACAACTGGGCGCTGGGTGGATCGTTCACCGCCAGCGGCCACCCCATTGTCGCGAACGACCCCCATCTGCCCCTGCGCTTGCCGTCGATCTGGTATCAGGCCTCGCTCCACGCGCCCGGGTACTCCGCCGCGGGCATGACCCTTCCCGGCTTTCCGTTCGTGGTCCTGGGCCAGGGGCCAGACCTCGCTTGGGCCTTTACCAACGTCATGCTCGACGATCACGACGTCTTCTTCGAACGCGCCAGTGATGACCTCCGTCGGGTTCAAAGAGCCGGCGGCTGGCTTGATGTCACGGTGGACGCCGAGGAGATCATCCACGGCGACGGGTCGTCCGAGATCGCCACGGTGCGATTCACCGACATCGGAGTATTGCTGCCCGCGGATGCGGAGCAAGGCCTCCCCGCTCGCTCGCTGGCCTGGACCGGAGCCACTCCCGGCGACCTGCCGGCGCCGGCACTCGCCCTGGCCCGCGCACGGCGGGTGGAGGATCTCGTCGGCCAGCTGGAACAGTGGGTGGCGCCAGCGCAGAACCTCGTGGCCGCAGATCGAACCGGCTCACTCCTGTTCACGGCCATAGGGCGGGTGCCACAGCGTCGAAACGCGACCGGCCGGCTGCCATCGCCCGCCTGGGACAGCGCAGCGCACTGGCTCGGGCTGTACCCGCAGCATTCGAACCGCACCGTGATGCGGCCTGAGATCGACCGCATCGTCACTGCGAACGCTGCCATCGATGGCGCCGTGGGAATGGGTCGACAGGCACACCCCAGCGCCGACTTCGATACGGGGCACCGCGCCGACCGGATCACGGCGATCCTCGATAGCCGCGCCGACTGGGCCCTCGAGGAAATGGCCCAGGTCCAGATGGACGTCCGTTCGCTGTACGCCCTGCAGCTGGTCGCCTTGATCGGCCCCGGACCTTGGCAAGGCGAGGCGGCGGAAGCCTGGGCCCTGTTGGCGGATTGGGACGGAACCATGGGCGGAAGCGGGGCGGCCGCGCTCTTTGCCCTCGTCGAGCGTGCCCTGCCTGCGGCCATCTTCGATGAGACCAACGGGCACAGGGTCGGGCGCATCGACCTACGCAAGCGCCTGCTTCGAATCATGAGGGGTCAGGCACGGCTCGACTGGTTCGACAACGCCGGCACCGCGGCGGTGGAAACTCGCAGCGAAGTGCTGAGTTCGGTTCTGGCTTCTTCCTGGAGCAGCGCCGTTGACCGCTGGGGACCCGCGCCCGACGAGTGGGGCTATGGAACGCTCCACCAACTACATCTCGAGAACCCGCTCGGCTCGGTGCCGCTGCTCGGTGCAACGTTCAACCGCGGGCCGACGCCCTGGCCAGGGTCCGATACCACGGTGGCGGCCTTCGGCACGTTCTCGGGCGGCAACCGAGAGCGAATCGCCTACGGCCCCTCCATGCGCTGGATCTCCGACCCGACCGATCCCGACCTGGCACTGAGCGTGCTGCCCGGGGGCCAGTCCGGACACCCCTACGACGAACACTACGACGATCAGCTGTCCATGTACCGCGACGGGCTGCTACACGGCGTGCATTGGAGCACCGCGGCGGCTACCGATGCGGCGGTCTCAACGCTGCACCTGTTGCCGACGCCGCGTCAATCAGGTGACGAGCACTAGCCCTCGGCGGCCTGCTGAATGCGCTCGGCCGAGGCCACCAGCGACTGCGGCAGGTGCACACCGGGGATCTGCGGCGCGTCACGACGCGTCAATATCGAGCCGCCTACCAGAAGCGGCGTCGACAGCCGGCTCGCAACGATCGCCCGCGCGCACCGGTTGAGTCTGCCGGGGCTCGCCCGGCGCGTCCCCACAATCACCAGCGCGCTCGGGTTGAGCTGTCTGGCGGTCTCGATCAGGCACTGGCAGCTGACAGAGCGTCCAACGAAATACACCTTCAGCTCCACGAGGCGGAGCAGCAGGCTGAGCGCCAGCGCCGCCAGGTCGTACTCGTCGTCCTCGGCAGCAGCCAGCAGTACCGTGCCGCGCGCATCTTCAACCGGACCTAGCTTCACCAGCTCTGCCGACAGCAGGGTGCGCACCGTCTCCATCGCGTAGCGGTTGTGCGCCATCGAGATCCGGGCTTCACCCCAGTCCTGCGCCAGGCGACGAAGACTGGGGAAAACCACTCGCTCCATGGTCGGCGCCCAGCCACTGGAGAAGACCGAGTCTCGGACGATCCGCACCATCCAACCCTCGTCCAGGTCGTGAGCCTTCTGGACAAACAGATCCACGAGCGGATTGGCGCGCTGTGGAGTTACGGGCTCGGGTCTTTCGTCGCCGCTCTCATTGCTCGCCGCGTCTGCGGCCTCGGCCGCACCCATGCCCGAATCGATGAGGGCCGCCATGCGACGGATCACATAGAGATCGTCGTCATTGAACTTGCGATGGCCGCTGGCGGAGCGGTTCGGCTGCGGGATTCCGTACCGTCTTTCCCAGGTTCTGAGGCGCCCCTCGGAGACTCCTGTGGCCATCGCAGCGGCCTTGATCGAGTACTGCATGGCTCAAAATATATTTCTTATCCAAATATTGTGCAACGGGGTTGTTTTCTTATCCAGAAGTTTTGTATAACTACGCCATAGACTTTGGACAACAACCGCACAAGCGAGTAAGAGCAATGGCCACAGCAACTCAAGAGTTCTTCGAACTCTATTCCGATGTGGAAATCCCCGGCCGGGTAACCGAGAGCATCGAACAGCACGACGTCGAGTCTTGCCGTCAGATGTATCTGTCGATCATCGAGCTGGCGGTCAACGACTACCGCTTCCTGCAGCGTATGGCTGGCCAGGAGCGCAAGTCGCGGTACGACCGCAAGAAGCTGCGCCAGATGACCGAGGACGGAGATCCTCGCGAGTTCTTCGAGAGCAGCTGGTTCGAGGAAGTCTGCAACTATGTGGGCGTCACGCCGCAGCTCATCCGCGAGAACCTCGAGAACGAGGACGCCGCGCTGGCCCGCGAGCTCGTAGCTTAAGCAGCAGAGACCGCTCTCCAAGGAAAAGCCCCGCCCGGAAAACCCGGGCGGGGCTTTTTCTTCTCGTCGCGATACCGGTGACCATCGTCAGGCCCCGACCAGCAACTCCTCGATGAGTTCGAGCGCCCGCTCATCCCCTGTTTGTCCGAGCCAGAACAGCGCCTGCTTGCGAACCTCCGGGTTCGGGTTCTCGCGCACGATGGCGATCAGCAACGGCACGCCTCGATCGGCTGGGAGCTGACTGAGCGCAAACACGGCATGCCGCTTGACGTCGGTGTCGGGATCATCGAGCGCAGCCTGAATCGCCTCGATCGCGCGCTCTCCGGCAAGCTGTGCGAGCCACATCAAGGCCGAGCGCCGCACCGACGTGGCATCGTCGTTCCGCGCCACGCCGATCAGCAGGTCCACGGTCCCCGGCTGCTTCGCAACATAGGAGGCGAACACGGCGCGGGCGCGAATCGCCCGGTCGGGCGCGTCGGTCACGAGCTGCACCAGCGTTGTCCATGACTCGGCCCCACGTGCCGCGCCGAGCCAGAAGATCGCCTGTTCCCGGAGCTTGCGCGGGTGACGCCCCGTCGCCCACTCCTCGAGCAGACTGAGAGCGGCGGTGCCATCGTGCATCGCCAGCGCCGAGAGCGCACCTTCGACCGCCTTGTCGGAGCGCTCGCCGCCGAAGCGGTCTTCTACGATCGTGGCCAACCACTCGGCGCTCGCCGCTCCGCTCACCTCCCGCAGCCAGGCAACTCGTGCGCCGCCGGCGTCGATCACGCAGCGCGACGAGAACGACTGGATGCGACTGATCTTCCCGTCTTCGACGCGCACGAAGACGCGAACGCGCCCATCCTCGTCGAGGAGGACCCCGTCGTCGTGATCATCGCCCACGTGATCGGAGCCCTCGTCATCGGAGTAGGCGCCACGCCGTCCGAGTCGACAGACTCCGCAACGGTCGCTGCCCTCGTCATCCCTCCAGTGGCAGCACATGGACCCGCCGTCGTGTACCGCCGGTACGCTGTACCCGACCCATGCGACGCCCGCGCTGCCGCCGGCGTCACCAATCGTCGCGCCCAGGTCACCCGACAAGGCGCGCTGCTCGAGGTCGGCGTGCTTGACTCCACGCGGTTCCCCGCCTTCTCGGCCCTGCCCAACCTGCTGCTGAGGTGTCGTGGCCGAAACCGCGAGGCTGATTCCCAGGACCAGGCTGGCGACTGCCACCCTGGCGTACTTCGACAGCATTTCCCTACTGCTCGATGATGCGAATGAGGAAGGCGACCGCCTCCTCGTCATTCACCATCGATAGTGCCTGAACGATACGTCGCCGGAGATCCGGATCGTCGGTCTCTTCGTAGAGTCCGATCAATGGACGTGCCTCGCCGCGCATCCACAGCGCGTTCAGCACGGCCTCGCGAAGCTCGACATCGTCATTGGTGCGATACAGATCGAGCAGCGCCATCGCCAAATCGCCCCCCGACCCCTCGCCTCGGTGACGAACCATGCCCAGACCGCGGATCGCGGCCCGTCGCAGCTCGATGTCGGACTCGGTCTGTGCCACCTGGAGCAAGCGCGAGGAGTCTCCGGTCATGAAGACCGCTCCCAGGATCGCTTTTCGCGCCTCGACGGAGCTCTCACTCTCGTACAGCTCCCAGAGCTCGTCCGCACCACCCGACATCGCGAGATGACGAATAGCGACGACACGAAGCTCTTGCACCGGCTCGCTCTTGGCAATCTCGTAGAGCTTCTTGGTGCCGCCGTTCATCATGTAGCCGGCGATGATGGCCTGCTTGACCTCGGTATCGTCCGACTGCCGGTAGATCTCATCCATGAGCGCAGCGGCCCTCTCTCCGCCGAACATCCCCAGATGTCGCAGCGCATAGGTCCGCATCTCCGGCTCGGAATCGTCCCGGGCCACGTCGGCGATCAATTCGAAGGCCTCGTCGCCGTGCGCCTGCAGCAGGACAAACAGGGCACGTTGGCGAATCTTCGCCGGCTCATCGCTGCGAATCATGCGCTCGAGCAGCGGCACGGCCCTCTCGGCGTCGACGTGCATGAGCGCGTTGAGCGCATAGAGCCGAATGTCCTCGGCCTTGTCTTCGTCGGCACGAGGAGCGCCCCGCACGCGGCCGCTGGCACCCTGAATCTCGGCTACCAGATGGTCGGCATCATCCAGCCATGCACTGTCGGGAAACTCCCGACGCAGAATGCCGAGCGTGTTCACGGCTCCGGCGCGGTCGCCCTGTCGTTGCTGCGCATACGCGACCCAATACAGAGCGGCGTCGGCACGATCGCCCTGCCCGTTGGCGATTTCGGAGAACAGTGCGATGGCGCGCGCATAGTCGCCGCGGTCCAAAGCCACGGTGGCCTCGTCGTAAGCCTCATTGACCTGCCCGGACACAGGGGGCAGCGGTGCCCTGGCTTCCGACGTCGGCACCGCGGTGCGTTGCTGGGCGGCCAGGGGCAGCGCCACGACGGCGCCGATTACCACGATGCCGATTCGCAGAACTCGTTCGATTCGCATTTCGTTTCTCCTCACAACGTTGCCGTTGGGTCACCGGCGTCCGCGGTCGCGGCTCGTCGGGTCTGTCCTTCAATCACACTTACTTTGAACAGCAGATCGCGGGATGCGATCCGCTCACGCAGCCAGTCGAGTTCCTCGGCCGGCACCTCCCCCGAGGTTCGCGCGACCTCGAGAAGAACTCTCTCCAGATCTCCCAGCACATCGGCCACGCTGGCCTGCCCGTTCAGCTGGGCGGTCTGGCGATAGAGTCGATTGTTGGCCAACAACGTCTGCGCGCGCTCCTGCTGGGCCGAGATGTCCACGCTCTCGTTACCCTCGGCGTTGACCAATTCGACCAACACCATGCGGGCGCTCTGCAGATGGTCACCGACGGCGACGAAGAGCACCCTGTCACCGCTCGGGGCGCTGCCTTCAGGCACGATTTCCGTCCCCGGTGGCGAACTGTAGAGACCGACCATGAACGCGACCAACAACATCGCTGCCATGGCACCAACCGGGGCCAGGCGCCGCAACGTCCAGAAGGGGATCACCGTCGCCGATTCCACCTGAGCTTCGCGCTCTTGGCGCGCTGCCTGCCGCAGCTGTACCTGCTGCCGCTCCCAGATGCGCGCCTCGAAGCCGGCATCGGGCTCGGGCACCTCCAGCTCCGCCGTGACGGCCAGGAGCCGTTCAATGTCGGCTACCTGCGCACGACACTCGGCGCACTCCTCCAGATGGGCCTGGATGCCCCCGGCGTCATCCCCGTCGCCGAGCATCGACATGACTATTTCCTGTTCGTTCGGATGCTTCATGACGTCTCTCTCGCAAACGGCGCGAGTTCGCGCCGCATCTTTTGAACTGCTCGGAAAATCGAGTTCTTCACGGCGTTGCTCTGCATGTCGAGCGCCTCGCCGATCTCCCTGATCGACAGCCCTTGCAGATGGCGCAACGTGAAGGCCGCGCGCTCCCCCGGGGTCAGTCGATCCATCGCCGCCGAGATGTGGTCCGAAATCTCTCCACCCTCTGCTTCGCGCTCGGGCCCGGGCGCCTCCGCCGCGAACGGGAGGAGCTGCCCCTCCTGATCCTCGAGGACAGCCTCGCGGGTGGCGTGCCGCTGCCGCCTGCGAACAACATCCATCGCGGCGTTGGCCGCCACGCGGTACAGCCATGTCGTAAAACGTGCGCGCTCTTCGAAGCTGCCCAGACGCTTGAAGACCTTCAGGAACGTCTCCTGCACTGCCTCTTCGGCGTCTGCGGAGTTACCTACAATGCGGTAGGCCACGTTGAACACATTGCGACTGTGCTGCTCTACGAGCATGCGGAAGGCCTCTTCTTCTCCCGCCTGTGCGCGGGCTATGACTTCGGGAAGGCTGTTGTCCATGTCTGTGTGTAAGACGGGCATACGGCACCGTCGGTTAGGCGATCGAGACAAGATTCCGGCGCACTCGGTCACGACCTATTGACCCGCCGGATGAAACTTCCGGCCGCGTTTCGGCGTCTGTTCTCTCCAATGGCGAAACTTGGGCGGCCGGGCGGCCGTAGAGCCAGATAAGCACCATGCTTCCATCAACACCAGTGACCATGCGGAGGACACTATGAACCGCAAGCTACTCTCTCTCGCCATCGGAGCCGCCATGCTCCTGGCCGTGGGCGCGACCGCGCAGGCCCAAGATGCCGGCTGGATTCACATCCGCGTCATGGAAGACGAAGGCACCAGCGTAAACGTCAACCTGCCGATGTCGCTGATCTCGGTAGCCATGGAACTCGCCCAGAAGCACGCCTTTGATGGCGACATGGACTTCGGCGACGAGTTCGACGGGCACGTTCGGTTCGGCGGCAGACACGATGTCGAGATCGATGACCTGCGCCGCATGTGGGCCGAACTCCGCGACGCCGGTGACGCCGACTACGTCCAGGTTCAGGGCGACGACGAGACCGTCAACATCTATCGCCGCGAAGATACCGTGTTCATCGAGGTCGACGAAGACGGCGATGATAAGGTGCGCCTGCAGGTACCCTTCTCGGTCGTCGATGTACTGCTGGAAGGCGAGGACAACGAACTCAACCTCGTCGGCGCCCTGACCGAGATGGCCAACACCAACAACGGTGAAATCCTCCAGGTCAACGATGGCGACACCACCGTGCGCATCTGGATCGACGCCAACCCGCAGGGCTAAGTCATGTTCATCAAGCTCGCCGCACTGACCATGCTGCCGGTCGCCCTCGTGGGCGGCGTGGTAGCCAACTCCTCGGTGATGATCGTCGAGGTCGACGCCGACGATGTTCATATCATCGTCCCGGTGCCGCTGTCGCTGGCCCAGGTGGCTGTGGCATTTGCGCCCGACGAAGCCAAGTACATCCAGATGGACAGCGAGGTCGGCGAGTACCTGCCGTACCTGGCACGGTTCGTCGACGAGCTGAGAGCGATTCCGGCTGACGCGATGCTGGTCGAGGTGATCGACGGCAGCGACCACGTCCGTGTCTTCAAGGAAGACGACGTGATGCGGGTCCAGGTGGACGAGGGACACGGAACCAAAGTGAATGTTCGCATTCCGTTGGCGTCCCTCGCCGCCATGGTCGATGCCTACGATGAGGAAGAGAACATGTTCCGCGCTTCACGCCTGGTGGGCGCGCTCCGCGCGGCGCCTAGCGGCGATCTCGTGCACGTAATCGACGGCGACGAGGAAGTCCACATCCGCATGTGGTAGAGCGCTGAACGCGCCGAGGGTGCTAGACTTCAGGCACCCCACGGCTGGGGTATAGAGGGCCCGGAGAACTTCGGTTTTCCGGGCCCTCGACTTTTGCGCCGAAACAGACCCGAACCGTTTCGTGCTCGCATCTCCTGACCAACCGGCAGCGCACCGGACGAGACGCTAGAGCCTTAGGAGTTTGGTGATCTTGAGGATGATCGAGCGGTCGATCAATGCGGGGTTCTCGGTCAGCCGCGACTCGTTGTAGACAAGGAAGATGTCCGAGAGCGGCTCATAGTTGTAGCGCAGCCGAACGTTCGAGAGGAACCGGTCGGTGAGGCTGTCGTACTGAAGCAGCGCCGACAGGAACAGGCGGGTGTTGAAGTCGTAGGCGATCCGCGAACTCGCCAGGGTCGTCTTGAAATCGCCGCCGGCCAGGGTAACGTCGTTGAGTCGCACCGACCCCGAGGCGTTGAATCGAGCCCCCATGCGGAAACCGGCGCTCAGATCCCAGTTCTTCGTGCGGCCGTTCCAGAACGTGCCCCAGGTGTAGAGCGCTCGCACCCATCCCACGCGACTCGGGTCCGACTGCGCCTCGAGTTGGATCTCGTCAAAGCCATAGGCCCCCGCCGGGATCACCACGCCCGGAACGATCTCGAACGGCAGGTCGAGCTGCTCGAAACGCCGGTTGTGCGCGACCGACAGCTTGTCTCCCCGCTTGAGGAACATGTCGTAGTCCATGTGCAGAAAGCGTGACAGCAAGCGGCCATCGCGATCCGTCAGGTACTGGAAGGTGACGTGCGGGCCGAGATTCCGGAGCCAGGTCGAATCCGGGAAATAGGGAGTCCAGAAGGTGTTGAGATTGAACGAACGGAGGCCAGTGCGGTTGACGAAACCGAGTTCCGGGTTGAACCCGTCGCCGACGTCCATCGCCGCGACCGTCACCTGCCACTCGGGGCTCGCCCAGTTGGCCGAGACGGCCCCCGCCCACTCGGACTCCGCTTCGATCCCTGGAGTCGCGGTCCTCATGACCCATCCATCCACCGTGGTCCGATCGTTCAGCGCCCACCGCCCGTCGAATCCCATCGTGCGGTTGTAGTCGGAACCACTCGCCTGGCGGTTGGTGAACAGCGCTCCGACACTGGAACGACTACCCACGTCACGTCGAACACGAAGCACGCTGTGGTTCTCCGTGGGCAGCCCGAGATCGTCGAGTTTGCGCGTCTGCATGGTCACACCGCCGAGGTTCCACCCCCCGGATTTCCCGGTAACGCGTGCGCCCGCCAGGATCGGGACCTCCTCGCCGGAGAAGACGCCGATGCGGCGCGAGTGGAAACCGATGACCCGCGGCCCTCCCCGGCCGGATGACGACCCGAACTGAAACAACCCGGCATTCTCCAGAAAGAACTCGCGCTTCTCTGGGAAAAACAGCGGAAACCGTGTCAGGTTGATCTGCACATCGTCCGCCTCAACCTGAGCGAAGTCTGTGTTGACGGTGCCGTCCAACGTCCAGTTCGGTGTGATCGACCACTTGATGTCGCCGCCGATGTCACCACCCCACTCGGTGGTATGGACCGAGTTCGGCATCGACTCGGGTCCGGCAGGGAACTGCCCGACATCGCCCAGCGCAAACGGTTTGATCTGCAGATTGCGCGGCCGCGCAACATTGTCCATTCCCACAAGGAGGCCCGAGAGAGACAGGCGCGTGGCGTTGAACTGCCGCGGCACGGGTGCCCAGTACGCGGATTCCGTCTTGCGACGTATCTGCCGACGAAAGTTGATCCCCCAGGCCTCGGTGGCCGAGCGATCAAATCGCAAGGCCCAGAACGGGATGGCGATCTCTACCGACCAACCGTCTTCTCTTGTCTGCCCCGCGGCGTACCAGACGGCGTCCCAGTCGTCGTTGAAAGTCGACCCCGAGCCTCCGCCAGGGCCGGACGTACCGCCCTCCCCAATAATCTGAGCATCGAACAACGCGCCATGGGCGTTGGTTTCGAAGAAGAACCCGTTGCGATGGTCATGGAAGGTATCGAGCGTGACCGCGAAGGCATCGTTGTCGTTGTGGCTCTCGTCGCGTCGCAGCACCGTTGCCACCATCTGGTCGGGACGGCTATCCCACATCATTGCCGAGACATAGAGATACTCGCCGTCGTAGAGAACGCGCACCTCGGTTCGCTCGGTGGACGGCGTGCCCTCGTCGGGCTGCGATTGCGTGAAATTCACGATCGGCTCGGCGTTCCGCCATGCGGGGTCGTCGAGATGGCCGTCGATCTCTGGCGCCACGCCCGTAAATACGGCGCGCACCACGTAGTTGCGATCCGGATCAGTCGCGGCGTGCTGGGCGACGAGGTCGACCCGCCGGCTGGTGTCGGCGGGCACAGCCTCTGCGGCGTCCGTGGCTTCTTGCGCACCCGCCACCGAGGCGGCCCACAGCAGGCAGACCAGCAAGGCGTACGAACACCGCAGACTGGAGTTCGAGAGTCGGAGCATCGGCAAGACCTTTTGGGATCGCGGAGCACGGGGCGATCCGCAAAAAGGTATCGCAAAGCAGCGAGGCGGGTAGCCAGCCTGCCGATCTGCGAGAATCGGCCGCCATGAGCATCTGGTTCGCCTTCATCGGTTACTCGGCACTGGCCATCTGGCTGGGCGCCCGGGCGGCACGCACCACCGCCACGTCGGCGAGCGGTGTCGAGTTCTGGACTGCCGGACGGTCACTGTCCGGCCTCGAGGTGGGCGTCTCCCTCTCAGCCGGGTTCCTGTCGATTTCCTGGTCGTGCGTGTACGCCGTTCAGCTCTTCTACTGGTACGGCCTGGGCGCTCTGTGGCTGATGACGATTCCGTGGTTATGCGCACTGGGAGGAATTTACTGGCTCGCCCGTCGTTACCACGGGCTCGAAGCCTTCAGCCAACCCGAGATGGTCGGCCAGCGGTTCGGGCAGAGTGCGCGCACCGTCGTGGCGCTCGCCCTTGCGCTCGTCTTCCTGGCATGGGCGGGGGCCGAGATCTACGTGGCAGCCAGCCTGCTGGCACCGCAGATGGCGGCCCCACGCTGGCTGCTGGTGCTGATGATCGCAGGCGTCGTCGGTATCTACTCGGTCATGGGAGGGTTCCGAGCGGTCGTCGATACCGACAAGCTCCAGTATGGAGTGGTCGCGCTGTACATCCTGGCCATGGCGTGGCTGACCCACCGTGGGCTCACCGCCAACGGCAACGGCAACGGCCTCTCTCCCGACCCGACCGCGATCACCGGCCTATGGAGGCTGGTCGAGGCGCCGGTGCACGGCGCCAAGTCCGACCTGCCATGGACTCACCTGCTGGCAGGCGGCATCGCTACCATCGCGCTGACGTTCGTCACCTATCTGCCGGGCTGGCTGTTCGAGACCGACCTGTGGCTGCGCGTGCAGGCCGCCCGCGATACCCGAGCAGCGCGCCGGGGGTTGTTGTTCGCCGCAGCCAACTCGGTGCTCTTCATCGGTCTGCTGCCGGCGTTCATCGGCATCTCCGCGCTGGTTCTGTTCCCGATGCAGGACGGTGTCTTTCCTGCCGCGATAGGCAACGAGGCCGACGGTGTCTTCAGCGCACTCGTGAGCCAATTTGCCCCCGCCTGGGTGGCGGTTCTGGTGGCGGTAGGACTGGTGGCTGCGGCCATGAGCACTATCGATACCTGCGCCAACGTGATGGCGCTGTCGATCGCCTACGACATGCTGCGCGCGCACGAGCGGAACGCTGCGGCTGGGCGGCGTATCTCGCGCCGTGTCACGCTCGCGTCGCTCGCCGGCGCGGCCCTGTTTGCGCTCGGCACAGAATCCCTGTGGGACATCTTCTATCTGTCATCGGGAGTGCTGACCACGGCGGTGGCCTTCCCCGTCGCAGCGGTTTTCCTGCCCTGGGCCACTGCCCGCATGGTGAGCTGGTCGGCCGGCGCCGGGCTCACGGGCACAGTAAGCGCCTACTTCCTCGAGGTGTACGGTCCCCTCGCCGGGCTGGAGCCGGCCTGGCTGGCCGGCTCCGGGCTCGGGTTCATCCTCTGGGGCTCGCTAGCGGCCGTCGCGGGTGCCCTCGCCGGACGATCGGCAGGCCGGTAGCCGCTTGGCCTGCGCTCAGTTCGCGGGTTTACGGAACTTCAGCAACATGCGATCCGTGTGAAAGCGGGTCTTGCCCTCGACCACGTACACGGCGTAGTCATCGTCGTCTCGGCGCAAGATGTCCGACTCGCCAACGTACTCGAAGCCGGCCGCCTCGAAATCGCCGATCACCGTCTGTTCGCCCACACGATGCGACTCCATGTTGTGGCCTTCCGTCTCGTTCAAGCGCACCTCCACGACACCGACGACACCGCCGGGAACCATGGCACGGTGTAGCTGTGCGAGCTTGGCGGGCACGTCCGCGAACAGGTGGTAGGCGCGTACGGCGACCACGGCGTTGACAGTGCTGTCCTCGATCTCAGCGACATCTCCGACAAAAGCGAAGCTGTAGTCCGACAGATCGCCGCCCACGGCCCGCTCCTGGAAATCTTCGCTGCCGCGCTCGACGACTACGACCCCCTCGGCACCCACCAGGGGGGCTAGCCGCTCGGCGTTGTAGCCGCCTCCCGCCATGAGATCCACGACCGTATCGCCTTCGTTGATGCCGAGAAACGCATACACCTCATCGGGCTTCGAGTAGCCATCACGCTCGTTGCCCTCGACGCCGTGCTCATGATCGCCGTCATCGGCGTCCGTATCGCCACCCTCGTGATCGGCTTCCGCGACGGGCTCCTCGAGCGAGTCGTCATATGAGGAACACCCGAAGCCAACCAGCGCGACGAGCATGACGGCGAGAACTAGAACACGGTGGCGCATACAACCTCCTGACTGGAATCCATGACGATGCGAAGAGCGTCCCGAACTGTAGCCGCGGCACGGGCCGCTTACAAGGTCATGCCGACGCGGTTCGACCCGGGCCGAAATGCGCGGCAGCGAGCCGGTTCACCCCTCCCAGATCGACCTTCCCGGTTCCGAGCAACGGAATCGTCTCGACCTGCAGAAAGTCGTCGCGGCGGGGTATGAACAGGTTCGGCAGTCCCTGCCTGGCCAGGTCCTCGAGGATCGGCGGGAGCGCCTCCGGGCCCAGCGTGGTGATCACCACGATGCGCTCGCCTTTCTTGGCGTCCTCCACGGCAGTAACCGCGAACGTCCGCTCCTCTCCCGCATGGCTGCATTCCAACGCCTCCTCGATCACTCCGTGCGGAACCATCTCGCCGCCGATCTTGGAAAAACGCGAGTAGCGGTCGGTGATGCGGAGAAAGCCGTCCTCGTCGAAAACGCCGATGTCGCCGGTGATGTACCAGCCGTCATGGAACGCGGCTTCCGTAAGTTCGGGCCGGTCGAGATATGCCTCCATGACGTTGGGGCCGCGAACGATGATCATCCCTTCCTCGCCCGGCGGAAGAACTTCGTAGGTCTCGGGGTCCACGGTGCGCACCGCCACGCCGGGTAGCACCTGCCCGACCGTGCCGCGGCGCCAGCCGGGCTGATAGAGACCCGCGGCACGGAAATCCGGAACGTTGACGGCAAGTACCGGAGCGGTCTCCGTGACCCCGTACCCCTCCATCGGATCGACGCCGAAATGATCGCGAAAGGCATCGGCCACAGGGCGGCGGAGTTTCTCCGCACCGGCGATGACCAATCGTAGCGAGCCGAACTGGCCGGCGGTGATCCGTCGCATGTACAGCTGCAGCAAGGTGGGCGTGGCGAACATGAGCGTCGCCCTGTACTTGCGCACGAGTTCGCCAATCGAGGCGGCGTCGAGTGGGTTCGGGTGGTAGATGGCCGGCACGCCAACGCTCACGACCATCCACAGTGCCGCCGTATATCCGAACGAGTGAAAGAACGGCAGCATGCCCATCAGGCGATCCCGAGAGGTAATCGGCACGATCTGCAGACAGGCGCGGAGGTTGGCGTCGACGTTGAAGTGCGTGAGCGGCACTCCCTTGGGCTCCCCGGTGCTCCCCGACGAGAAGATAATCGTCACCACATCGGCAGCGGACACCGGCTTGTCGGCGCCACAGGCGCGCTCCAGCGATCGCAGGGGCGCCAGCAGCGCCAGCAGCATCGCGACGACACGACTGCCCGCACCGATTTCCTTGGCCAACTCCTCGAGAAAGATCGGCTCCACGCCGTCGGGCAGTTCGAGCTCCGCTTTGGCGACGAACAGGCCGCTGGTAACCACGGTCTTCAGCCCGGCCTGGCGAGCCGCCGCCTCCATGCCACGCTTGCCGGTGGTGAAGTTCAGGTTCACGGCCACGCGACCCGCCAGCGCCGTGGCGATGTTCATCAACGCTCCGACCACCGTCGAGGGCAGCAGAATGCCGACGTTCTTCTGCCCTTGCCAGTAAGGTCGCAGAGCTCGGGCAAGGGCCACGGCACCAACGAGCGCCTTGAAGCGGCTCAGTTCGCCACGGGCAGAGTCGGCGAAAGCGAGTCTCCACGGACGCCGGCGAAAGCGGCGCACCAGCGTGTGATGCAGTGGCAGGCTCTCGTGCGCTCGATTGATCCATGCCTCGGTGCCGAGCTCGCGAACGTGGCGCCGCACATCGTGGAGCGGCGTGTCGGCGGGCAATGGCTCCCCCACCGAAATGGTCACGGGATACGGCAGTTTTCTCGGCACCTTGGTAAAGAACCGGCCGCCGGCACGCGAGAAAATGCTCCCCCACACGCGGTCTAGATAGACCGGCACGATCGGCACGTCGCGACCCTTGACGATGCGCGCAAAACCGCGCTGGAAAGGCAACATCATTCCTAGTCGCGTGATTTGCCCCTCGGGGAAGATGCACACGATCTCGCCACGATCGATCGCGTCTCCGGCGTCGCGCATGGCCTTCAGAATGAGCTTGGGGCCACCCGAAGAGGAGATCGGAATGGCTCCCAGCGAGCGCATGAAGGGCCGCAGCAGCCAGTGGTGGTAGTAGCTCACGTCGGCGAGAAACCTCACCGGGCGATCGGTGCAGGCAAGCAACAGGAACGCGTCGACGAACGAGACGTGGTTGGGAACGAGCAGCGCGCCACCGTGCTCTGGAACGTGATCCCCGCCAACGACCGTGAGCCGGTAGAACGTGTTGGTCGAGAGCAGCAGCACAAAGCGCAACAGGGCATCGGGGAGCAGGTAGATCGCCCACGCCGTTCCCGCGATCACCGCTGCCGCCACCATCAGCACGAGCGCCTGACTCGACAGGCCCGCTGCGGCCGCCGCACCCGCCCCGAGCGACCCGAGCAAGATCCCCGTGTAGCTGATGATGTTGCCGATCGCGAGGACCGCGCCGCGGCGATCGGCTGGCGCGTGCCACTGCTTGAGCGCGTTGAGCGGCACATTCAACAACCCGGAGGCAAAACCGAGCAGGGCGAGCAGCACGACCGTCCAGACGAAGCCGGGCGCCATGACGCCGAACACGACGGTGAGCACGGCCATCATCAAAGCACCGAGTGGCAGGAGTCCGTACTCCACTCGATTGCGTGAGAGCTTTCCGGCCGCGACGCTCCCCGCGGCGATGCCGGCCATCATCACGCCCAGCGCGACGCTCGCCATGCGCTCGCCCATCCCGAGACCGGTGGTCACGTACACGACAACGACCTGGAAAAGAACGCTCGCCACCAGCCAGAAGGCGGCAGACCCTACGACCGACAGCCACAGCACCCTGTCCGCCCGGACGGCGCGCCAGCCATCCGCAAGGGTCGAGAACACCCCGCCGGCGGCGCGCGCCGCCGGGACCTTGGGCACCCGGAAGGCCGCCATCACACCCCCCACCGCGAGCGCCAGCAGCACTGCCGCTGCGATCCAGGTGTTGGCACCCGACGCCGCGAGCAGGAGTCCACCGGCGACCGTTCCGCCGATAATCGCCAGGGTGGAGAACATCTCGAGCATGCCGTTACCCATCGACAATTTCGAATGGGTCAGCAGCTCCGGCAGAATGCCGTACTTCGCTGGCGAGAACAGGGCGCTCTGAGCTCCCATCGCGCCGAGCACGCACCACGCCAGCACTCCGCCACTCGGCTCGCGCACGAGAGCCACCGTCGCGGCCGCCATGAGAGCAAGCTCCAGCAGCTTCATCGACACGATCACCGTGCGCTTACTCAGCCGGTCCGAGAGCGCGCCAGCTGGAATGGAAAAGAGGATCAGCGGCACGGTCAGCACCAGTGTTGCCATCGTCGTCTGCCCCTGCGCGGCAGCCTCGTCGGCACCGGCGCCCAGGGCCCGAATGGCCAGAAACGTGACGATCAACCGCCACGCGTTGTCGTTGAACGCGCCAAAGAACTGCGTTACGAGCAGGGCGCGCAGTGGCCTCATCGCCGCTGCGTCACCGCGTTCGCCGCTGCCACTGGCCTCGCCTCGCACATCGTTGGCCGTACTCAACGGCTGGCCTCCTCGATTAGTTCGATTGGATGGCGCGGTGCCGTCCCGCCGAGTTCGCGCAGCTGGGTGCGACACGAAGTGCCGCACGCTGCGACCTCACATGAACCGTGATCGCTTGCCGCTGCCAGATCGTCGATCTCGCCGACCAGTCGGCGGCCGAGCTCGCGGCTGATTTCATAGGTGCCCGTCTTGTAGCCGTACGAGCCCGCCATGCCACAGCATTCCGCCGCCGTGCCCTGCACCTTCGCACCGGGCACACGCCCCAAGGTCTCCAACAGGGCGGGATACCACCCGGCGGTCTTCTGCTGGCAATGCCCATGAACGAGAACCGTACGATCCTGTGGCGTCGCGCAGCTCAGAATATCGTCGAGCGCGGCAGCATTGTCGCGCAGAAACTCGAAGATCTCCTGCACGCGGACCGCGAGAATCATGGCGTTCGGCTCATCCGGAAGAAGGTGCTCGTGCTCACAGACCACACACGATACACATGACGGCTCCAGTCCGAGGATGGGCACACCGGCCTCGGCGAAAGGCTCGAGAAGTCCCAACAAGCTCGCCGCCTGTCGCTGGGCGGACGGAAGATCGCCCTGTGATAGCGCCGCGCGACCGCAACATGATCCCGTGACGACGACAACATCGTAACCAAGCCGCTCCAATACCCGCACCGCGGCGCGCCCTGCCGCCACCTCGATGTGTTCGCTGTGGCAGTCGGCCCACAGAACGGCCATGCCCGGGGCAGGATCCACGCGGGAGCCGCCCTCGGCTTCGCGCACGACACTCCCACCCTGCTGCTCGTACCACTCCGTCAGCGTCAGGGGGGCCAGCTCAGGAAGTGGTCGACGACGATCAATGTCGGCTGCCTTCTGCAGGTAGGCCCGCACGGGCGGAAACTCGGCCAGCCACGATGCCCCCGGTGTGCGACGAATGCGCTCGTACAGGCGTCGCGGCTCGCGCAGCAGCTCCCCGAGTCTGCCGCCGCGGGTTCCTGCCTTCAACTCGATGCGACCACGCAGCGAAGAGTTCAGCCACGGGATATCGATCCGCACCGGACAGACGTCGTGGCAGCGGGTACACGCCGAGCACAGGTGCGCGAACTCGGACGCGGTGTCGAGACCGCGCACTCCCGCTTCCCACGCTGCCCCGATGCCCGACTGGTACGTCGGGCCGCCGTACACATGTCCCCCGACGGCCTGGTAGGGAGCGCAGACGTTCAGGCACGCCCCGCAGCGAATGCAGTAGAGCGCCTCGCGCAGTACGGGGTCCTCTCGCATCGCCATCCGACCGTTGTCCAGCAGCACCAGATGAAAGCTCCGGGCGCCTTCGACCAGCGGCGAGCGCCCCCAGCCGGGGCCGGTGAGGATCGACAGGTACACGCTCAGCAGCTGACCCGTTGCCGAACGCGGCAGCAGTTCGAGGAACGGCTGCAGATCGGCCATCGCGGGGATCAGCTTCTCCACACCGGCCAGGGCAACGTGTACGCGCGGCACCTGGGTGCAAAGGCGCGCATTGCCCTCGTTTTCCACCACAACCACCGTGCCGCTCTCCGCGATCACGAAATTAGCGCCTGTAATACCGAGATCGGCGGCCAGAAACTCGTCACGCAAGCGCCGCCGGGCCAGCTGGGTCAGTGCCGCGGCGCTCTCGGGCACCTCGTCAAGGTCCAGCCCGCGTCGAAACGCCTGCCGCACGTCTTCGACGCTCTTGTGGAGGATCGGCGCGACGATATGTGAGGGGCGATCACCATCGAGCTGCACGATGTATTCGCCCAGATCGGTCTCCCGCACCTCGATCCCGGCGCTCTCCAGCGCGGCGTTCAGCCCCACCTCCTCCGAGGTCATCGACTTCGACTTCACCGCCGTACGGCAGTCCTCCTGGCGGGCAATGTCGGCGACGATCCGGCACGCGGCTTCGGCATCTTCGGCGTGATGCACCGTGCCGCCAGCGAGACCCACGGCCTCTTCTGCCATCGCAATGAGCTCCGGAAGCCGCTCGATCGCCCGTTCCTTGATGGCGCGCGCCTTGTCGCGGGCAGCATCGTAAGCTGCGAAGTCCGCCACAGCAGCTTGCCGCGCCGTGGCGACCGCGCGCGTAGCCGGCCCAACGGCCTGCTGTATCGAAGGATCCGTCAGCGCCGCCCGAATCTCGCTCTCGAGATCACGTCCGGGGCTGCTCAAGGGGTCACCCCGACATGTTCCTGGACGACCAGGACCACGAGCGTGTTGGGCCCGTGTACGCCGGTGACGAGCTTCATGCCGATATCAGCCGTCTTCGAGGGACCGCTCACCCACACCCAGTTGCGGCGCCCGCGTGCAAACGCCTGCTCGAAGCGTGGGAAGGCGGTGGCCAGGTCCGGCTCGATGTCAGAAGAACGCAGCAGGACGACATGGACCCACGGCAGGGCGGCAGCCAGGCCCCATCCGCCAACATCGCCCCCAACCAGCACCGTCCCGGACTGCGCGATCGCCATTTCCGCGCATGTCAGGCCGACCTCGAAGGCTGCCGTACGCTCTGCCGAGCTCTCCACGGTCACCAATTGAACGCCGCGTGCGCGCAGCGCCAGATGCAGCCCGAGATCATCGATCAGCGCGCCGGGCTCGTACAGGACGGCGGCCGATTCCGAGTGTTCCCTGGCGATGGCCTCGACAGCGGCCGCAACCTCGGACGTGCCCTGGACGGCCCGAACGCTGCCGCCCAGCGCGCGTACCGCCGCCGCAAAGGTTTCTTGGTGGGGCTGTATTGGGGCCGGCATGCGCCTACCATTGATCGGGAGCGCCCCCGAGGTCAAACGCCCATAAACTCACGTCGCCTGATTTTCCCAACAAGAGGGCTCCATGCGCACCCTGATCACCGGCGCCACCGGCTTCATCGGCCGGGCGCTCAGTCATCGCCTGCAGCAGAACGGTCACGAGGTGTGGGCGCTTTCCCGTAGCGGAGGCGCTGCGACCAAGAGTATTCCGGCTATCACTCGCGCCTTTGCCTGGGATCCGCTCGGTGAATCGCCGCCCGCGGCCGCGTTCGAAGGGGTGGAGGCGGTGGTACATCTGGCGGGAGAGCCGGTGTCAGGGCGCTGGACCACGCAAAAGCGACAGGCGATCGAGGAGAGCAGGGTCGTCGGTACCGCAAGTCTTGTGGCGGCGCTCGCCGACCTGCCGGAACGGCCCCGAATCATGGCTTCGTCGAGCGCCATCGGCTATTACGGCGACCGCGGCGACGAACCTCTCACGGAGGCATCGCGCGGCGGCGACGATTTCCTGGCCCAGGTCAGCCAGGAGTGGGAGGCAGCGGCTCGAGACGCCGAAGGTCTCGGTGTCACCGTTGTCCGCTTCCGCACCGGAATTGTCCTGGGACGCGGCGGCGGAGCGCTCAAAGAGATGCTGCTACCCGCGAAACTGGGCCTCGGCGGGCCGCTTGGGTCAGGCAAGCAGTGGTGGTCGTGGATTCATCTCCACGACGCCGTCGGCGTCATCGAACACGCGCTCACACTGAGAGCCAGCACCGCCCTCAACAACACGGCGCCGGTGCCCGTGCGGCAGAAGGAGTTTGCCTGGGAACTCGGGCGCGCTCTGCACCGACCCGCGTTTGTGCCAGCGCCCGCTTTCGCGCTGAAGTTGGCGCTTGGTGGCTTCGCCGTCGAACTACTCTCGAGCAAACAGGTGCTGCCGGAGGCCACGCGTGCCAGCGGCTACGAGTTCCGATTCCCGGAACTGCGGCCGGCGCTCGCTGATCTCATCGACTGACGGCGCGGTGCAAGAGTCCACGCAGGCACCGGCTCGCGACGGTCGCCCCCGGGCCAGACCGTCGGACGTTCAAACCTTGAGGCCCTGGGCACTATCTAAGTATGCGAAACCCCACATGACTCTTCAGGGATCGCAATGCAGGTATCGCCCAGCGGAAGTATCGCGTTGAACAACGACGAAGCGGCCGAACTCGTCGCCCGCGCTGCTGGCGGCGATACCAGCGCCTTCGAGGACCTCTACGCGGCCAACCTCGGGCGCATCTACGCCCTGTGCCTCCGTATGACGGCCAACGTCGCCGAGGCGGAGGAGCTTACCCAGGAGGCGTTCATCCGGGCGTGGCAGAAGCTCGACACCTTCCGCGGGGCAGCGAGTTTCTCGACCTGGATGCATCGGGTCGCGGCCAACGTCGTACTCAGCCGCCGACGCAAGCTGGCGCGCGAGCGCGAGCGCACAGTTCATCAGGATGACATGTCGTATCACGCCACCACCGGCGATCGCACCAACCGCGGGCCGACCGTCGACCTCGATGCTGCCATCGCTCAGCTGCCGGAGCGGGCGCGCGAGGTGTTCGTGCTCTACGACATCGAGGGATATCAGCACCAAGAGATCGCCGATCTCATGGGCATCGCGCCAGGCACCTGCAAGGCGCAACTACACCGGGCAAGACGACTACTGCGGGAGGCGCTAGGCCATGACGCATGACGAACGGAACGAAGAGCTGGGTGAGGAAATGAAGAACCGCATCGAGACACTGCCGCGCGAGATCCAGCCCGAACGCGACCTGTGGGCAGGCATTGAAAGCGCCATCAGCGATGCCAAGATCGTGCGGCCAGACTTCTCGGCGGACCGCCATGAGCCCGTACCGGCAGCGGCCGGAGTGAATTGGCGCCGCGTGGGTCTGATCTCCACCGCGGCAATGCTCCTGGTGGCGTTCTCCTCGGGTATTACCGCCTATCTCGTACGCTCGCCGGCGGCACCCGCCGACGGAACCTCCTCGCCGGCTCTTACCGAATTTGAGGCCGTTGCCTGGAACGGCTTTTTGCAGGCCGAACGTTCCTATCAGAACATCACCGACGATCTGATGGCCTCCCTCGACGCGCAGCGCGACGAGCTGGCGCCGGAAACCATCGAGATCGTCGAGACCAACCTGCGCCTCATCGACGAGGCGATCACCGAAGCCCGTGCTGCGCTGGAAAGAGATCCGGCAAACCGCAAGCTGGTCGGCAAGCTGACCGATATGTACCGAACGAGGGTGAATTTTCTGGAAGGCATGAGTCGCCTGTAAGGGCTCATCGCCAGACACTCAAACGACTGAACGGAGACGGACAATGAAAGCAGTTCAGAGAACATCCATCGCGGCGGTCATCGCGGTAGGGCTCCTCGCCCTCCCCAATGCGGCGATGGCCCAGCAGCAGATCGACGACACGCGGGTGGTATCACCCACGGTCCGGGTGGAAATCGAGGACATCATCGTCGGGCACATCCGCATCATCGGCGGCGCCGGCAACGAGATGACGGTCACTGGCACCATCGGCGACGACGTCGACGAGTTTGGGATCGACGGTGGCCCCGACTCGGTGGAGATCTACGTAGACCTCGGCGACTGGGATGACGACGACAACGATCGTGGTCGTCGTCGCTGGCGTCGGCGCGACCACAACGATATCGATGTGAACCTCGAGATCCACTTGCCGGCAGGAGCCAGCCTCGAGATCGAAGGGGTCACCGCGACGTTCGAGGTCGAGGGCGTGGACGGAGTCATCGAGATCGAATCGGTCACCGGCGATATCACCTATTCCGGCAATGCTACGAGGCTCGACATCGAGAACGTCACCGGGTCGATCACCGCGAGCGCCGGCAACGTGAGCGAAGCCAACCTGGAGAGCGTGAACGGCACGATCAGCTTTACAGGTGGCGTTATCGATGGCGGCGAGATCGACATCGAGAACGTCAACGGTTCGATCGAACTGGTCGTGCCCGGAGACATCTCCGCCAACTTCTACGTCGAGACCATGATGGGCGACATCGACAACGCGTTCGGCCAGGAGCCGCGGCGCGAAAGCCGCTGGCTGCCGTCGCAGGAACTGCGCTTCACCACCGGCACCGGGTCGGCCGAGATCCAGATCGAGACGCTGCAAGGCTCCGTACAGATCCGCAGGCGATAGCGCCTGCCTACGTTAGCGGCGAAGGGTCGGGGGCCACGTGGCTCCCGGCCCTTTCTCGTGCGCTCACCTGCCCGACGTCGATACCCCGCTGGTCTGACCGTTCTCGCCGGGCTAGATGCCTAGGTATCGGCGCGGATGATGCGAACCCGTCGTAGCAGCATGTTGACCAGGTAGGACATCAACGCCAGCGCCGCAAGGAACGGCCATAGCCGCGTTGGCCTCACTACCGTCTGTCCGGCCGGATCCAGCAGCTGCTGCACCGATGGGTCGAACACGCCGCCGGTCGTCTCGGCGAGCCAACGCAGCCGCCCGGTGTCCGGCGGAAGGTACCGATCTTCGGCGTTCGAATCGCGCAGCAGATGCCGTTCGATCGCCGCCTCGTCACCACGCCATGTGATGGACATCTCGTCCTCGGCGGCCAGCGGAGTGCTCGCCTCATAGGTGCCGGGGGCAACTTGATGCAGACTCAACTCGCGCTCTTCACCGCCGATGTCGATGGTAACGACCGGGCGCTCGGCGTTGCGAAACCTGCCGCGATCGTCGAGCAGGCCGAGCGTAACGAACGCCCTGCCGTCCTCGCGGCGCACGGTAAATTCCGGCCGACGGAAATCATCCGCGCGCGACGTCTCGCGAATGAGCTGCGTCCAGAGCTTGCCGAATCCGTCCCATTCCAACCACTCTGCGGCCCAGCGATTCTTGGCATCCGAGGCGAAAAATACCGCCTTGCCCAGTCCGTACTGCCAGCGCGCGAGAATGGGGTCGGGCTCGTCGCCGCCACTATCGAGCACGATCTCGGCGTTGTCCTTGGGCATCGTGCGAACATACCCGGAGAGTTCGGGCATGTCGTCGGGCTCGATCCCGGCCAGCGCCTCAACCGGCTTGATCCACTGCGGCACGAACGGCTCGCCCTCCTCCAGCGTGATTCCCTGAGCCATCTGAGTCTCGTCGACGAAGATCTCCGGGACACGGGTGGGGTCGGCGATGAAGTAGAAGCGGCCGCCACCCCATTCGGCAATCGCGCTCAGTAGCTCGCGGTCCGCCTTGTCCCCCACCGCCACCGCCGACACCGTAATCTCGTTGTCGCGCATCTGCGTAACCAGAGTCTCGTAGTCGTCCTCGTAGGTCTTGCCGTCGGACAGCAAGATGACGTGCTTCACCTCGGCATCAGTCTCCTGAAGTGCCAGGTACACGTCTTCGAGAGCCGGGTAGATATTGGTCGGCGAGCTGGCTTCGATGCTGGCGATACGATCGACGATGCTGTCGCGGCGGCTTGCCAACTGCACGGGCACCGGCCAATAGAAGTGATAGTCGAAAGCAAGCAGTCCGAATTGCTGCTCGTCCTCGAGCAATTCGACGGCCGCCTTGCTGGCCTCCTTCGCCATCGCCATCTTGTCGCCGACCATGCTGTACGACTTGTCGAGGGCAATCACCAGTGCCAGGTCCTTGGGCTCGCGTTCGGCCTTGAACCAGACCGGCATTGCTCGTTCGATGGCCGTGTCCTGATAGCCGTCCTCTCCAAATACCGCCTCCCCACCGACAACCACAAGGCCGCCACCGAACAGAGACACCCAGCTTTCCAGAGACATCATCGCGCCCCGGTCGATCATCCGCGCATCGACATCGCTGAGGATCACGACATCGAAGCGCTCGTAGCCAAAGGCACTGACCGGCAGGTTGAACGGCGCCGTCACCTCCACATCGAAGCCGCCCTCGGTAAGGGCCGAGAGCAGGTATCCGGACCGCTCCGGCACGCCTTCGACGTAGAGCACACGGAGCTTGTCCTGAGCGACGGTGCTCACCTGACCGATGTTGTTGGCAACGACCGGATCGTCCGCGACCAGCAACTCAACCTGCAGATCGACGACCCCGGCGGTGTCGACTATGGGAAGCAGGCGAATCTCCTGCAGCCCGCCCTCGAGCCGAACCTCCTCGGCGAGCAGGATCAGGTTCCCCGACGTGACCCGGAGGGTGGCGTCCGCAGCCACACGAGAGAAGAGTCGGACATCGAACTCGAACGGCGCGCCTGCCCTGACCGTGTCGGGCGCGTTGACACGATCGATCCAGGCCCCATCTTCACGCCGCGCGGCGGCCGGTCGTGTGTAAACGCGCACACCGTCCAGTTCGAGGCGCTCGACCGCAGCATCCAGATCTCCAGCGTTGTCGCGACCGTCGGAGAGCACCACGATGCGCGGCACGTGGTGAGGCGGCAGCGCCGCCACGGCTCGATCCAGGGCACCCGCAAGGTCGGTCGCGGACCGATCGACCGCGCCCGCCACCAGGCCATCGGCCACGCGCAGCGTACGGAACGCGTCGGGCTCCGCTGCTCCCACGGCATTACCGCCGAACGCAACCAACCGGACGGCCTCGGCGTCGCCGAGCGATTCCGCCTGCGCAACCGCGCCTTCTACCCATCCGATCCCGTCCTCGATAGCACGAGGGTCGACACTCTGCGACACGTCGAGAACGTAGGCTACGGACATCCACGATCCGTCCCGGTGCAGAACCGGCTGCGTCATTGCCAGGACCGCCGCAACGAATGCCAGCATGCGAGCGCCGACCATGAGGTTGATCTGCCGCCGGTGAAACTCGATCAACGTGGTTTGCCGCGCCCACCAAAGGAGCAGGATCGCCGGCAACAGCAGCAACGGCCAGGAATGCGTCAGCGACAGGCTCATCGATTCCTCACACCGTTATCCGCCGGTGGTAGGTCAGCCCCTCGAGCAGGAGCAGGATTGCCGCCACCCCGAGCAAGATTGGCCACAGCGATCTGGCCTCCGGAGGCGACTCGAGTTCCGCATCGGGCACCTCGAAGATCGAAGCGTTGACCATCGAGCGTTCGCGGCCGTCGAGACGCGCCGCGAAATGCACGCTACGGCGACCGTCGGTGGCCAGATAGAGCGCCGGCTCGTTGGCAAGGAACACCGTTCGCCCGCCCACGCTGCGGGCCTCCACATTGTTACCCGTCGACAGGTCGCGAATGCGCGCATCGGGCAAATCGATCGCCACCGTGCCGAGAGAAACGCGACGGGCCGGCGCATCGCCGCGCAGCCATTCCACCAGATTCGACACCAGGATCGGAAAGCCAACGGCCTGTTCGAGATCCGTGTCGGCGATCGCGAAGTTCAACATGAGCCAGCGAGTGGGGCGCAGCCCACTGACGATCAGCGGCAAACTCTCGTCGCCGGCGAGGATGACGGCGTCGCGCGGATCTACGATGTTAGCCCGAGCGATGGCCACATCATGCAGATCGACATGGCGCAAGAGCGGCGCCGCCGCGTCAAACGGAAACACGCCTACCTCGTGTTGGACGCCGAGATGCCGAGGCAACCAGTCCACGGCGGGGGGACCCAGCAACACCGTCGGCCGTGCCGGCGCGACCGCAGGGGCCCAGCCCTCGAACAGGTAGGCATCGAATGTGTCGTCCTCGCTTGGAGGTCGGTACTCGCTCGGCTCCATGACGGTGAGCTCGAGATGCGGCACGGAACCCAGCAGAGATTCGAGCCCGCCCGATAGCGTCACGTATGCGAGCCGCACCGGCGCCGTGCGTGGCAGCCAGACATGCGCCCGGTCGTCGAGCGCGTAGCCGTCGCCGTCCAGGGCAACTTCGGCACGCAGTTCGCCGCCGTCGAGAGTCCCTAGGTCAAATGTGTTCCGGTACAAGCCTCCGGCATCGAGATCGATCGCGCGGCGAAACTGCACGCCCGCCTGATCTCGGAGAGTAATCGAGACCGTTCGGGCATCGACCGAGAAATTGCCGACCTCCAGGAACGCCTCGTATCGGTACGGATCGGTCGGCTGCGGCTTGATCTCGAAAGAGGTAACACCCGCGTTGACCACCGGTTCGTAGAGCGCCACGACGCGCACATCTGCCGGCACCTCCGCAGCTCCCACGCCGTCGGTTAGCAGCCACGTCTCGGTACCCGGTTCGACCAGCGGCAGCACCAGAGCACGGGCCGTAGGCCGCAGCTGACCGAGCGACTCACGTACCGCATCGCGGTCACGTGTCGCCGCCGCCACGACCGCGCCGGCGGCATCGTAGACGGTGAACCGATCGGCCGAGGAGCCTCCCGCCAGCAGTTCGCCGGCTTGCTCCACGGCATGGTCCAGGCGGCTACGCCCATCACTCATCAGCGACGCCATCGTCGGCCGGTTGTCCACCACCAGACGAACGTCGCGCGGTTCGCGACCCGCCCGACCCGACTCGACTTCGCCAAAGGCCATCGCCAGTGAGAGGCCGATGGCGAGCGCGATAAGCAGCGAAATCAGGCGCCGCAACCACTCCAGCAACGACCGCCGCTTCTTTCGCTCGAGCACGCGCTCCCACAGGATCGACGAAGAAACCATCGCACGCCGATGCTGAATCCGCAGAAAGAAGATCACGAGGATGGCGGCGGCCGTTCCGGTAACCAGGAGCCAGCCCGCCGTCTGCGACAGCCCGAGGAACGTCATCGCGCCCTCACGACAGGAACCGCCCTGAGCGCATCACCTGCATGATGAGATCCTCGAAGGGGAAATCGGTGTGCGTGCGCATGTAGCCGAAACCGTAGAGCGTGCAGTAGCGCTCGATCTCGTCGCAGTACTCCTCGAACACCTCCTCGTAGGCACTCAGGAGGCTCGGCGTGATCGTGATGTCCTGGTTCCAGTCGGTCTCCTTGTCGACCAGGGTGATCTCACCGTTCAACGGCGGTGCGCTGTCCTCCGGCGTAACGACATGCACCGCCAGCAGGTCCTGCCGCTGGTAGCGAACGACATCGAAGGCGTGTCCGACCCCGTTGGGATCGAAGAAATCCGATACTACGACCACGATGCCTCGGCGTCTGCTGGCACCGAAGAAGCGATGGAACGCTCGACCCGCGTTGGTCTCGTGGCTCGGCTCCGCGCTATTGAGGAAGCGAAAGATGTTGAAGATCTGGCTCTTGGTCCGCTGCGCCGGCAGCTCCTCGATGATGCCGTCGGCGTACACGATCATGTGCACCTTGTCGAGATTCGACAGCCCGACGTAGGCCAACGCCGCAGCTACCCGCTTGGCGTAGTCGAGCTTGCGCTTTCCCATCGATTTGCTGGCGTCGACGAAGATATAGACGGGAAGATCGGTCTCTTCCTCGAACAGACGCAATATCAGGCGATTCAGCCGCATATAGGCGCGCCAATCCACGGCGCGAAAATCGTCGCCCGGGACGTAGCCGCGGTAGTCGGCGAACTCGATGCCGGAGCCCACCTTCTTGGCGCGACGCTCCGCCTTGAACTGCCCGGCGAGCAGGCGCTTGGAAACCACGCTCAGGAGTTCCAACTTACGTAGGAACTCCTCGTCGAAAGGTCCGGCCCCGCGGCCGTCCGCCGACAGGTTGGCGGCAGTACTCATCCTCTTCTCCCCGTCACCCCGTCTGCGCTAGTTTTCGCGGGGACCAGGTAGGTTGTCCAGGATGGCCTGCAAGATCGTATCGGGATCAACACGATCGGCCTCGCCTTCGAAATTCAGTAGTACGCGATGCCGCATCGCGGGCAATGCGACGCGGCGGATGTCGTCGGCCGACACGTGTACCCGATCGTCCATCAGCGCGTGGATCTTGCCGGCGAGTACGAGCGCCTGGATGGCGCGCGGTCCCGCCCCATAGCGAACGTACCGACGAGTTTCCTCGACGGCCTCGTCGAACTCCGGATGGGTCGCCAGAACCAGACGGATAGCATAGTCCTGGATCGGCCGCGCGATCGGCACGGAGCGCACCGTGGCGCGCATCTCGCGAATCTCCTCGCCGCCGAGCACCCTACCGACCTGCGGCGCCTCGACCTGAGTGGTGCGATCGATGATCTCGTGCAGATCGTCGACCGAAGGAAACTCGAGCTTGAGCTTGAACAGGAAGCGGTCGAGCTGCGCTTCCGGCAACGGATATGTCCCCTCCATCTCGAGAGGATTCTGCGTCGCCAGCACCAGGAACGGCTGATCGAGTTCGAACGTGTCGTTGCCTACCGAGACACTGTTCTCCTGCATTGCTTCCAGCAGCGCCGACTGGGTCTTGGGAGTGGCGCGGTTGATCTCGTCGGCCAGGATGATCTGGGCAAAGATCGGACCACGCTGAAAATCGAGGTACCGGTCGCCGTCGGGCGTCTCATGGACGACGTTGGTGCCAATGATGTCGGCCGGCATCAGGTCGGGCGTGAACTGAATGCGATGGAAATCGAGATGCAGCACATCCGCCAAGGTGTGCACCAGCTTGGTCTTGCCCAGGCCGGGCACGCCCTCCAACAGTGCGTGTCCGCCGGCGAGCAGGGCAATCAGAATGCCCTCGATCACGTCGTCGTTGCCAACGATGACCTTGCCGATCTCGTTCTGCACAGCGCGGAAACGATCCTGGAATGAACTGATCTGCTTCTCCGCTTCGATCATGGGCGTTTGCCTTCTTCTTCGTCTTTCTGGTTATCGCGTTCGCGCAGGGCCTTGAAGTAAGCCAGCACGATCTGTCGGTACTCCCACGGCACCGACTCGGATTGCAGAAGGTCCTGGAGCGCTGCCTCGTTGGGTCGACTCACCTCGCGAAAATCGATGCGAGAGTCCTCGGCCTTGGTGACCAGCTCCTCCTTCTCCTCCTCCGCCGGGTCCTCGGGATCCTCTGGGAGGTCCTCGGCAGCCAGAAGCTCGCGCTGAAGTTGTACTTCCAACGTCTCGAGTTCGCCCAACTCGAGTTCGAGTTCCTCGCCACCCTCACGCGTCGCATGCCCGACTTCTTCCTCGCCGAGCTCCATCTGTTCGATTTCTTCGCCGCCTTGCTGCAAGAAAACTTCTTCGCCGGCAGGCAGCGTCTGCCCGCTCTCTTCGGTGGACTCGCCCTGGCCATCCTGCTGACTCTCGTTAGGATCGGGCTCCTGTTCGCCCTCCGATTCAGGCAACTCCTCGGGGTTGTCCACCTGCATCTCCTGAGGCTCGCCTTCCTGCTCCCCCTCGTCGCCCTCTTCGGCCTCCATGAAGGACCCCTCGGGGTCCTCCGGCGGCTCCTCGCCCTCGCCTGCGGGCTCTTGCTCCTCCAGAGCGTTCTGGCCACCCGATTCCTGTTCGTCCGGCTCCGGCAGCATCAGCCGATCCTGGCGATCGAGCTCGTCCAGTGGGTCCTCTTCGCGCTCCGTCGTTTCCTGCAACTCGGCCAGCAGTTCGTCGCTGTCGGGCTGGGCGAACTCGGCCGCCAGCTCGCCCAGGCGGTCCACCATGGGCTCGAACACCCGCGGTACCGGCAGCAGTACCAGGGCCACGGCTCCCAGCAGGCAGCCTGCCGCCGCGCCCATGCGGTTCGGCTTCTTTGTGGGCACGATTCGCTGCGGGTCGAGGCCCGACGCCGTGTGCTGGGCGCGTGACACGTGCAGGTCTACCCAGGTGCCGTCCTCGTGCGGATGCCGCTCGAACCAGTAGGCGGAGATGATTTCGTCTTGAAGAGCGTCGTGCTCGTCGGCGCTGCGCGCCGCCTTCCACAGCGGGATAGCCACTCGCAAACGGGTCGCCGCTCGCACACCAGCCATGGCAATGATCGGCAGCAACCACGCCCAATGCACTCCCATGGAGAGCGGCATGGTGGCGTTCCAGCCCGCCAATAACAGTCCGCTCGCACTGATGATCATCAGCACATCGACCAGCTCTTGTCTCAGCACATTGCTACGCACGCGCGCCTGCAGCGCGCGAAGCAAGGGGGTCACTGAAGGTCGCACGGACATAGGACTTCCGGGACAGGGACCGACAAAGAATCGTTACCCTAGCATAACGAGGCGTCCGCCCCTGATCACGTCATCACCGCTGCCTGACCGGTCATTCCTACGGGTCGCCCCGCACGCGCTGTCACCCGCATCGCGTTTGCAGGTCGCTGCCGAATGGGGCACATTTTCCCGTGCCTCGTTCCTTCTCCAGACAGGTTCCGACTGCCCATGGTGCGCTCATCTCACGTCGCCCTTGCGCTTACGCTCGCTGGCGCTCTGGCCGCTTGCACTGCTCCTCCACAGGATGACATTCCGTGGGCGGAGCTGAGCAAGGTTGCCCGAACGTTTCGTGGCACTGACCTCATCAGCCGCGCTGCCCCGGACTCGCTCTCGGCGCTCGGCAAGGGCTGGTCGGCCGACGCTGACACCCCCCTCGCCGGCGGGTTCTGGGCAGTGGGTGTGGAGGCAGACTTCAATCTGATCGCCGTTCGCGACGGCGTCCACGAGCTGGTGTTCGATGCGATGCTGCCGGACGGCATGCCCGAGCAGCTTCTCGGTGTCCGTATCAACGGCACGCCGGTGGGCGAGCCCGTCACACTGACCCACGCCTGGTCACGGCGGCGCATGCGACTCACCAGCGACGAGTTGGTGGTCGGCTATAACCAGGTGCGGTTCAGCTTCCGTCACGTGATCCGGCCCAGCGACCTGGGCGGCCGCGACGCCGACGATCACCGGCCCCTGGCGGCGCGCTTCCGCTTTATCCAGCTGGTCGCGGTGGGGAGCGACCGTGAGTTGGGGGACGAAACCGACCCCGACCTTCTGCTGGCGCACGATCAACCGCTGCCGGCGACGACTCCTGCTGTTCGAGCCGGCAATCCCTGGGTCCCAGCCGTCCTCGAACCCGCGGAGGTCGACGGCCCCCTTCAGCTCGTGGTCGAAGCCGACAGCATCCTCCAGCTCGCGTTGACCGTACCGAGCGACGCGCACCTGGTCGGCAACGGCACGGCCACGGCGCCGGAAACCGGAGGCAACATCGAATGGATCGCCGAGGTGCTCACAAACGAGGCCTCGCACGAACTGGGCCGTGGCAGCAACGGGCGCCTGAGCGCCGATCTGAGCTCATACGCGGGGCAGGAGGTTGTCCTGCGTTTGCGCACCGTCGGGTCGCGTGGCACCGCCGTTGTCTGGAACGGCCTTGGCGTCAGCGATCCGGACCATGAATTCGACCGCCAGGCACTCGAGCCGCCAGCTCTGCCGGTGAACAGAAAGTCAGGGATACTTGGCCAGCCCGACATCGTGCTCATCGTGCTCGATGCGGCTCGCGCGGACTTCATGTCCACCTACCGGGGAGTCGTGCCGACCCCGGCCATCGACGCGCTGGCCAGCGAGGGCACACGCTTCGAACACGCCTACGCGGCGGCCCCGTGGACGAACGAGTCGATGTACTCGCTGCTCTCGGGCCGCTATCCGGAGGCCCACGGTGTGGCGGCGTGGCGCGATGTGCCGCCGCGCGACCTGCGGTCGCTCTTCCAGCTCACCTACGCCGCCGGCTACCACACCGTGCTGTGGAGCGAGCACCCGTTGTACCGAGCGACGAAGGCGCTTCGCTATGACGTCGACCAGTACATCGACATGCGCCCCCGTGAGCGCGTGGCAATGCGGGCGCAACTGAGCCGGCCCGACATCTTCCGGCCCGACAAACCCACATTCGCGCTAATTCATCTGATCCCGCCGCATGACCCCTATCTGTGGAACGAAGCCAGGGGAGTGGGAGCCCCGCCACCGTGGGCCAACTCGATGATGCGGGATTTCTCAACCGACTTCGATCTGGATGCCAGAAACCTGCAGAGTTTCTCGCACAGCGTCGGCGACAGCCCGCCCTCGGACGACGACATCCGTTATGTAGCGGCGAGATATCAGGACAACGTGCGCTACGCCGACGAACTGGTACGGCGCGTGGTCGAAGGCCTCAAGCGTGCCGGGCGCTATGACAACACGCTGCTGATGGTGCTGTCCGATCACGGAGAGGCGTTCTACGACCACGGCACCTTCCTGCATACGTGGCCCCTCTACAACGAGCTGTTGCACATTCCGCTGGTGATCAAATGGCCGAACCGTGCGACTTCGTTCCTGCGCTCTGTCGATCGCGCGGTCTCCAACATCGACATCGCGCCGACCATCGTGGATGCGATCGGATTCCAGGGCGACGATCCAGGACACCAGGGAGAGAGCCTGCTGCCCCTCGTCTTTGACGGCTTTTTTCCGACGCGGCCGGTCTACGCGTCGACGGTGGGCGTGGCCAACGGTCTCGACGACTACGAACCGCTCAAACCCATGGGCAGCCTCATCGAGCACCCGTACAAGGTTATCCACGACAAGGTGAACGGCCGGGTGGAACTCTACGACCTTGCCGCCGACCCCGGCGAGACTCGCGACATCGTCGTCGACCACCCGGTGATGGCGCAGCGGCTGTTGCAGGCGCTCTTTCTGCAGGAACAGGCCAACTGGAGGCTCAACGCCGGTGCCGAAGCCTCCGACCCCGATGCCGAGATCGACCCCGAGCTGCGCTCGCAGCTGTGCGCCCTCGGCTACGTCGAATGTTGATCGCCCGCCGGCTGACCGACAGCCTCACGGCGTGATGTCGGGACGGTAGTTGCGCAGGAAAGTCAGTATCGAAGCGGCCGCGACCATGTCGTCGGCGTCATACTCGATCGCGTGGGCGTCGACCCTGTCGAACCATGGCAAGTAGGCCAGCATCATGCTCGGCTGGTAGTTCTTGAAACGCACGGTGATACGGACGGGCGTGCTCACCACGTACGGCTCCACCGCGGAAAGACTGCGCACAGCCTTCTCCGCCGCCGCACGAATCAACCGTTGGCCGCGCGCCGGCGTGACCGTCGTGGCGGAATGGAACGAGTGAGCCCATTTCACGACGGCCGCCTCGAAGCCGGTGCCGAGCGTTGCCCGGGCCTCGGCGATGGTGGCGTCGTCGCCAGAGATCGCGATCACCGGCACGCCCATGGTTCCGGCCACCGCGGCGTTCCAGATCGTCTCGTTGGACGACCGGTCGTTGATTCTCACATCCGTCAGCGACGCGCTGGACATCGTGTGCGCACGCACGCCTTCGAGATTGGTGGTGCCCGCGTGGTAGCCGATGAAGATGGCACCGTCGAAGCTCGCGTCCAACCCGTGCATCATCGTCAGTTCGCGCGGCCATGAGCGCACGACCTTGATGTCGTCGGGCAGCATCTCGAGCACCAGGTTCTGGCCGTTGCCGTGCGAATCCGACACCAGGATCTCGCCGGCCCCCGCGGCACGCGCACCTTCGATTGCAGCCAGCACCTCCTCGGTCATGAAGCGGCGAAAGCGCTCGTACTCGAAACCGCCCGGGCCAAGTTGCTCGCCGGTCACAACCCCGGTCACGCCCTCCAAATCGGCCGATATGTAGATCTTGGGGCCCTCCTGCGGCACCGCCGAGACCGCGGACACCTGCAACAACGCCATCAAGCTCAGCACCAGGTGCCGTCCGCCTGCGCGCAATCCTCTGTTCGTCATTCTCCATACTCCCGATGAGAAAGGTCCTGCTGCTCCGGCATTCTTGGCATCGCCGCCGCAGCGCCCAAATGTTAGCTTTGTAGGTGTACGCGTTGGCCCTACCGTCGGTCGACGCGCCGGCGGCGCCCCACCAACCGGCATTCCAACTTCCGCTGACTCTGCATTCGCTGGCTGCAATGAGCCCCAAGACTGCCCAGTTCGCGCTCGTCATGCTCCTCTCCCTAGTGCCAGCGGTTCGCACAGCCGCGCAGCAGGAGCAATCGGTTGATAGCGGCACAGTAGCCGTTCGCGTCACCAATCGCGACGGGCACATCGTGTCTGAGATGATCGTGCAGCTTCTCGGCCCGACCCGCCAGGTCATGCGCCAGGCCGAAAGCGATGCGGCAGGCATGGCCGTACTCGATGAGGTTCCATACGGCACCTACGAGCTGCGCGTGCTGAGCGATGTCTACACCGACGTCTACCAGGTTGTCGAGGTGCGCTCGCCTGCGATCTCCATCGAGATGGTGATGTACCCGATTGGCGTCGAGGAGCGCGTCACGGTAACCGCTTCACGCGGCACGGTACAGCGCGAGAGCAAGATCCCGGCAACCGTGAGATCCCTCGACGAGGTGCAGTTGCGGGCTCGCGCGGTTGACCTGTTGCCACGCATGCTCGACGAAGAGCCCGGCATCCTCACGCAGCAGACTACCCCGGGTCAGGGGTCGCCCATTCTGCGCGGTCAGAGCGCCCAGGCGGTGCTCTATCTGATCGATGGTGTGCGCTACAACAACGCTACCTACCGAGCGGGTAACACCCAGTACCTTGCCTGGATCCCGGATGTTGGCGTGGAATCCATCGAGACACTGCTCGGACCCGCGGGAGTCAACTACGGCTCCGACGCGCTGGGTGGCGCCATCAACGTTCTCACCAAACCCACGCCCGCGTTCAGCAACGACAACACCTCGCGCATGAGCGGTAGCGTGCGTGCGTTTGGCGAGTCGGCCTCGGTGGGCGGCGGCCTGCACGCGACCGTCGGCGGCAGCAGCGGCAAGCTCGCCGGGTTCCTCGCTGCTTCGGCAACCCGCCACGGCGAGGTTCGCGGCGGCGGTGCCCGCGACTCGCACCACGCGACGATCCGATTCCTCGGTTTCACCGACGAACAGGTACGCACCGCGTTCGGCAGCCGCTACGCCGACACCGGCTACGGCCAGACCGGCCTAGTCGCCAAGGGCAGCCTGCGCACCGATTTCAGCAGCTCGATCGACGTCTTCTTCACGAGCTCACAACAGAACGATGTGCGCCGCTACGATCGGCTTCTCGGCGGTGATGGCAGGGTACGCGCCGACTTCGTCCCGCAGCGCCTCAACTTTGGCTATGTCCGCTATGAGCGGTTCTTCACCGACACCTTTGTCGAGGCCAAGATATCCCTCAACCAACAGACGGACGGCCGACGTGACCAGCGCCGCCCGACCAGCACGCTGCGCGTCGAGCAAAGTTCCGACACCGTCTGGGGTCTCGAGGTCAACGGCTCCAAGAGTCTCGAAACTCATCTGGTAACGGGCGGCATCGAGGTCTATCGCGACACGGTCGATGCGGTGCGCGCGGAAACCAGCAGCGGTGTAACGAACGCGGTACGTCCGCGGGTTCCGAACGGCGCCACCTACACGTCGTTCGGTGTCTTCCTGCTCGACGAATGGACCACCATCAACAGGCGGCTCCGCGTGTCCGGGGGTGTGCGGTTCTCGACTTTTGCATACAGCGCGCGTGCCGCGGACAACGTCATCGCCGGCCTGGAGCTGGTGCCCGACACCGAGGCCAATTTTACCGACCTGACATTCAACCTCGGCGCGAACTACACCCTGTCGGACACGCTGGATGTATGGGGTCGCGTGGCGCGGGGCTTTCGTGCTCCGTCCATCTTCGATCTTGGCGAGATCGGTCTCACTGGAGGAGGTTTCGAGGTAGCGCCGGACGAAGCCGTGGCCTTCGGCGCCCTGGTGGGCGACTCCGCGAGTTCTACTGCCATCAGCGCAGGTGCGCCATGGCAGGCGCTGACTCCCGAAAAGGTCTGGAGCTACGAGGGCGGGCTTCGCTACTTCAATCGCGAAACGCGCTTCGAGTTCACTGGCTTCCTGTCGAACTTCGGGGACAACATCAACCGTCGCACCTTGATTGTCGGACAAGATGTCGTCGGCGAAGAGATCGGCGGAGCGACCATCGTTGCGCAGGACGAGCAAGGGCGGATCTTCGTCGCTGGCGAGCCCAACGCGGTGGTATCCCGGATCAACGTCAGCCGGCTGCGCGTGTGGGGTCTCGAAGTGCTCGCTCAGAGGTCGTTCGGCGACCGTTGGCTGGCGACCGTGAAGGCATCAATGCAACGCGGCACCGAGCTCGACACGGGCTTCTTTGCTCGCAAGATCGCCCCGGACAATCTCGCCGCGATCCTCCGCTGGCGGGGCGCCTCCGGCCGGCTGTGGCTGGAAGGGGTGGTAAAAGGTGCCGCCCGGCAGAGTCGTTTGAATCCCGCAGACCTCGACGATTCCCGTATCGGCGCCTTTCGCGACGCGGGCGACATCAGCGATTTCTTCATCAATCAGGGGCCGCGTCTGGGCCTCGTGGAAAACGGAATCCTGCTGGCAACGGGCGAAACGCTCGACGACGTTATCGCGCGTGTGCTCGGTCCCGGAGGTAGCGGGGCGGCGCTATTCACCGCCACGCCCGGTTGGCTCACCCTGGGGATCCGCGGCAACTACGCGCTCACCACCAGCCAGAGCATCACCTTCGCACTCAACAACTTCACCGACCTGAACTACCGGCTGCACGGGTCCGGATTCGACGGACTGGGAATCAACGCCACCCTGGCCTACGCACTCGACTTCTGAGGGCAGCGCCTCCCGAGGCTCCCCGGTTATCCGTCGGGTGTGGTGAAACTCCGGGGTCGCGGCACGCGTATTGGAAGTAGAGCGCCGCCGCTCGGCCCTCGCAAACTCGGAGATCTCATGCGCAACTTGACCGCCATCGCGACCCTGGCACTGCCGCTCGTTATGGGCCCGCCGGCCGCGCCCGAGGAAGTCCGCACGCTGACGGAGAACTTCGACGCGGCAGCGCTCGAGGAGGTCTACGTGGACTTCCCCATCGGCGAGCTGAAGGTCGAGGGAACCTCCAGCGAGCGCATCATGGTCGAGGTCGTGATCGAATGTTCCAGCCGTCGGTCGCTCGACGCGTGTATTGATCGCGCCGAAGACATCTCGCTCGAGTCGCGCGAACGCAACGACCGCATCGAGCTGTGGATCGAAGGCTTCAGCAAATGGCGCAGCCGCGGCATGCACGTCGAGATGATCGTGCTCCTGCCCGAGGCACTCGATGTCCGCATCGACATGAGCATTGGTGAACTGGAGCTGAAGCAGTTATTCGGCGATGTGAAGGTCGACATGAGCATCGGCGAGGTTTCGCTGGAAAGCTCCGAGGAAATGGTCGGGCGTGTCAGCCTCGACACCGGCATCGGCGAAAGTTCGCTTTCGACCCACCGTGGCCGCAGCAGCAGCGCGGGCCTCTTCACACGGGAGATTGCCTGGGCCGAGGGCAACGGCGATTCCGAGATTCGCATCGAACTAGGTATCGGCGAGATCTCGGTCAAGTTGCGCTAACGACTACCGCCGGACCCTGCTAGCGAGTCGCCCGCACGGTCTCGAGCACGTGCGCGACGAAGTCCGATTCGGTGATAATGCCCACCAGATGAGGGCCTTCCACGACGGGCAAGCAGCCGACCTTGTTGTCCAGGATCAGCTCGGCCGCATCGCCGAGCGGAGCGTCGGGGTCGATGGTAATCACCCCCGCCGTCATGAACTCGTCGACAGTGCGGTGTGTTATCACCTCTTCGCGCACCGTCAGCGGGAGATCACCGCGCGCGGCCAGAGACCGGCGTAGCAGGTCGCGCTGTGTTACCAGGCCCACCAAGTCGCCATCATCGTCGACGACCGGCACGTGGCGGATGTTGCTCTCCTGCAACAAGCCGAGAAGCTCGGCGAGCTTACTCTCAGGGCGAACGGTTTCAACGTCAGATGTCATCAGGTCCCGAACCAGCATTCGCCTCATATCGACCTCCGTTCGATCACCGCCGTGACCCTCCTCGCACCCACGCGGATGCCCTGCGGTAGGATCTCGGCAACGCGACGGCCCGCATTCTTGGACCGCCGTCCATCAAATTCTACACTCGACTCCTCTTTACTGTTTTGGGAGCGACATGGAACCGATTCGCTCGCAGCTGCAGCCAGCTAGCGAAGAAGCTCGGGCCAATGCCGAGCACCACCAGGGACTCGCGAGTGAACTGCGCGAACGCCTCGCGGCGACCCGTCAGGGCGGTCGCGAGAAGTACCAGCAGCGTCACCGCGAGCAGGGCAAGCTGTTCGTGCGCGACCGCATCGACGAACTGCTCGACAACGACTCTCCTTTTCTGGAGCTGTCGCCCCTGGCCGCCGATGGCCTCTATAGCGGCGCGGCCCCTTCGGCCGGAGTGGTCACCGGTATCGGGCGGGTACACGGCCTCGAAGTGATGATCGTGGCCAACGATGCCACGGTAAAAGGCGGCACCTACCTGCCGATGACCGTCAAGAAACATCTGCGTGCCCAGACGATTGCGTTGGAGAACCAGCTGCCGTGCGTCTATCTGGTCGATTCGGGGGGCGCGTTCCTGCCGCTGCAGGACGAGGTCTTTCCAGACCGCGAGCACTTCGGCCGGATCTTCTACAACCAGGCACGCATGAGCGCCGCCCGTATTCCTCAGATCGCCATCGTCATGGGCAGTTGCACGGCCGGCGGCGCGTACGTACCCGCCATGAGCGACGAGGTGGTCATCGTGCGTAATCAGGGCACCATTTTTCTTGGAGGGCCGCCGCTGGTAAAAGCGGCGACCGGCGAGGAGATCAGCGCTGAGGATCTCGGCGGCGCCGATGTCCATGCACGCCAGAGCGGTGTGGCCGATCACCTCGCGGACGACGACCATCACGCGCTGCGCCTGGCCCGCGACATCATCGAGAACCTCAACCGGGTGAAGTCCGTGGCCGCGGCCCTCACCGAGCCCGAGGAGCCCCTGTATCCGCCCGAGGAGATCGCCTCGGTGCTACCGGCCGACATGCGCAAGCCCTACGACTCTCGCGAACTGATCGCGCGCATCGTCGATGGCTCCCGTTTTCACGAGTTCAAGGCCACCTACGGCACCACCCTGGTTACGGGCTTCGCCCGCCTGCACGGGTATCCGATTGGAATCCTCGCGAACAACGGCGTGCTGTTCTCGGAGTCGGCCCTCAAGGCGACTCACTTCATCGAAATGTGCGACCTGCGGCGCGTGCCGATTCTCTTCCTCCAGAACATCACCGGCTTCATGGTGGGAGGAAAGTACGAATCCGGTGGTATCGCCAAGGACGGCGCCAAGATGGTGCATGCCGTCGCCAACGCCACGGTCCCCAAGCTGACGGTGATCGTGGGAGGCTCCTTCGGCGCCGGCAACTACGGCATGTGCGGCCGCGGGTACGATCCCCGTTTCCTCTTCAGCTGGCCCAACTCGCGCATCTCCGTGATGGGCGGAGAACAGGCCGCCATGGTGCTGGCACAGGTCAAACGTGACCAACTCGCCCGTCATGGCGAGGACTGGTCCGATGACGAGGAGGCGGCCTTCAAGCAGCCTATCCTGGACAAGTACGAGACCGAGGGAAGCCCCTACTACGCCACCGCGCGCCTTTGGGACGACGGCATCATCGAGCCGGGTCAGACGCGCGACGTACTTGGCCTGGCGCTCTCCGCGACCTACAACGCACCAATGCACGAGCCACGCATGGGCGTGTTTCGCATGTAGCCACACCCGCACCTAGCCGCATCGTTCCCTCCCTCGTCGTGGCGGCCCCTTCGACCACGAACTGCCAACCGAACCGAAGCACACGGATGAGCGACTCATACACTCGCCTGAAACTCGAGCACCACGGCGCCGTGACTGCCGTCGTCCTGAACCGACCCGAGATCCACGACGCCTTCGACGACGTAACGATCACGGAGCTGACTCAGGTATTCACCCAACTCGGCCAAGACAGCGCAACGCGCGTGGTTCTCCTGCGGTCCACCGGCAAGCACTTCTCGGCCGGAGCGGACCTCAATTGGATGCGACGTATTGCCGACTACTCCGAGGAGGAGAATCGCGAGGACGCATGCACGCTGGAGCGCATGTTCCGCGCCATCGCCACGTGCCCGAAGCCCGTGGTGGCGCGAGTGCAGGGCGCCGCGCTCGGCGGCGGCTCGGGCCTGGTAGCCACGGCAGACATCGCCATCGCCACCACCCGCGCCAGTTTCGGATTCACCGAGGCCCGGTTGGGGATCCTGCCCGCGGTAATTTCTCCGTATGTACTGAAGAAGCTGCACTGGGGCCAGGCGCAGGCGCTCTTCCTCACCGGCGAACGCTTCCGCGCCGACAAGGCGCTGCGCCTCGGTCTGGTGGCTGAGGTCGTCGACGAAGAAGACCTCGACACGGCTGTTCAGCGAACCATCGACGAGCTGCTGGCGTGCAGCCCCGACTCGCAGGCGCGCATCAAGGAACTCATCCCGCGGATCGCTCACCTCGACTTTCCGCAAGCAGCAACGCTCACGGTCGCGTCGATCACCGCGGCCCGCGCGACCGACGGCGGCAAGGCGGGCATGGCGGCATTCCTGAGCAAACAGAAGCCGCCATGGGCCGAGGAGGGCGAGTGAGCCTGCCCCGTCGGGTCCTGATCGCCAACCGCGGCGAGATCTCGGTGCGTATCGCCCGCACCTGCCATGCCGCTGGCGTGGAGGTCGTGGCTGTATATACGGAACTCGACGCCGGTTCGCCGCACGCGTTGGCGGCGGGTCGCGCGATTCAGGTGGACAGCTACGTCGACCCGCAGGGGTTGTGCGAGGCGGCCCGCTCGTCCGGCTGTGATGCCGTGCATCCGGGATACGGCTTCCTGTCCGAGAACCCGGCGTTTGTAACCGCCGTAGATGCCGCCGGCCTTCTATTCATCGGACCACCGGCCGCGGCCATGGAGGTCATGGGCAGCAAGACGCGGGCGCGTGCAGCCATGCGTTCGGCCGGCGTCCCGGTTGTGCCCGGCACCGAGCCCGGCACCGCGACCGAACTTCTGCCAGCAGCGGCCGACATCGGTTATCCGGTCTTTCTCAAGGCCGTCGCCGGGGGCGGCGGCAAAGGCATGTCGATCGTCTCGGACCCAGAACAGCTGGAGCGCGTCTACCGGCAAGCGTCCGAAGAGGCGGCCAAGTCGTTTGGCGATGGCGCCATCTACCTGGAGAAAGTCGTCGAACGACCTCGCCACATCGAGATCCAGGTGTTCGCCGACACGCACGGCAACACCGTGGCCCTCGGCGAGCGCGAATGTTCCATTCAGCGCCGCCACCAGAAGATCATCGAGGAGGCCCCCTCGCCGGCCGTATCGGCCGAGCTACGCGCGCGCATGAGCGCGGCGGCGGTGGCCGCCGCCGAAGCCGTCGGCTATGTGGGCGCGGGCACCGTGGAGTTCCTGCTCGACGGCAACGGCGATTTCTACTTTCTGGAGATGAACACGCGGCTGCAGGTCGAACACCCGGTAACCGAGTGGATCACCGGTCTTGATCTGGTTCGCCTGCAGCTCGAGGTTGCGGGAGGAGCGACGCTCCCGCCCGAGGCGCTCGATCCCTCATTCGTCGGGCACGCCATCGAGTGCCGCGTCTACGCGGAGGATCCGGCGGCAGGCCATCTACCGCAGGCCGGCCGTCTGATGTTGATGCGTGAGCCTTCCGGCCCCGGAGTGAGGGTGGACGCCGCGCTCGTCGAAGGGCAGGAGATCGGCGTACATTTCGACCCGATGCTGGCGAAGCTCTCGTGTTGGGCTCGCGACCGCGACGCGGCGATTGCCCGGATGCGCGAGGCGTTGGGTCGCTATGTACTGCTCGGCGTGCAGACGAACCTCGATCATCTGCAGGATGTCCTCGCCGTCCCGGCCTTCCGCGAGGGGGACCTGACAACCGCTTTCCTGGACGAACACCTTGCCGACTGGCCGGCATCCGAAGAGATCGCCCCCCTTGCCATGGCGGCAACCTTGTTGGCGGATCGCTACGGCGCAGGCCGAGCGGGGCACGGCGAGACCGGCACCGCCGATCCCCTCGCCGCCGATCCATGGCGAACGCTCGGCCGCTTCCGCATGAGCGACAACGGGGAAACCTCCTGATGACGGCCCGCACCTTCCGCATTCGCGGTGACGAGATCGAGGTTGCTGCACGGCGTGATGGCGATCATCTGACACTCAACATGCCCGATGGCGAACAGCACGTCTGGCATGTCCGTCGTGTTGGCGCCGCAGAGTTCGCAGCGCGAACGGCAAGCGACGACCAACGCACGCATACCGTGCACGCCGTGCGCGACCGCACGAACTGGTGGGTTCATCTGGACGGACGGACGCATCGTTTCGAGGCAGTACTCGAACGAGGCGGCGGCGGGGTGGCACCCGGCGGCCTGACCGCCCCGATTCCGGCCACCGTCGTCGAGACGCTCGTCGCCAACGGCGACGACGTCGATGCCGAACAGGTAATGCTGGTGCTGTCGGCCATGAAGATGCAGCTGGAAGTCAGAGCACCACACGCCGGCACGGTCGCCGATATGCACCTGGCCGACGGCGATCAGGTCGACGGCGGACAGCAGCTGCTTACCATCGTGGTTGCCGAATCGGATCCACCCGCGGCGAAGGAGGAACAGCAGTGAATCGCAGACGTTTCTTGACGACCGCCGCCGCCACCGCAGCGTTACCGTTGGCGCCGCAGCCGCTCCGCGCCAGGCAACAACGCGGCTCGCAGCCGGCTCTGGTCATGGACGCAATGGGCGAGCTACGGACCATCTACGAGCCCGATCTCGTGCAACAGATGATCGACAGCGGCATGGACTCGATCACGATCACTCTGTGCGACCCCAAGCCGACCGGCGCGGCGGCCCTGGAACTGGCCGTCGACTCGCTGCTCGAGCACGACAGATACATCGCCGCCAACCCGACCCAGTTGCTCAGGGCCACGTCGGTCGCCGACATCGACAGGGCCCAACAGTCCGGGCGACTGGCGGTCTTCTACCTGTACCAGAACACGGTGCAGTTCGGCACCGGGCTCGATCGCGTGGACATGTTCTACGACCTGGGGTTACGCAGCTGCCAGATCACGTACAACGAGCGCAACCTAGCCGGCGTCGGCTGCCGCCAGGAAGGAGACAACGGCGGTCTTACCGACTTCGGCCGTGATCTCATCGATCGCATGAACGACCTCGGCATGCTGGTGGACCTGTCTCACGCCAACATGCCGACCATGGCCGACACGATCGACCACTCCAGCATGCCGGTGCACATCTCACACACCGCGTGCAACGATCTGTACCCGCACGAGCGCAATACCTCGGACGCGAATCTGCGGGCGCTCGCCGATCGAGGCGGAGTGGTGGGCATCTGCCAACTGCGTCCGTTCCTGACCTCCGCCAAACGCGACAACCTGCACGCGTACTTCGATCACATCGACCACGCGGTGAACGTCGCCGGGGTCGAGGCTGTGTGCATCGGCAGCGATCGCGACCATCGCGTCATCGAGATGAGCGAGGCCTACCTGGCTGAGCTACGCGCGGAGGAAGGCAGCCAGGTCGTCAACAGCGAACTGCCCTACTTCATAGACGAACTCAACGGCCCGGGCCGCATGGAGGTCGTGTGGAACGGTCTGGTCGCGCGCGGCTACTCGGGCAACGATGTCGAGCGCATCATGGGTACCAACCTGTACCGCCTCTACTCAACCGTGATCGGCTGACGGATCGAGGCCGGCGAAGCTAGGCGGGAATCAGTTCGCGCCGCCGCGAGCGCAGCGCCTCGAACGCGCGCGAGGCCATCCGTAATCCGGTGCTGGCGGCCAGCGCGCTGGTGGCCGCGACCAACGCCCCCAGGTCCACACCAGTTTCGATACCCATGTGGTGCAGCATCGCGACGAGATCCTCGGTGGAGAGATTGCCGCTGGCACCCTTCGCATAGGGACAGCCGCCCAGCCCGCCGGCGGCAGCGTCGAAGGTACGCACCCCGGCGTCGAGCCCGGCAACCACGTTGGCCAGGCCGCGCCCATACGTGTCGTGCAGGTGCAGGGCGATACCGTCCAGGCCGAAGCTGTCGTTCAGCCGACCGACCACGTCGCTGACCTGCGCCGGATCCGCCACCCCGATGGTGTCGCCGATCGATACCTCGGCGCAACCGAGCTCGAGCAGCTGACCCGTAACACTGACGACAGACTCCGCCTCGACGTTCCCCTGATACGGACAACCGAAAGCAGTCGAAACATATCCGCGCACGTTCAGGCCCAGCTCCTGTGCACGCTCGGCCACCGGGCGGAAGCGATCGATGGACTCTGCAATCGAGGCGTTGATGTTACGGCGATTGAAGGTCTCGGAGGCGGCAGTAAAGACCGCGATCTCCTGTACGCCAGTCTCGACGGCCCGCTCCAGGCCCGTCAGATTCGGTACGAGTACCGGATAACGGACCCCTGGCCGACGTCGGATCTGTTGCATGACCTCGTGCGCGTCGGCAAGCTGAGGCACCCACTGCGGCGACACGAAACTGGTGGCTTCAATAGCGGGCAGGCCTGCGGCCGATAGCGCATCGATGAACGCTACTTTGCTATCGGTAGGCACAAACCGCGCCAGGTTCTGAAACCCGTCGCGCGGCCCAACCTCGTAAACGGTCACCTGCTCAGGCAGTTCCATGGACTCCTACCGATCCCAGCTGGTTGCGGGATGCGATACGTCTTGCCGCTCCCTTGCTCAGCCTATTATCAAATAAATGTTTAGTTAGCTCAATGATCTGTGCCGACGTTGTACAATTTGGTGATGAATGATCGGATTTCCGAAAAGCGGCGCCGCAGCTCCGAGGCCACTCGTGGAGCTCTGATCGACGCTGCCACCGAACTGTTCGCCGAGCGCGGCTTCGATGGCACGCGGGTCGACCAGATCGCGCAATCGGCCGGCGTCAACAAGGCGATGATCAGCTACCACTTTGGTGGCAAGAAGAGTCTGTATAACGAGATCCTGGCGGCGACCCTGAACGAGGCGCACGACCGGTTCCACGAGATCCGCTATTCCGACGCACCGGCCGACGATCGTCTGCGCGACTTCATCTTTGCTTTTGCCGACCTCGCCGCAACACAACCCGCGCTGCCGGTAATGGTCATTCGCGAGGTCCTGTCGGGCGGGCTGCACATCGACGAGGATCTCCTGCCGCGCTTCCTCGAGTTGTTCAAACTGGTGCAGGGCATCATCGATCAGGGCGTTCGCGAGGGCACGTTCACCAACGTCAACTCGTACGTCACGCATCTGAGCCTGCTCGGGAGCCTGGTGTTCTTCTTCGCTACCAAGCAGGTGCGCGAGTTGCTCGCAGGGTCGCCACTACCCTCCAGCGTTCCGGAAGTCAGCGCGTTCGTGCGCGACCTGCAGCGGACGATGGGGCGCGGCCTGGCGGCGCCCACAGCTACCCCAAAGCCCGCGTAGCTGTAGGAACTACTCGCCCAGCCAGAGCGCGAAGACCTCGTGCACTCCTGCCGCGTCGACCTCGACAACGCGTACTGACACGCGACCGTCGACAAAGAAGTCGACCACCATGATGCCGGGAGCAGCGTGCTTGAAGATGGTGTCGTCGGTCTTGCCCGTCGCGCCTAGCTTGGCTGCCGATCCGCTGACCAGATACCAGATCGGCAGCGCCGGGTCATCGAATACCTGAAGCGTGTGTTCATGTCCGGCGGCCGCGATCGCGGCGCTGGCCGCCGTGGCCAGAACCTCTTCGATGCGGCGCACCATCTCGCGATTGCGTGAACCGTATAAATCCTGATCGGATCGCACGATGCCATAACGCAGTAGCGGGTACAGCCCTGGTATCGGCAGATACAGCCAGCTCTTGGCCAGCGTCAGCGGAAAAAAGAATTCCTTAGCGGTGAAGTACCCGCCGTGCGAACCGCGGGTCTTGAGGGGGTGATGGGTCGCCAGTAGAATCCTGCGATCGCCCGCGCTACGTACCGCCTCGGCAAGCGCCGAGTAGAACCCTTCAGCGTCGTGGCTCGCCAGGGGCAACAGCGCGCCCGGCGCGCCCCAGGTGCAATCCGTGAGCTTCGGATGCTCGGCGCGGAGCAGCCACTCGGAGTCGGCCACGATCAGGCGCACGCGCTCCCCCAGATCCAGCACCGTGGGCCCGGGACAGCCGGCGGTAGGATGCAACACCACATCAGCCGCGGTCGTCTCGGCGAGAAACGCTTCCTGCGCCTGCAGTCGCTCCAGTCCGCGGGGACCTGACTTGTCCCAATCATGATTGCCGGCCACGAATACCGCCGGGATACCGGCGTGACCAGCAGCCTCGACCTGCAGTTGCAGGATCTTCTCCGAGTTGGTGCGCTCGGCGTCCACGCCGGCTTCGTTCGCTCCCGGCAGGCCGCGCGGATATGCATTGTCGCCGAGAAACAGCGCCACGCTCCGATCGGTTGCTCCCACGGCGGCATTCGCAAGAACCTGCAACGCGGGATTGTCCGGGTCGAATTCGCCAGCGTCGCCAACCAACAACACGCGCGTGTCCAGCTGTTCGGGGCCGGCGGCGCAGTTCGGGCATTGCGGACTCACGCCGGGACGGACATACAGGCTATGTCCGGCGCATGCGGAGGACGCAACCGCCGCGATGATGACGACTAGGCCGTATCGCCTCCCCGCCGCGCACAAGGAAGTTCCGTACATTACCGACGCCCGCTAACTCAAGATCGGGAAGGCGACCGCGAGCAGCCACCCGAAGAAAAGGCCGCAGCCTATCCCGTAGGCCCAGGGTCGCCTGACCTTGCTTCCGAGATACACGAAAAGCGCGAAGTAGGCCGGCAACAGCGGCAACACCAGGGCCACAACTCCCATGTCGGGAACGAGGCGCGCGAGCAGCAGCAAAGCTGCCAGCACCGAGGCGACCTGGGCAAGCCACCACAGCCAGCGGGAGGCCCGCCGTGGGTCGCCTTGGCCGAACTCGGTGGCCACAAACCATGGAATGCAGGCGATCGCGAAGAGCGGCCAGCGCATCAGTCGAGCTGGGGTCAGAACCCAGTTGGCCCATGCCAGATGACCGGTGACGCCCACCGCGACGGCGAGAAAGACAAATAGGCCGACACCGCGAACAACGTCGTCGCCATTCGGCAGGCCGCGCCGGTAAGCAATCACCAGGAATACCGTGCCCGCGATCAGGAACCAGAACGCCAGTGCCCCTCCCACCACCACGCCGCCCAAGCGACTTGTAGCCACGAGCCGGTCGAGCACCACCACGGCTCCCGTGGCGAACAACGGCGCGCCCAGTACTCCGACCCACTGCATCGGCCGGCGCACGAGGTCGCGCTCCAGACTGGCCTGGCGCCGATATGCCGGCACGATGGCCGAGGCCACGAGAGCCCATCCGGCCACATGCAGCAACCATCCCAGCAACCGCCAGTCGTGGTGGTCGTTGCTGCCCGCCGCCCGATAGTCGAAAGCCTGGTCGAACCACTCGCGCGCCGCACGGTGACTTCGATGGCGGAACAGGATGCCAATATGTTCCGCACGCTGCACCGTGACCAGGGATCGCGCCCGACCATTGGCGTAGTCCGTAGAGGGACCTCCCGCATCGGCCAGGATGTGCCTCGCCGCCTCCAGATATCCTGGCTCCCAGGAACCAGCCTGCAGTTGCAGGTTGCGCGGGGTGACGGCCGTGACCGGTGTGTACAGAGGCGATATCGCAACGGTGGCACGATAGCGCTCGGGGAACTCCGATGCCGAGTGCAAGACTGCCGCCGCTCCCATCGAATGCCCCAGCAGCCCGACGCGCGTGATGTCCACTTCGGGCTGACCCTGCAGAAGCTCGTAGGCTTCGCCAATCGCCGCGACGTTGTCATCGCGGGCGAAAGGCGCCCGATTTCGGCCGTGGCCAGGCAGGTCGATCATCAGCACCGCGTAGCCGGCGTGCGCCAGCGTGTAGCCGTAGGCTGCGACCATCTGACGCGATCCGGCGAAGCCGTGGGCAAGAATCACTGCCGGCATCGGGTCGCCTGGGTGGGCAAGCAACGCGTCGCCCTCCTCGTCCGTGTGCTCACCGGTGTGTCGCTCGGCCTGCCAGCGCGAATCGGGCATCAGCAGCGTCATCGGGTGTCCCGCGCGGGCCACCTGCCGGTCGATGATCCCGCTGCCCGCCTGCCCCAGCGGCACGAGATACAGAACCAGGAGCACGAAACCCGACAGCACCCGCACCATGGGCGAGAAGACACGATTCACCAGCGATCCTCCGTGCGGTAGACGAACTTCAGGCCGGACCAGTCCTCATCGACGGCACAGATCTTGACATCCACCAGGCCCGCGGCGAAGAAGTGGACGAAGTCCATGTCCCGGCCGGGCCGGGCCAGGAGGTGGATCGGATGCGGTAGCCCGCCGAGCAGGTCGACGTAGTGATTCGGGGCATCGACAAACGCCGCTTTCATGCCGGGCTTCAGCCCGAGCTTGCGCACCAGTGGCGTTCCTGAATATCCGGCGCTCATCACACCCTCCGCAACAGCGACCATCCTTATGGAAGAATAGTCGCCTTACACCACCGAGGCGACCTGGAGCCGGCCATGCACCCCAGCCCCGATACGTTCGAGAAGCTTGGCGCGTTCTACCTTGGCCGTGAGTACGATCTCGAAAGCGACAGCCTGCGCGACGATCTACTCCTGTACGACGCCAAGGACCTCACCACCCACGCCATGTGCGTCGGGATGACCGGCAGCGGTAAGACCGGCCTCTGTGTCTCCTTGCTCGAGGAGGCCGCCCTCGACGGCGTTCCGGCGCTGATCATCGATCCCAAGGGCGACCTGACCAATCTCCTGCTGACCTTCCCGCAGCTGCGGGGTGCGGACTTTCGGCCCTGGGTCGACGAATCCGAGGCCCAGCGACAGGGCCAAACTGTCCAGCAGTTCGCAGCCTCGCAGGCCAACCTGTGGCGTGACGGACTGGCGCAATGGGGCCAGGATGGCGATCGCATCAGCCGTTTGCAGGCTGCCGCCGATTTCAGCATCTACACGCCCGGCAGCGAAGCGGGTCGCCCGTTGTCGATTCTCTCGTCGTTCGCCGCACCAGCGGCGGCGGTGATCCAGGACGCCGATCTATTTCGCGACCAGGTGAGCAGCGCCGCGACCAGCCTGCTCACACTCCTCGGTATCAAGGCCGATCCGCTGCGGTCGCGCGAGCACATCCTGCTGTCGATGCTGATCGAAACAACCTGGAAGGCAGGGCAGGATCTGGAACTCGGCCGTTTGATCCAGCTCATCCAGGCACCGCCCGTGACCAAGGTCGGCGTGCTCGACCTCGATTCGTTCTATCCGCCGGCCGATCGCTTCGAGCTTTCTCTAAGCCTCAACAATTTGTTGGCAGCTCCGAGTTTCTCCGCATGGATCGCTGGCGAACCACTCGATGTCCAGCATTTGCTATACACGGCCGAGGGAAAGCCGCGTGTGTCGGTGCTGTATATCGCGCACCTGTCGGAACAGGAGCGCATGTTCGTGGTGACGCTGGTCCTCAATCGAATGCTGGCCTGGATGCGCACGCGTTCGGGTACATCGAGCCTCCGCGCGCTGCTGTATATGGACGAGATCTTCGGCTACATGCCGCCGGTCGCGGAACCGCCCTCGAAGCGTCCCCTGCTGACGATGCTCAAACAGGCCCGAGCCTTTGGAGTCGGAATCACGCTCGCCACCCAGAATCCGGTAGACCTCGACTACAAGGGGCTCTCCAATATCGGGACGTGGTTCCTTGGCCGCCTGCAGACCGAGCGCGACAAGCGCCGCGTGCTGGAGGGCCTCGAAGGCGCGGCCATCGGAGCCAGCGGCGGATTCGATCGAGGCGCCATGGAGCAGACCCTGGCCGGACTCGGCAAACGCAGGTTCATGATGCACAACGTGCACGAGCCGGCGCCGGTGGTGTTTCAAACGCGCTGGGCAATGTCCTATCTTCGCGGGCCGCTCACGCGATCACAGATCGCCAAGCTGCACCCGGCCGGCCAGCGTGCAGCGGTCGCCCCGCCGGTTTCTCCCAGCGCACCGCCGCCACCACCTCGCGCGGCGGCGAAGGAACCCGGCACCGCCGCGCCCGTGCTGCCGCCCGCCATCCCGCAGGTCTTTATCCCACCATTGCTTCCCCGAGCTGACGGGGAAGTCGCCTTCGTTCCCCATGTGATCGCGATCGCCGACGTGCACTTTGTCGACAACCGCCGGGACCTGAGCGCCGCGGAATCGCTGACGACCATCGTGGAGCTCGGCCCCGACGACGACACCGTCGACTGGGACAACGCGCGACCGGTAGCACTGGGCAAGGCCAAGTTGCGCAAACGAGCGCCGCTCTCGGGTTCCTTCGGCGAACTACCCGCAGCGGCGGCCAAGGCGAGGACCTACTCCGGGTGGAAGAAACGCTTCGCGGACTGGGCGTATCGGACGCGCCGTTACCCGCTGTACGTGTGCCCTGCACTCGATCGCCACTCCAAGCCGGCCGAGACGGAGGCCGAGTTTCGTATCCGCCTGTCGGAGGCGGCGCGCGAGGCTCGCGATCTGGCAGTGGGCAAACTCAAGGTGAAGTACGAGAAGAAGTTCGCGACGCTCCGTGAACGCATCCGCAAGGCCGAACAGGCGCTGGGCAAAGAGCAGGAGCAAGCATCTGGTGCAACGATGCAAACGGCGATTTCGCTGGGCACGACCCTCCTGTCGGCGGTCTTTGGACGAAGCGCCGTGGGCGGGGCCTCCTCGACCATGCGCGGTGCCGGCTACGCGATGCGGCAACGCCAGGACGTTGGCCGTGCCCGCGAGAACCTGGTGAAGTACCAGGAACAATTGCGACAGATGGAAGTCGACTTCGACGAGGCGGCTGCTGCTGTCGGCGACGAGTTCGATCCCACGCAGATCGAACTCGAAACGATGCAACTGAAGCCGCGACGCACGGACATCGACGTCAAAACGGTCGCCCTCGCGTGGCTACCCTGCGAACGCGGTGCCGACGGGAACCTGACGCCGCTGGCGTAGGCCTCCGACTTTCGCCGGTCTGGCCCGCAACCTAGAGCAGCCTAGAAGGGGTCCTGAGGCAAGCGTGGCTCCTGGGGCTGCCAGGTCTTGTCCATCAGCGGATGCAGCTGGACGTCCTTGGTGGCGACCGCCACACCGTCGCGCATCAGCTCCACGAGAACACGCTGGCCGGCTCGCCCCACAATCGCGATCTCCGCCGGTGCGGGTCCGGCATAGCGCCCGTCGACGCGCAGCCAACCGGGATTGACCGCCTCTACCGTCAGCGACCACTCCGGGGTGATCGGGTCGGACCACTTGTCGCCCGCACCCCTTGAGCGAGCCGCGTCCTCGCGCCAGCCGGCCAGGTACTCCTCGCGCATCAGATAATCGGGGGTCCGTCCGATGGCCGGGCCAAGCGGCAGCTTGCCACGCAGGTCGCGGATCTTCTGTCCCAGCCGGCTCAGCCCCCGTCGCGCCGGCGGACGATGATGGGTCGGCGGGCGAGGCGGCTCGACCCTGTCGGCAACCTCGATTGTCTCGTCCGCCGGCGCAATCTCGGCGAGATCCGCACCGTCCTCGTCGCCCGCGCAACGCTGCGGAAGCAGATCGGGCTGCTCACCGGGCTCGCGCACCACCCGCAGGGGTGGCGGCTCCGACAATGATTCTGGCACCAGTTCCAGCACGGTCGTTGCCGCCTCAAACCACTCGATCGGAGCGGCCGCCTCGGCGGCTTCCCTGGCAGACTCGCCGCTTTCCCTGAGGCCTTCGCGCAATGCCGCGGCCAGCTCCTCGACGAACGCAACACACGTCGGATAGCGGTGTTCGGGATCCTTCGCCATGGCCCGAGCAAGAACCGCGTCGGCCTGGACCGGGACCCGGGGCAGCGCCTCGCTGGCGGCCGTCGCTTCCTGGTATACGCAGGCGTACGCGTAATCGATCGCGTTGCCCGCGTTGTGGGGCCAGGAGCCGGTCAGCGCCCGGTGAGCCATGACGGCGAGCGAGTACTGGTTCGACGCCGCCCCCTGCCGATAACCGAGCACCGCTTCCGGAGCCACGCAGGTGACGCGGGCAAGGGGCAGCAGGCCCGCAACCACCGCCTCCGGGAAACGACCCAGGAGCAGTGTGTCGAGAAACAACGGCGTATCACCGTCGGCGATGAGGACGTTGGAGGGCTTCAGGCTCCGATGAACCAGTCCTCCGGCGTGAAGACGGTCGAGCCCCGCCGCGATTGCGGCGAGCATGGTGCCGGCCCGACGGCTCGACATCGGCTCGCCGAGGACACTCTCGAGCAGGTCGCCTGCGGGCATGTCCATCACCACCCAGGCCAATTCGCCGGCTCGGCCACTGGCCTCGATCGGCACCAGATCGCTACCGTGACGCTGCAAGCGCCTGGCCTCGTCGGCAAACTCCTCGTGCCATCGCGCCAGCACCCGGGTGTCGGGAGAACCGGTCGGAGCATAGAGTTTCGCGGTCAAGACGCGGCCATCGCTCGGATCCACCACGCGGCACACGCTTGCATGCGCGTCGCGAGCGACGACCTCCTCGGCCTCGTAGGGGCCTATGCGCAGGGGTTGGCTCATGATTCTCGACGAAGTGGAATGTGGTCCGGTTACCCCGCAGGCTGCCCGCTATTGATAGCCCTGACAAGGGGAAGACGCCCTTGTCCGCCAACGGCCGCGTCCAGGAGCGGCAAAGAGTAGCCAGGCCCGCCGGCCCGCGCTCGGGGCGGAGCGCCATCCGATACAATCGCCGTCGTTGTTTCTTGCTCCGAACTCGATGTCTATGAGCCCTGAGACCGAAGCCCTGCCCAACTACGACGTCGGGTACCACACCGCTGTTGGACGTGTGCGCGAGCACAACGAGGACTCGCTCAAGGTCATCCCCGAGCTCAGTCTCTTCGCCGTCGCCGACGGCATGGGAGGCCATCTCGCAGGTGAACGGGCCAGCGCGCTAGCTGTGGAGGTCCTGCAAGAGCGCTGCCTGGCGCACGCCGGCGAGATCGACGGCATCGTGCTGCGCGAGGCCCTTCTGGCGGCCAACACGGCTATCTTCGAGGAGTCCGTCGCCTGCCCCGAGCGTCGCGGCATGGGCACCACGCTCACCGCACTCTGCCTCAGCGGCGACACCTACTGGATCGGACACGTGGGGGATTCGCGCGCCTGGCTCGTACGCGACGCGGCGGGGCTGCAGGTCACCGAGGACCATTCGGTGGTGTGGGCGCAGATGCGTGCCGGACTCATCACTCCCGCCCAGGCCGAACGACATCCCATGCGCAACGTGCTGACCCGTAGTGTCGGCAACCTGCCGCAGGTCGAGGTCGACATCGTGACCGGAACCATCCGGAGTCGCGACATATGGGTACTCGGCACAGACGGCATGACTCAGGCATTCGATCAGACGCGCATCGCGGAAGTGGTCAACGCCTCGAGTTCCGCCCAACAGGCGGCTGAGAGCATGGTGGAGATTGCCGTCACCGAGGATGGCAGCGACAACGTCTGTGTTGTCGTCGTGTGCTGCGCCTGAGCTACCGCGCTCGAAGGTGTCGCGCTAGCTCATGTCGCGCAGGACACCCTCTCCGTCTGCGACCGATGCGGGGTCGATGCCGTCGCGCGCCAGGCGCGCCTGAATCTCTTCGCTCAGGCGCTCGAAGTCCACTCCCAGTCGGCGTGCGGTCTCGGTCGCCATCGATGTCGTCGCAACGCCGCGGGCAAACTGGTAGGTCGACTTCTCGCCATCCATCTGCACCTGCAGAAACTCGATCGCCGGCAGCTCGCCCGCCTCCGCC
>JAJCXS010000037.1 GCA_029263335.1 Acidobacteriota bacterium | reverse complement strand
GAAGAACTGACGAGCATCGACCAGTTCGATGTCGTCGCGCTGTCGCAGTTGTCGCAGGAACCAGCCCTTGTGGCCAGCGCCGTAGGTAATCAACACGCGCTTGCCGGAGCCGGCCACGCGGTCGAGCGCCCGAGCGATGTTGGCATAGTGGGCGCGGTTGATGTTGGCCCAACCGCCCGGCCCGATCTCGTCGTTGAAGAGACGGTCATAGACGCCCAGGCTAATCTCCTGCGCGTCGTCGTATTCGTCCGTGTGGATCCAGTGTGGGTCGTCGGAGTCACCGCCGGCACTTACTGCTGCCGCGCTTGCAGAGTTGGCGGCCTCATAGGCGGCCCAGTCGGCGACCCGGTCGGGGGCTTCACTGATGGCACGCAGCACGGCGCTACGATGATCCGACATCGGCAGCGTCCAGCCGGCCGTGGGCACGATTTCGAAGTCCATCTGGAGTGTCAGTGGGAACAACACGTCCACGTACTCGGGAAACCGCAATACGCGCGGCTCCACGATCTGTTCGTCGGCCGCAAACTCCGCTGCTGCCGCCTCGAAACGGTTGGGCGGGATTTCCACCAGGACCAGGTCGGGATCGAACGCGCGGATGGCCTCGCGCAGGACATCCACTCCATACCGTTCGCTCGTCCGGTGTGACCCGTGGATCATGCCGAAGACGGCAACATCCACCATCTCGGTGCCGCGCTCGATCGGCGCGGGCGTTGGCAGCCCGAGCTCGGTCAACGTGCCGGAGATCTCGCTGGATACGAAGGCGCGCTGTCCATCCGGATGCATGCGGACGGCGATCGGCTGTTCGCCAACGGTCAGCTCATCGATGATCTCGTGGGCGGCGACATCAAGAATCGACACGGTGGTTCCGCCGGCGTTGTTGACGATGCCGTGGCGCCCGTCCGGGGTGATGGCGACCGAGAAGGGGCGCGGGCCGACTCCCGCCACGCGCGCGGTCACCTCGAACGAAGCCGTGTTCACGTAGACGAGTTCATCGGAGCCACCGCAGGCAACGATGTAGGTAGTGTCGGCGGCACTCAGCGCTCCGCCTTCGGGCTGCGTGCAAACCTCCACCTCGGCCAGCGTTTCGCCCGCCAGCAGGTCGATCACCGAAACGGTGCCGGCGTCGCGGTTGGGCACGAACGCCAACACCCCGTCGGCGGTGATCTCTGCCGGGTAGGGTCGCGTGCCGGTTGGGTAGCGAGCCGTGATCTCGCCTGTGCGCACGTCGAAAAGAGTGAGTTCGTCCGCAAACTCGCTCACCAGCGGTGCGATGCCGTTGATGATGCGGGCGCCGAACAGCGACGGTGCCTTGCCGACAGGCCATGTGCGGGGTTCGGTGCCGGATTCCATGCTGACGAGGGTGTCGCCGCGGAACTGAGTCACGGCCCAACCGCCGCTATCGAGGGCGATAAGATCAAGCGGTGTGGCGCCGGCCGGCCACCGGTCCACGACCTGCATGGTTTCCAGTTCGACCACCGCGATTTCGTCGTCGCCGCTGAGGGCTACGTATGCCCTGCTGCCGTCCGGGCTGAAACGGATCCCGTGCGGCGCCTGCCCGATCTCGAGCGTGCGCATCACGCTGAACTCCGCAATCAGCGGCGCCGTCGCTTCGTTGGCGTCAGGGGCGGGCGCGACACAACCGGCGCTGGCTGCCAGTACAAGGGCGATAGCGGCGGTACTCTTCATCGATTGTTCCTGTCGGTGCGTTGTTGGCGTGCCGCGAAGCGTACTCTCTTGACCGCGGGCAGCGTGTGAGCTGGCTCTCACCGGCGATCGGCGCGCGTGTGACCCAAGGCAGTGCGCAGCCCAAACGTCAGAGTTACCTGTAACCCAACGCCCAATGTCAGGATCATCATCCCGGATGACACTACCTCAGGCGATCGAGAGGAATTGCATGCGCCTCGCGCGGGTCTTACTACCAGCTCTTATCTTGTGCTCGCTCTCCAGCGCCGCGATTGGCCAACAGGCGACCGCGACGGTGGCCGGGGGCGAGGCGCCCGATGACCAGGTCGAGAGCGAGAAGCGCAACGTGCTGACGATCGCCGCCTCCTACGGCTTCGCGGCCGAGATCAACAGCTCCGTTCCTACGGATCTTGCCAGTGTGTGGGTTCGTTGGACGCATCGGACACGAGGGCGGTTCGCCGGTGGCGAGCCGGCCTGGGGGGTCGAGTTGGTGCCCGTCATGGTCGTCGACCAGGAGCCTCGCGCGTACGGCGCTGGCTGGCACTTTATCTACGAACATCGATGGTCGCCGGACGGGCGCGTGCGACCGGTGTTCCGGACGGGCGCTGGCATGGTGTTCACCAACAGGGACGTGCCGGTCGGCGAGACTAGCTACAACTTTTCCCTGTTCGCGGGCGCCGGGCTGGAGCTAGCCGTCGGGGACGAGCAGTGGCTCAGCCTCGAGTATCGCCTGCGCCACATCTCGAACGCCGACACCGGCGTACGCAATCCGGGAATCAACGCGCACACGTTGGGCTTCGGTTTCGCCTGGGCATTCTGACGGCTCGCCTGCTGCGGCGTTACTCGTCGATAGCTCCCGTGCCGGTCGCGGCTAGAATGCGCGTCTCCAGCCGCTGGGCCGGTTTGTTGTTCGGTGCCAGGGAGAGTGAGCGCCGGATGGCGAACAGTGCTGCGCCGGTATTGCCCAGGTCAGACTCGGCCTGTGCGAGCAGTCGATAGCCCAGAGCCGAATCGGGGTGCAGGGTGAGAAAGAGGTGCAGCACATCGGCGGCATCCGCCGGCCTGCCGTTGAACAGCAGGTCGTACTGCGCGTAGTGCCACAGCGTATCGGTGTCACCCAGGGACTCGAGCTCATCGAGAAATGCTCTCGTGGGTGCCTGGACGGGCGCCTTGTCGTCGGCTCGATACAGTGCGTGGATCGCCGACTCCGCGCCATAGGGGACGGGCGCTGGCGATTTGGCCAGGATCGCGACCAGGTCCTCTTCGAGCGTCGCGGAGGGTTTCTCGACCAGCCGGCCCAGTTCAACTCCGTCGCGCAGAACGACGACCGTCGCCGTGCGATGCACGAGGAGTTCGTGCTCGTGCCCGTCCGGGGTCATCTTGAAGACGCCTGGGTTGTCGGACAACGCATACAACGTGACCCGACTCGCAGGGACCTGCGCGTCGTCGAGGACCCGGAGCACACGTGGCACCTCCCGCTTGGAGTCGTGGCACCAGGTGCCGAAGAAGATCTCGATCGACAATCCGGCGTCGTCCATCGCCTCGTTGAGGTGCGCTAGAGCTTCTGGCTGTACCTCGTACTGCGCGTAACCGCTGTCGAACCACTCCGAGAACGGGTCCTGCTGCAAATCCTCCGAGTCCACGATGCCAACTAGCATCGGGTTCTTGAAGAAGTGCGACTGCTGCAACTTGTCCTGCGCCGCGCTCGAGTTGGCCTCCTGGGCGGGCGCCCAGGCGAGGCTCGCGATGGCGACGAGAGGCATCAGTATTCGTGTCATGGCGATTCGCGTAGCTCTTTGGAACTTCATTAACCACGACTCTACGCGAATTACGTCACCAACTCGCGCTTGTGGATGTGCTGGGGGCAGTTCGCATCCCAGGCTTCGATGGCGAACAGGATCGCGCGCTCGGGTCGGGCGGGGTACTCCGGATCGGCGAGGCCGGTCAGCAGGGCCGCGTCGCCCTCGATCACCTTGGCCGTGCCCCACAGCTTGATCCGCTGGCTGTTGACGTAGTCCATCAGGAAGATGAACGCCTGCGGATTTTCCGACAGATTGCCTATCGAGATGTACTGGCGGTTGCCGCCGAAGTCGGCGAAGCCCAGCGTCCTGTTATCTACGATCTTCAGAAAACCACGCGGGCCGCCACGGTATTGAATGTAGGGTTGCCCGGCGGAGTTCGCGGTTCCCAGGTAGAACATGTCGAGGCGCGCGAGGAACGCGGCCAGGTCGGGTGTGACCTCTCCCCTCCAACCACTGCCCGCCTCCATGCGGGCATAGCTGGTGCGTGAGCCTTTGGCGGTCTGGATGGCCTTCACGGTGGGGGTGAAGGCGATGTCGCTGCGGGTCTTGGTCATGGGTTGGTCCCGGTGTGGCGGGCGAGTAGGTCGCGCATGAGGGGTGAAATAGGCGGATGGGGGGGCCTCGATCAGCTGCTCTCGTTCTGCGGCGTAGTCAGGTAGCGACGCTCGGACTCGTCGATGGCGACGTCATTGGCACTCATGTCGCGACGCGCCATCAGGCCGTCGGCGTCGAACTCCCAGTGTTCGTTTCCATGGGTGCGGAACCACTGGCCGCTCGCGTTGCGCCACTCGTATTCGAAACGCACGGAGATGCGGTTGTCGGTCCACGCCCAAGGCTCTTTCATCAACCGGTAGTCGAGCTCCTTTGCCCACTTGCGGCGCAGGAAGCTCCGAATGGCCTCGCGGCCGCAGAAGAACTCGTCGCGGTTGCGCCACTCGGAGTGCTCGCTGTAGGCGAGGGCGACCCGCTCGGGGTCGCGGCTGTTCCAGCCGTCCTCTGCGGCCTGGACTTTGGCGCGGGCGGTCTCTTCCGTGAACGGAGGCTTGATTGCGTTCGACATCGACAGATCCTCGGCCGAGCGCGCGCTCGGGCCTTTCATGGGAGTGATCTCGTTGGAGTTACCGCCGCTCGTCGCGGCGCCCGGAGTCCGCGGCGCGGAACGGCCAGACGAGACAAGAGTTAGCAGGAGGCGTGCCAGCCTGGCGCGATATCGATTTGTCGAGGCACGAGGGACACTTACGCGATCAGCCGTGGGCTCCGTGCCGTCACGAAAAATCGGTTTTCACGAAATTTCGCGGCGGCGATCACGAAATTCCGTGATTGTCGGTTGGGCTACTTGTCTCTCGACGCTTCAGTCGTTGCCGAGCAGCCAGTGGCGCGCTTCTTCCTTCTCGTCCATCGAGAAGTGCTCGAGTTCGGCGTCGACAAAATGATCCGCGACCTTTTCCGCCGAGGCGATCGCGCCGCTGTTCGACACCAGAGCGACACGTCGGATGCGCTCGTGGTGCGCGCGGACGAAACGGAAATGCGACAGCAGACCCTCGAAGTCGGCCCAATCAGGGAACTCGCCAGTGATGATCATCAACCCCTTGAGGGTCCCGTGTTTCGCCAGGTAGGGGTCGATCTGCTCGGCAAGTTCGACGAAGTCGCTGGCCTCCAAGGGGCCGGTCACTGTGACCGTGAGTAGACTCTGTTGCCCGTGCAGTTCGTGCTTGATCATTGCCTTGTCCTCGGGGCCCTTACGGCTCGGTGGGGCGGCGATGCCTGTATGAGGGAATTGAAGCACGCCGATGGCCTTTGTGGCGGCCCGTGGTAGCGTCCTCCGTGCAATGAGGGCAATGCGACTGCACCGGATTACGCCGCTCAGTGAGGATGCTGAGCCACTGCTGGCGGAAACGGTTGCCGACCCCAGGCCCGGGCGCGGCGAGGTCCTACTTCAGGTAACGGTGTGTGGCGTCTGTCACACGGAGCTGGACGAAATCGAAGGGCGTACGTCCCCGCCGAGTTTCCCCGTTGTGCCCGGCCACCAGGTGGTGGGTCGCGTCGTTGAGCTCGGTGAGGCTGCGACGCGGTTCGGCCTGGGCGACCGTGTCGGCGTCGCCTGGATCCGCTCCGCATGCGGTGACTGCGAATCCTGCCGGGGTGGCTTCGAGAATCTCTGCCAAGATTTCCAGGCCACGGGGCGCGATGCCGACGGCGGCTACGCGGAGTTGATGACTGTTCCCGAGGAGTTCGCGTACGCGATTCCGGCAAGTCTCGACGACGCGGTGGCCGCGCCGTTGCTGTGCGCCGGCGCCATTGGGTACCGGTCGATTCGACTCACGGGGATCTCAGATCGTCAGCGGTTGGGCCTCACCGGCTTCGGCGCTTCGGGGCATCTCGTGCTCAAGATGGCGCGATACTTGTACCCGCACACCGACGTCGTGGTCTTCGCGCGCAGTCCGGCGGAGCGAGAGTTCGCACGCGAGCTAGGTGCTTCCTGGGCCGGAACGAGCGATATGGCGCCCCCCCACAAGCTGCACGCGATCATCGATACCACTCCGGCCTGGAAACCAGTGGTCGCGGCGCTGGCGAATCTCTTGCCGGGTGGACGATTAGTGATCAACGCGATTCGCAAAGAAGCCGGCGACCAGGACGAGCTGATCCGCATCGACTACGCCGAGCACCTGTGGCTCGAGAAGGAGATCAAGAGCGTCGCCAACATCACGCGCGCCGATGTGGAGGAATTCTTGGCCCTTGCAGTCGAGATGAAGATCGAGCCGGAGATAGAGGAGTATCGCCTCGAGGAAGCCAACCAGGCGCTGCGCGACCTCAGGCACGGTGGAGTCCGCGGCGGCAAGGTACTGCGTGTAGCGCCCAGCTAGCGATAGACTGCGGCGCGACGCCTGTCCCGTCTCGACAGCTTCGCCGATGGTCCGAGGCCAGGGTCCTACACCAAGGGAGAGAGGCAAAGATGTCCGACGAACAAGAAGCGCCGCGACCCCAGGAGACGATCATGCAGGCCGTCTTCGGTTTCATGGCGTCGCGTGCGTTGACGGTGGCAGCAACGCTCAACGTGGCCGATGCGCTTCACGAGGGGCCGCGCTACTACACCGACCTTGCTACGGCAGTAGGAGCCGACCAGCGCTCCTTGCACCGTTTGCTCCGCCTCCTCGTCTCGCTGGGCATCTTCGAAGAGACGGCGCCCGGAACCTACGGGCTGAACGCCGCCGCCGACCTGTTGCGTGCCGACCACCCGCAGTCCCTGCGGGACATGGCCGTGATGATCACTTCGCCATCGCATTGGCTGGCCTGGGGCGAGTTTGACGCTGCCGTTCGCTCGGGCGAGTCCGGGTCGCAGCATGCCTATGGCACTGACCTTTTCTCCTGGTTCCAGCTCGAGGAGAATCGCGAAGAGTGGGAGCTATTCAACGCCGCGATGACATCGTTCTCGGCAGGTACCGCGGCGGCCGTTGCGACGGCGTTTGATTTCAGTTCATACGGCAAGATCGTAGACATCGGCGGTGGGCACGGCGCGTTGTTGAAGCAGCTTCTCGCCGATGCGCCACAGGCGGCGGGTGTGCTTTTCGATCTTCCGGGTGTGATCGAAGGTGCCGAGTTGGGGGAGCTGGCCGATCGCGTTGAACTCGTTGGTGGCGACTTCTTCGAAGCCGTCCCGAGTGGCGGCGACGCCTACGTGCTCAAGCACATCATTCACGATTGGAGCGATGAGCAGAGCGCGACGATTCTGCGCAACATCGTTGCCAGCATGGCACCGGACGGAAGAGTCCTGGTGGCCGAGATCGTCATGCCGGACTCGTCCGAGGCGCACGCGGCGAAGTTCATGGACGTCAACATGCTGGCGATGACCGAAGGCGGCTGCGAGCGCACGGAGGCCGAGTACGCAACACTGTTCGAGGCCGCCGGGCTACGCCTCGTAGCCATCCATCCAACGGACAGCATCGCCAGCATCATCGAAGGCGTCAGAGCGTAGCCGCCGGCAAGGCACCGGCGGGTCGCCCGCGACCGACCCCACCCACGACGGCAGGGGAGGTGAGCAGGTCTTCACTCTAGCCGCATCGCGCGAGCCGGATCTGTCCGCGCGGCGCGCCGTGCGGGTAGCCACGCAGCGGCGGTGGCCACGAACAGAACGAGCGCCGTGGCGCTCGCAAACGTGGACATGTCGAGTGCCCCGACGTCAAACAGGAGGCTCTGTAGCAGGCGCGTCGTGGCGAGGGCGCCCACTACCCCGAGCAGCGTGCCAACCAAGATCGGACCCAGGCCGCGGCTGACGATTAGCTTCAGGATGTTCGCCCCAGTGGCTCCGAGCGCCATCCTCACGCCCACTTCTCGAGTTGCGCGCGAGACCACGTGGCTCGTGACTCCGAAGATGCCCGAACACGCGATGAGCAAGGCGGACAGGGCGAATCCAGCGAGCAAGGTTGTGTAGAAGCGCTCGCTCCCCATGGAGTTGACGACGAGCTCTTCCATGGTGGCGATCCGGTTGATCGGGACGTTCGGTCCCATTGACCGCACGAGCTGTCGAATGGTCTCGACCGTGGCGATCTCGTCGCCGCGCACGCGCACGGCCACTTTGAGGTACGTGCTCGGGAGGCCCTCGAAGGGAACGTAGATATGGGGAATCGGTAGTTTGCGCAGCGAATCCTGGACGACGTCGCCAACGACGCCCACGACGGTGTAGGTCTTTCGGCTGCCGCCGAAGGTCATCTGCTCGCCGAGCGGGTCACGGTCGCTGAAGTATGCCCGCGCGGCGGCTTCGCTAATGACTACGTCCGTCGCTTCGGCGTCGTTGCCGTCGAAGAGGTCACCGGAGTGCATGGTGAGACCGAACAGATCGAAGTACCCGTTCGAAACACTGCTGACCGTCGCCCACGGGAGGTCGTCACGATCAGGGTCATGGGCGACGCTAGCGCTGGCGATCATGCCGGTGTCCAGTGGGAGCCCGGTGGAGATTGCGGACTCGAGCGCACCAGGCACGGTCCGCAATGCCGTCGTCAGTTCGCGCCCGAAGATCCGCAGGCTCTCGTCGTCTGGGTAGGCCCACGTCGGTAAATCAAGTGTAGCGACGACGATGCGTTCGGCGGCGAAGCCTTTGTCGACATGAATGAGGGAGGTGAGGCTTCTCAAAAGGAGCCCTGCGCCGGTCATCAGGACGAGTGCGAGAGCCACCTGTGCCATGACAAGCGTCCGGTTCGTGCGGCTCGATCGGCTGGTCGCCGCTTGGCCACTGCTCGCGGCCAACCCGTCCCGGGTGGCCCTAAACGCGGCTCGTAGGGCCGGGGCGGTTCCCGCGAGCAGAGTTGCCAAGAATGTGACCAGGGCGATCGTTGCCAGGGCAGCAGTGTCTATTCTGAAGCTGTGAACCTGCGGCAGAGCATCTCTACCCGCGGCCACTATGGACGGAAACAGTGCGTAAGCCGTACCGACTCCGAGCACTCCGCCAGCCGCCGACAAGATCGCGCATTCCAGTAGCAGACGAAGAATCAGCCGTCCACGTCCAGCCCCGAGAGCGGCGCGCAGGTGAAGCTCCTTGTCTCGGTCCGCGCTTCGCGCCAGTAACAGGTTGGTCACGTTGGCACAGGCGATCAAGAGGACGAGTGCTACCGCGCCCTGAAGCATCAGCAGCGGCTGGGTCGTGTCTCCGGTCAGGTAGTTGCGCAGAGGGGTGACGTTGGCCTGTGTGGCCCACCCATCGCCGCGCCCCGCCCCGAGCCGTTGCACGATGTTGTCGAGTTCAGCGATCACGATGTCGGCCGCCGTTGGTACCCGTAAACGTGCCACGAGCATGCAGCCACCCTGAAAGCGGCGCTCCGTCACCAGTCGCTCGCGTGCCGAGCTGAACCGGGCCCAAACCACGCCAGTCTCCTCTTGGTGGATTCTCAGGCGTGGAGACGGGAAGCGGAACTCGTCAGCAACGACACCCACCACATCGTAGGGGACATCGTCGAGCACCAACGTGGCCCCGATGATCTGTTCGCCGACGCTGAAATGACGACGTTGGACGGTCTCGCTGATGACCACTATGGGCAGGGAGCCGCCGTCGTCGGCGTCGGCCGGGAAGCCTCTCCCAGCGACGAAATCAGCTCCGAGCAACTCGAAGAAATTGCTGGTCACCGCATGGCTCCAGACGCGCACCGGGTCGCCGCGGCCGCTCAGGACGGGCAGATCCGAGGTGTAGATCGCGACATCGTCAAACACCGAGGCATGGTCGCGCCACGCCTCCGCGATCTGGACCGATACGGTCGCTCCTCCGGCGAACTTGGCGCCGTCTGCCACCATGTTCGCGTCGACCAGCAGTTCCGGCTCGGGGAATGGAAGCTCTCTGATGACAGCCGTCCGTACGATGCTGTAGACAATCGTGTTGGCCCCGATACCTAGCGCGAATACCAGCACGGCGAGCAGCGAGGTGACGCGAGTCGCGCGGCACGACAGGAGCGCGTGGCGAGTCTCGTGGAGGGTCACATCGATCCAACGGGCTACCCGCGGTCTTCGGTCGTCCGGCGAACGCCGGTCGGGACCAGGGTCGCCACCGAGGCGCGCCCTACCGCCGCGCCACAGCACCTCTAGCGACGCACGTACCTGGAGCCGCAGCTCGCCGAGCGTGCCTGCCTCACGACGTGCCTCCTGGGCCAGGTCGAGGAAGGCCTCCTCCATATCGGTACCCCAGGTTGTCTTGAAACGCGGTGGGTAGACGCGCAGCAGCCAGCGATACAGGGCGAGGGATCGGCGGGGTCGCGGGCGCTCGGCCGCCGTCATCGCGAGTCTCGAATGAGTGCTTGCACATCTGCCGCGTCGACTAGGCGCTGCAGTCGCGATGCCTCAGCTGCGATAGACCTGCGGCCTTCGTCAGTCAGGCTGAAGTAGTTTCTCGGGGCGCCACCTTGTTCGCCCGTTTCGAGGCGTCCTGCGCGTTGCACCAGGCCGTCGCGCTCAAGGCGCTGCATCGTCGCGTAGAGGTTGCCGGGTAACAACCGGACGCGGCCCTCGCTGCGGTCGCGCACCGCCTTGACGATGAGATAGCCGTAGCTGTCGCCATCCAGTAGCGACAACAGGATCAGGAATCGCAACTGGCTCAGCGGCGGTTGCTTCGCGTCAGTTTGAGGCATCGAGTTGTTTCTCATATGGGATCAAATAGTGATGATGTTACGTATACTTGAAAGAAGATATACCTATGCCAAACGCAACACAAGGTAACTAGGCACAGTCCAGGGAGGGCCTATTCGATCGCGAACGGCGGCAGGGTCACGTTCTCAACGCAGAGCGTGTCGAGCCCTTCCAGGGTGCCGGCGTCGACGAATGAACGCATGATCGACCGGGTGCACGGGCCGCGGACGCCATGGGCTCCGGCGATGACCAGGTGCAGGCTGTTGGGCAGATGTCGGGCGGCCTCCTCGCCCCAGCTCGGGCCGGTCACCGGGTCCAACGTGCCTGAGAGCACCAGGACGGGGACATCGGCACGGACCGGATCGCCATAACTGTCGGGAATGCGACCTTGCGGCCAGATCGCGCAGACGGCCATTTGGGTCCGCACGCGCTCGTCGCCGAGGTATGTGCGGTCGGTGATGTCGGCGATCGCGGCCGGGTCAATGCGCGCGACGTCTTCGGCGCAGGTCACCGAGAGCAGCATCCCGATCTGCAGAATCGCGTCGATGCCGCGCGTGCTGCTGATGCCCGCCTCGACGAAGGGAGTGTAGTTGCCCTGCCAGGCACGGTGGATCAGCGACGGCACGCGCCGTGCCCGCGGCATGTAGTAGGTGAATACCCGCAGCGATTCGGCGAAGCCGCTCCAGGTCAGACTGATCTCGACCGGTTCGCCCGTGTCGGGGTCGGTCACGGTTACACGCGCCGGGTTGGCTTGCAGACGAGCCATGAGTTCGTCGAACTTCTGGCTCAGGTCGGGGAACGCCGTGGCACATCTCACGTCGTCTGCGCACTGCGCAAACGTGCGGTCGAGGGCCTTCTGCGCCTCGCTCGAGTGGTAGAGCGGGTTGGTGAAGGCGATGGGGGCCACACCGTTGATCACCGCAGTGCGCACGGTCTCCGGATGTCGGCGCATGTACACGAGAGCGGCTCGCGATCCGTACGAGGCACCGGTCACGTTCAGGAGTTCGTACCCGAGAGCCGCCCGTACCTCGTTCAGGTCGTCCATCGCGATCGGCGTCGTGTAGAGGGTCAGGTCGGCCTCTTCGGATAGTGCATCCCGGCAAGCCTCGAACTCTCCCAGCCTTCCGAAGGGAGCGTCGAGGTAGGCCTGTGCCGTGTCACCGGGTCGCGAGAGATCGCAGCCGAGAGGGTTGGATTGGCCGGTGCCGCGCTGGTCGATCAGCAGGATGTCATGGTGTCTCCGCTGCCAGGAGTTCGCGTAGCCGCGCGCGGAGGAGGTGGCAGCGGCGCCGGGTCCGCCCGCCAGAACCGCGAAAGCCCCCAACTCCGGCCGCGGGTCACGCGCCCGGAGCACGACGATGTTGAGGCCGATCCGTCGGCCCTCCTGGGCGTCGCGATCCTCCCAGACTTCATAGGTGCCGCACAGGACGTGGCCGTCGATTCCGCGTATCGAGCACGGCTCGAGAAAGTCGGCGAGACCGGACTCCGCCGATTGAGCAGTGGCGCCCGCCTGGCAGCCGAGCAACGACAACGCCGCGGCGCACACCACGGCCAATCGAGAGCGCACGGCGCCGGCTGCTATTGTGAGTCGGTCGGTTGCGCGCTCGAGATGTCGGGCTGGCCCCACTGCTCGCCGCTCCAGTTTTGAAAGCCATCCATGCGGAAGGCCCAGAAACCAGTGGTCATGTCGCTGATGACGATGAGCCCGTCCGCGTTGCGCACGTCCACGCCCCAGGCGCCATCAAACAGGTTGCCGCCGTCGACGCCCGGGTTCGGTCCCAGGAAGGTGTCGTAGTACGCGACGGTTCGAGGGTTCTCCGGGTCCATCATGGTGAACACCTGCAGACCGTCGACGTAGCCCGACACGAATACGTAGGGCCAGCGCACCTCGTGGTTGTGGACCAGATGACGCCAGTCGGCTGTCCACGCCGCAATTGGGCTGCGGATGTTCTTGGTCTCGCCATCGAGCGCCGGCTGCAAATCAAAGATGCGCAGGGGCGCGTACTGATATTCCGTTTCCGCGATGACGTAGCGGCCGTCCGGCGACGGCGTGAAGGTGTGCCCGTACTGCACGCCGCTGATGCCGGTGAGCGAGACAACCAGTTCCGGGTTCTCCAGATTGGTGACGTCGTAGACGTAGTAGCCATCCGTGCCGCCGCCGTAGAAGCGGTCGCTCTGGGTGTCCGGATGCCAGCCGACGTACAGGTCGTGGTAGCCGCGATATCCGCGCTCACCCACAGGGCCGTCGCCCACCGGTACCGACGACACGAGCGCGTCTTCCATGTGTCCGCTGAGGACGTGGCCGAGGTCGTAGACGTGCGCCCCTGGCCCACGCACCGTCGTGAACAGCAACGGACGGCCGTTGCTGTGCTGATACAGGAAAATGTTGTGGAAACCGCCCGGCAGGTCGGTCTCGCGAATACGGGCGACCTCCTCGATCTTCTCGGGCAGGTCGGTGACATCAAAGATGATCGCGCCGAGATCCGGGTTGGGGCCGCCCTGGCCAAACTGTACCGACAGCAGTACGTAGTAGCGCTCCTCCCACACGAAGTACTTGATGTCCTTGCCACCGGCGCCGGCGTGCAGGTCCTGGTTCTCGATGCGCCAGGCGTGAATGACCTCGGGCTTGGTCGGGTCGCTCAGATCGATCACGTCCATGCCCTTCTCGCCGTACTCGCCAAAGACCTCACGTGCGACGTAGGCATAGGGACGGTGTAGCTCCTGCTCGATCTCGATATCGGCGACGCTCAGCGGTGCCCCGAGCGGAAGGTGGGACACGACAGTGATGTTGTCGCTGCCGGGCTTCTCGGGCGTCCATTGTTGCGCTTCAACTCCGAGGGCCCCAGCGAGCGCGAACAGGACCGTCAGGAAGCAGACCAAGGGTCGACGCAACATCGGCAAACTCCAGCGTTGGTGATCGGATAGCGGGCCCGAACATACCCGGTCAGCGCAAGTGCTGTCGAGGGGGGGGGCGCGCCGGTAGCCTCAATAGCACCATCCGGCGGCCCCTCGAAAGTCGAGCGCGCCTAACGGGCCACAGCCGCAGCACGGCAGTTCCCAATGCCACGCCGGCCGGCCGACTCTGGCCGGCCGCCTTCTCGGCAGAGCGTAGAATCTCAACACCAACCGGGAGAACGAATGTCCGAAAAGAAAGGCGGGATCCGTGGCGACCGTGAGCGCACGAGCATCCTCAAGAATGGCGAGTACTGGCTGCTCGAGCGACTCTGCGCGGCTATGCCGCGGTGGGTGACGCCTGACCTGCTCACTGCCATCGGGCTGTCGGGCGCGGTCGTGATCTTCGCCGGGCTGTGGATGGGTCGCGAACAGCGAGAGTGGTTGCTGCTGTCGATTCTCGGGTTGGTGATCCACTGGTTCGGCGACTCGCTCGACGGCCGCCTGGCCTACTACCGGAATCGCCCGCGGAAGTGGTACGGCTGGTCACTCGACATCAATGTCGACTGGCTGTCCGCCTGTATCATGGGCCTCGGCTTCTACTTCTATTTTCCGGACTGGAAGATCGTGTCGTTCGTCTTCGTGGTCGCGTACGGCGGCGCGATGATCGTGTCGTTGCTGCGCTACCGAATCACGGATAAGTACACGATCGACAGCTTCGGTCTCGGCCCCACCGAACTGCGCATTCTGCTGGCGATCGTGCTGTTGGTGGAGATCTACCGCGACGACACGCTGCTGCAGTTCGGCATCTTCGGGTCGCTCCTGCTCATCAGTTTGAATGCCATCGAGTCGTACCGCGTGCTCAAGCTCGGCGACGAACGCGACAAAGCCGAGAAGTCCGCCAAGGATCAGGTTGGCTCGAGCTAGGTGGATTCAGCGTTGCTCCTCGAGCAATCCGTCGAACGGCACCTTGTCCGCGAACGGTCGTAAGGCGCTCGGCTGCCGGGCGAGCTCCTCGATCTCATCGATCTCGATCGGGATCACGCGGCTGAGCCATTCGTAGCCGGTGTCGGTGACCAGTACGTCATCCTCGAACGCTACACGCGGCCCGTTGGGCGGTGCCACGCCCTGCTCGATCGACAGCATCATGCCGGGCATCAGCGGGCGGGAATAGTCGCCTTCGTCGTGGACTTCCATGCCGATGAAGTGGCCGATGCCGTAGGTGTAGTGCTCGTCGTAACCGCCCGCATCGCGCAGCATGCGCACGGCGATCTCGTGGAGTTCCCACCAGGTGACGCCAGGTCGCACGGCCTCGATCACCGCTTTCTGCACATCGAGGGCCACGGTGTAGAGATGACGCTGCTCGTCGGTGAAGACGCCGTCGATGGGAATGTTGCGCTGGATGTCGGCCGAGTAGTGGTTGAACGCCGCACCGGTATCGGTGTGCAGCATGTCGCCGGGGCGGAACACGGCACCACCAGAGCGGGCCACGAACTCGATCCATCCCTCGGGGACGTCGGGCCGCTCGTCGCGGTCGCCGAAGGACTCGCGCCGTACGGATGTCGGGAAGCCGAGGGTGGCCCCGCGATAGCGATAGACGAAGTCCATCGCTTCCATGACCTGGGTCTCGGACATGCCGACATCTGCCAGCCGCAGCGCCTCGATGACGCCTTCGGAGGTGATGTCGATTGCTCGCCGCAGGTTCGCGAGCGACCACGAGTCGTGCAGCATGCGCACGTTGTCGAGGATGTCGGCCGAATCGCGTACGCGAAGCTCGGGAGAGAAGCGCTGCATGCGGGCGAAAGTCTCGAGCCGCGCCGGCTCCGGCATGCCGAGGCGGAAGAAACGCGGGTAGTTCAGGTAGAGCACCTTGCGGTTCGGACCCCAACGCTTCGACAGTGCGGCTGCCAGCGGCCAGCGACGAACCTGGGTCACACGCCAGTCGCGATAGTCGGTCATCGCGACCGAGAGATCCTGCTCGAGGGTGGCGAACGGCCGCACGTCGTCGATGCCGGTGCGGGCGGCGATCCCGTCGCTGTTGCCCGACGTGTAGAGCACCGCCCTTGGCGCGTCTGGCACCTCGTGTTCTGACACCTGCGTCCCCGGCGACGGCAGCAACAGCAATGCCGAATCGAGCGCGTCGAGGCCGTCCAGGCCAGTCAGATAGGTGAAGTCGTGGTTGTCGGAGTGCGGTACCTGGAATTCCAGTCGTCGTTCCTGTGCCCGTTCCACCGAGAAGGTGAGCATCGCGCCGGCCGGGATCGCGTCGAGCACCCGGGCGCGACGCCTGGCGAAGATCGTGCGCAGTGCGTCAGGGTCGGGGTTGTCGACGTCGAGGGTCTCGGCGCGCTCGGCCTCTGCCGCGTAGTCGTACTCAAAGGGTAGTGCGCCGTCTTGCGCCGACGTCTCCTGAGGCCAGTTGCCGGCCGCGAACGAAGTTGCGAGAAGTAGCAGGACCATGTTGGGAGCAGCGCGCATATCGACCTCCGATTCTTGACCACGGGTGCGACCCACGGTAGCAGGAGCTGACCGCAGGCAGGCTCTCTTCCCCGCGGGGCCCGGTCCCTATTCGAAGGACGCCGATTCCAGGTAGGCCGAGTACTCGGCCACCGCCGCGCCATCGTCGGCGTCACCAGTCACGAACGTGATTACGATCACCTGGTCGCCGTACTCCACGAAGAGGCGCACGGCCCGCAGGCCACCCATGATGCTGACCCAGGAAGCGTCTACGAAAAGCGCGTTGCGGCCCGAGATCGAGCGATCCTCCTGCCCGTGAACGGTCACGTCGGGCAGCAGGCCCAGCCAGTAGTCGCGCACCTGCTCGAGCGTACGGTCGCCGGGATCCTCCCGGGTCACGTTCAATCCCGGGTGCAGGCCGGAGCCGCCGGTGTAGGAGGCCAGCACGGAGTCTCCCGAGACTCCGCCCTCCTGCCAATCGGCGGGCATGCTCATGCGGAGTCCGATCTCGCTGACCTCCAGCACGCCTTCCTGCGCTTCCGCAGCGTGAAGCGCCCCCACCAGGGGAAGGGTCAGCGCTAGCGCCAAGGTCGTACGAGTTCGTGACCAAAGCCGTCGGTTCTCCATAGGAAGTCCTCCCGTGCGGTGGTTTCTAGCCGCCGTCAGTATGGCCCGCAGTCGTACTCGACACCACGGGAGGATTCGTCGTGGCGGCGCGAGGCTCGGCGTCAGTTTCCGCAATACATGCCAGGAACGCTTCGCCCAGGTCCGCGAGTTTCTTGTCGCCGACGCCGTGCACATCGAGGAACTGTTCGCGGGTGGCGGGCCGCTTATGCGCCATGTCGCGCAGGCTCGCGTCGCTGAAGATCAGGTACGGCGGGACTCCGCGTTCGCTCGCGAGTTCGGTGCGGAGCTGACGTAGGCTCTCGAACAGCTCCATGTCGACTCCCTCCCACGAGGCGGCCTCGCGCGCAGTCGTGCGGATCCTTCGCGTCTTGGCCGGTATGAGATGGACGGTGCGTTCGTCGCGTAGCACCTCCATCGAGGCTTCGTTGAGCCGCAGCACCGGGTACTCGCCGCTGCTGCGCTCGAGGAGTCGTTGGTCGAGAAGCTGGAAGGTGAGGTTCATGAGCTGCTTCTGCGTGCGGTCGCTCATGAGGCCGTAGGTGCTCAGCTTCTCGTGGCCAAGGCTGCGGATGCGCTCGGTGTCGGCGCCACGAAGTACGTCGGCGACGTGCCCCATGCCGTATGACTGATCCACCCGCGCCACGCAGGACAGGATCATCTGCGCCTCACGCGTGGCCTCGACCAGTCCCTCGGTTTCGCCGAGGCAGACGTCGCAGGCGCCGCAGTCATCGTCATTGGGCGGCGAGTACTGCTGCCCGAAGTGCTCGGTCAGGGTCCGATGGCGGCACGTGCCTGGAGCGCAGTAGCGGCGCATCTCGTCGAGCAACGCGAGCGAGCCGGTGAGCGCGTCGTCGCTGCCCTCGCCCTCGGCCGCGCTGCGTTCGAGCAGGGTGCGCCAGCGTAGGGAGTCCGAGGGCGAATGCAGCAGCACGCACTCGGCCGCGAGGCCATCGCGACCGGCGCGGCCGGTCTCTTGCTGGTAGTGCTCCACGGACTTGGGCATCGCCGCGTGGACAACGCAGCGGACGTTGCTGCGATCGATGCCCATGCCGAAGGCGACGGTGGCGACGATAACGTCGAGCTGCTCGTTGGTGAACCGCTCCTGCGTGCGGTTCCGGGCTCCGGACTCCATTCCCGCGTGGTAGTGGGCGACGGAGCAGCCTTGCTCACGCAGGTGTTGTGCCAGGCTCTCGGTGTCCTTGCGACTGATGCAGTAGACGATCACTGCCTGGTTGGCGTGGCGAGCGATGATCTCGCGTACCTGACTGCGCAGATCGAGACGCGGCACAAGGCGGTAGATGAGGTTCGGGCGGTCGAAGTTGCCCACCAGCACGGCGGGGTCGGCCAGAGACAGCTGTGCACAGATGTCCTCGCGTACCCTCTCCGTGGCAGTTGCCGTGAAGGCGTGAATGCTCGCCTTGGGGATGCGCTCCTTCAGCACCGCGAGCTGGCGATACTCGGGACGAAAGTCGTGGCCCCAGTGGCTGATGCAGTGCGCCTCGTCGACCGCGAAGTTTTCAATTCCCAGGTGGTCGACGGTTTCGAGGAACCACGGGGTCACCAATCGTTCGGGCGACACGAAGGCGAGCCGGCACTCGCCGGAAGCGATGAAGCGCTCGGCCTCCGCGCGTTCATGCGGTTCCAGCGCGCTGTGCAGCGCGGCGGCCGGATAGCCGTTGGCGAGGAGACCGTCGACCTGGTCCTTCATCAGGGAGATCAGTGGCGATACGACGATGTCGGTGCGGCCCGCGAGCAGCGGCGGCACCTGATAGCAGAGCGACTTGCCACCGCCTGTCGGCATGACTACCAGCGAGTCCCGACCGTCCATACCGGCGCGAATTGCTTCTGCCTGCAACGGCCGCAGGCCGTCGAAGCCCCAGTAGCGCCGCACCACGTCGAGTACGTCTGCGGTGCTATCGCCGATGTCGAAAGGGATAAGGCCCATCGATGGAGTGTTGACGGTCATGGCGGCGGGTTTACTCGATCCAGAG
>JAJCXS010000036.1 GCA_029263335.1 Acidobacteriota bacterium | reverse complement strand
CGTGCCGGGGTTGTAGCCCGACAACTCGATTTCGAGTCGAGCGCGTTACGGCCTGGCTTCGCTACCCCTCCGCTCTCTCAAGCAGGCACATAGGATAGCAAAGGTATCCACGGGCATTTGCCGGCCTGCCGACGGTTATCGTTCTAGCCGTGTGTGAGCAGGGCACCGTCGACCCACGCGGGCGACTTGCCGCTCGCGTCGAGGCTAGACTAGCCTCCCCGATTCAAGAGTCGTACTGCGGTCCCCCAAAACTGCCGAGAGGAAATACGTGCGCCGTAACCATCGCTTCCTCGCATCGGTTCTGCTGGTCGTTCTGCCGATCGGGTGCGCAACGACGACTCCAGGCCGTGGTTTGCATCGGCTCGAGAGGCCGCCAGTCGATGGTCACGCCACCGTACCGGCCGCCACGCCAAGACCTTCCAATCATTGGTTCGATGCCGACGCTCGTCGTACCCAGAACTCCGTACGGCGTGTGAAGGAGGGAGACATCGTGCGCCTGCGCGCGAACAGGTTGGGTCAAATCCAGGGGGTGGTACAGAGGCTCGACGACGACACGATCAACGTTCTTGTCGCCGGCGCTGCTGAACCGACGCCGGTTCCGTTGGTCACGGTGACAGCTCTCGAGTTGCGGGTCGGCGCGGCTCCGTCACGCAAGCGGGCGCTCCTTACCGGAGGCTTGATTGGAGCCGCTGTGGGCCTCGTCGCCGGCCTGCTGGCGTTCGGTGGCGGGAAGAACGACACACCCGAGACGGTCATCCCCGGCGGCGCGGCGGTGGGTGGGCTTATCGGCCTGGGTTTCGGTGCGGTCTTGCGCGCGCCCGTCATCGCCGAGTGGATTGAGATCGACCCGTCGACTCTGTCGGAGGCGCGGCCAGAGCGAGTCTCCGAACATCTCAGCGGCTCTCCCGGTCCCCGGCGCTGAGCGGCCTTGCTTCTGCGCTCCTGACGGCATAACCATAGCCAGCACACTTTCGCCATGGACTGTCAGAGGGGGTTGAGGATGCGGTATCTGCTCGCGGTTACGTTGCTGGCCTCGAGTCCGGCAGCAGTTGCCCAGGAAGAAATCTCCGACCCTCAGCCCGCCTCGATCGAGGTGAGCCCCGCGGAGTTGGCGCTGGCGGTTGGCGACAGCGTGCAATTGCAGGTGATCGTCCGAGACGCGAGCGGCACCGTGATCGAGGACGCGCCGGTGTTGTACCTGCCGGAATGGGGACAGTTTTGGAACCTCGACCAGCGCACGTGGGGGTTCAATCTCTTCCGTGTGTCGGGTGACGGCCTGGTCACCGCGTCAAAGCCCGGCGCGTATGGCGTACGCGTGCGCGTGCCGGTGGGCGACGACGATTTTCTCGACGAGCTCGTTCCGCTGCGCATCGTCGAGCCTCCGATTACGGGCGTGAGGATCGTTGATCCCCCGGCGCACTTCTACGAGGGAACGAGCGTACGGCTCGACATCGAGTACACCGACCGCACGGGTGCCACCCGAGATGGGGCCGAGGGCGGCTTTCGTAGTAGCGATCGGGACGTTGCCGAAGTGGACGAGCACGGATACCTGACGTTGGCGAAGCGTGGACGGACGATCGTCACGGCAATGGCCGGCGACGCGAAGACGCTTTTGGAGGTGGAAGTTGCCAAGAACCCGTCGCGGCGGCTGAGCGCAGTCGTCGACGACACGAGCGTGCGGACAGGCGATGTCGTTCAGGTGCGGGCGACGGTCCTGGATGGCGATGATCGCCCTGTACCGGATGCGCCCATCACCTACACCTTCAACGCCACCACGCCGGCGCTGGCCTCGGGTGGGCCGTCCTCGGGCATGATCACGCCCGACGGCCGCTTCGTGGCGGACCTGCCAGGCGAGTACACGATCCTGGCGACCTCGGGGGGGCTATCGGAACGGGTGACCCTCCTGGTGCGGCCACGCGACGCACGCCGCGAGGTGAACCTGGTGGGACACGGCCGGGTCAACGAGTACGGGACCTCGGACCTGTGGGTGTGGGAAGGCAACGATGGGCGCGACTACGCCGTTACCGGCACCCACCGTGGCGAAGGTAAGGCCCTGTTCTGGGACGTCACCGATCCGTCGGCGATGGAGATCGTCGGCTCGGTAAAGGTAGACGCGCGCAACGTCAACGACGTGAAGGTCTCAGCCGACGGCTCGGTTGCCGTGATCAGTCGCGAAGGGGCGTCGAACCGGCGTAACGGCATCGTGATTCTGGACGTGTCCTCGCCCCGTGACGGTATCGAGATCATCGCCGAATACGACGACCAGTTGACCGGTGGAGTACACAATCTGTTCGTGCATGATGACCATGTGTACGCGCTGTCTGCCGGACAGCGCTACGACATCATCAACATCGAGGACCCCTCCAATCCACATCGAGTCGGAACGTTTCAGCTCCCCAACCCGGACCGCGCCATTCACGATGTCTGGGTGGTCGACGGCGTTGCCTACTCGGCGAACTGGAACGACGGGGTGGTTGCCGTGGATGTCGGTGGTGGTGGGCAAGGAGGTACGCCGCGTAGCCCCGTCTTGATGGGCCAGGTGCCTTTCGGCACAGGATGGAACCACGCGGTATTCCCGTACCGTAGCAAGAGCACCGGCAAGCACTACGTGTTCGCCGGCGACGAGGCGGCGCGCTCAGGCAGCTTCTCTCCCGATCCCGAGATCGGTACCGGGACTCCCGGCTACGACGACGAGCCCAACCGCTGGCGTGGCTGGATTCACATCCTCGAATGGGACCCGGCAGGCGACTCCGCACCGCGCCTGGTAGCCCGCTACGAGGTTCCGGAAGCCGGCAGCCACAACATCTGGGTGGAAGACGAAGTCATGTACGTCGCCTTCTACAACGGCGGCCTCCGCGTCGTCGACGTGAGCGGGGAACTGCTTGGGGATCTATATCGGCAGGGGCGCGAAATCGGACGCTTTCTGCCCTACGACGCCGACGGTCTCGTTCCCAACGCTCCTCAGGTCTGGGGTGCACAGCCCTTCAAGGGGCACGTCTTCTTCTCCGACTACAACACCGGTCTGTGGGCCGTTCGTCTCGGCGACAGCGGTCAGTAGCCTGACGACGGGAGCTTCGCGGGGCGGTGGCTACTCCTCGCTCAGATAGCGTTGCCACCAGGCGAGTTCTTCCGCATAGCGGTGGACCATGTCCCAGGGACGCCAGCCCCCATGGCTGCTGTCCGGGTAGCGAACGAAGCGAGCCGCGACCCCCTGCTTGCGCAGCGCCGTGTACATCTGTTCGGCTTGCTCGATGGGCACGCGGAAATCGGCCTCTCCGTGCAGGAAGAGTGTCGGCGTGCTGATCCCGTCAGCATGTTTGATCGGCGACTGTTCCCACAGCAATTCGCCGCTGGTCGGCTTCCACGGTGGACCGAGGAACTCGCTTTCTTTCGTTCGCGGGACGTCGGCGGTGCCGTAGTCGGAGACCCAGTTCGAGATGCCGGCACCGGAGATCGCGGCCGCGAATCTGTCGGTGTGAGTAATCAACCAGTTGGTGAGGAAGCCACCGTAGGAATAGCCGGTTGCCGCCAGTCGGTTTGCGTCGACGTTGTAGGTCTCCAGGGCATAGCCGACCCCCGACATGACGTCCTCGTAGTCGAGGTTGCCCCATCCGCCCCATGTCGCCCACTGGAAGTCCTCGCCATAGCCAGAGGAGCCCCGTGGGTTGGTGTACAGAACTCCGTACCCTGCGGTGGCCCACAGCTGAAACTGGAACGAGAAGCGTTCGCCGTAGGCCCCGTGGGGGCCGCCGTGCATGCTCACGATCAAGGGGAACGCGGGAGTGTCGGCGAAGGAACCGCGCGGCAGGACGATCCAGCCTTCGAGCTTCTGGCCATCGGTGCTGGCGAACTCGAGGGGTCGGGCGGCGGCCAAGAGAACCTGCGACAGCAGCGCGTCGTTGTGACGAGTTATGCGGGCTTCATCGCTACCGTCGGCGTTCGCCACGAACAGCTCGGGTGGCCGACTCGCGGTCGTGCCGATGTACACCATTCGCTGCCCGGAGGCATCGGTCGCGAACTCGGAGAGCCATCGGCGACCGTCGGTCACCTGACGCACCGCCGATCCGGGCATGAACTCGAAGCGGTGAGATTGGCCACCGATGTTGGCGGTGAAGTCGACGGTACCGGCCGCATCGATGCGGGGCGCACCGGGTTGGAGATCCCAGTCGGGAGTCAGGTTCGTGATCTCGCCGGTAGCCATCGACACTCGAAACAGGTCGACGGGAGCGCCGCGCCCGGCACGACGATCGATCACGCTGTCGAGCCCCTCCTGGCCGCGCACGATCAACGCCGTGCCGTCCGGAGTCCACGTCGGGGCGCCGTAGACGAATTCGTCGTCGGTGATCTGACTGACGCCGCCGCCGCGTTCGACGACCCATAGATCATGGGTCTCGTAGGTGTGCTCATCGCGCTGATGCAGGTCGGCGGCGAAGGCTAACCGGCTACTGCTTGGATCCCAGGCGATGCCCGAGACGTCCACCCCAAGACGTGTGATCTGCCGCGCCCGTCCACCGCCAATCGGGATGACATAGAGCTCGGAAGGCGGCGTCGCGAGCGGATCGCGCGGATCGGGCAGGTAGCCGACGCGATCGGAACGCGGCTGCAGCCAGTCGTAGATACGACCTTCGAAGCGCTCCTCGATGAGCGCCTCGTCTTCGCCGACGGTTTCGTATCGACTCCGGCCGCTGCGGGTGCGGACGGCTGCCTGGCCGGTAGGAACGGTCGCCTTGGTGAAGGCCACCCAGAGACCATCCGGACTGAACACGGGCTCGCCCTCGATGCCGGCTATTTGAAACGCCTCGCCGCCGCCCTCCAGGTCCAGGAACCAGGTGCCGTTTGTTCCACCTCGTGTCGATTGAAACGCGAGCAGGCGACCGTTCGGGCTCCACATGGGGGCGTACGATTCGTGGCTCGGACTGGTCAACCGCCGGGGCTCGGCGTATTGGTCCGCCGACGCCAGCCAGATCTCGCGGTGGCGTCGGTTGTCGGCCTCCTCGGTCGTAGTGCGCACGTACGCCACCCTCGCACCGTCGGGAGACAGGGCAGGGGAGCCCACCCCGACGAGCCGGTAGTAGTCGCTCAGTCGTAGCGGCCGATTGCCCTGCGCCGTGGCCGCCGTCGGAACGAGAACCAGCACAAGCAGCGCCAACGACGCCAGTGAGCTGCGACAAGACATGCAGATCCTCGCGAGCGGGGAAGAGAGAGTTCCGATTATTGATCAGAATCGGCCTGGATACACGGTGCGGTCGCCAAACCGCCAGCGGCTACGGCGCGACCGCGGCGAGCGTGTTGCGCAGCAGAGGGATGTAGAAGCCCCAGTAGAAGGCGCCTTGATTGGCCGCCCTCGGGAACCACATCGACAGGAGTTTCTTGTTGAACCAGGGGAGCCCCTCCAGCCAATGGGGTCCGAGGTTGCCGGCGGCGTCCGAGAAGTCGCCCGCGAAATACGCGCGCAAAGGGGCACGCGACGCCACGACCACGGCGGGGAACTCGCTTGGCACACCGAACCGCCGCGTCGTCTCAAGCCCCGAGTCGAGCAGATTGAAGCGGAACACGGCGGGGACCTCCGAGTCGGCGTTGGCGACGACGACATCGAACCAATAGCCGAACGCCACACCATCCAGAATCCCTTCCATCATCGCGCCGCCGGCGCGGGCGTGGATGGTCAGGCCGTCGGGCGCCACATCGACAGCCTCACGCAACACGAACAGAGTGGTGTCTTCGTGCACGATCAGATAGCCGGGGCCGCTGAAATCCCACTCCTGTTCGTACTGCGCGCGGTACTGGCGGCGCGCCCAGACGGGCACCTCGGTATCGTCTGAGAGTTCCTGAAAGAAGCGTCCGGTCCAGCCCGTCCAGCGCAGGCCGAGCAGGCGCTCCATGGTGGCTCGCGCGGTGGGTGTTGTGGGTGAGGCGAAGGTGTTGAACTCCGCGATCAGGTGGCCCTCGTCGTCATCGGCAAACCGCTCCACAATGGCCGCTTCTTCGCTGGTCAGACCCCCGTAAATCCGCGCCGAATAGTCGAGCGCTGTCGCAGCCTCGCGGGGATCGACATAGTCGCCTTCATAGACGCCGTAGGTATCGGCGAGGAACAGCAGGTCGGCGTTCTCGAGGTCGAGGGCTGTCAGGTCGCGCCCTTTGCCGCGCTGGTCCGGGTCGCCGGGCGTCGGCGCGAAGCCGACGTAGTGCTGCCCCAGCGTCCAGTCGCGCGCGCCCTGCGGCGAACTGACCTTCTCGTGTCGCAGTACCCAGAACAGCGCTCCGTGCTCACGGTAGTCCTCGTGCGGCACGGTCTTGTCGACCACCGCGACTCGCCACGGCGACTCTGCCTTCAGGTACCAACGTACTGGTGCGCTGGCGCAACTGAAGACCAGGAGCGTTGCCAGAAAGATGCCGGCGACGAGGAACACGCGGCCAAAAAAACTCACGGCGTCGGGCTACCTTGGAGCCGGAACCGTACCGTGATCTCGGTGCGATCGGGCAGCAGTACGTCGTCGTTGAGTTGGAAGTGGGCTTCGCCGGCGACAAAATCGCGCACCGTGTAGCTCGCGTTGCCTACCTTGCTGCCGGGGCAGGAGTACAGGCACACGACGCAGCCAGAGTGCCACTCCGGGATGTTGTCGCGATGCCCGCCGAAGCGCATGTCGAAACCGCGGCCGCCTTCATCGGTGAGCAGGTCACTCAGGACGAGCACAGTGCCGTTATCCAGCACGAACTCGATTTCCACCTGCGGGCCCCGGACCATCCGATCGGGGGCCTCCGCGTCCGGTTCATTGCGGTCTTCCCAGGAGTCTATGGTGAGGGCGTTGCCCGGCCGAGCACCAAGGGACTCGAGCGCGTCGAGCACCTGGACGTCGCTGACCGACGCCACGAATAACGAGTGATCCGCGGCACCGCCCTCGTCCCAGACGATCAGGTGGTACCCGGCCATCGAGGAATCGGAGAATCCTCGGCCGGACACGCGCGCCGGGAACTCGATCGTCGACTCGTCGACGATCGTGACCTGCCCTGTCGGTACCGGTGGCGCGCAAGCGCCGAGCGTCACGGCCGCCAATGCCAATGTTTGTTGCTTCCACATGATGGTCCTGCTCCCAGAAGACACCCCATCGAACCACGTCGGGGGGCCTCGACACCAACCGTTTTCTGGCGAACCGTCCAAGAGTACGTGCCGCGCCGCCGCGCCGTACCCTAGCGAGAGGAGGAGCCGATGGTCGAACTTGCCTTGGTGGCGCTGAGCAGTGCGGGCCTGCTGGTCGCAAGCTACTTCACTCTGGTTGCCTATCGCTGGGTCGCGCCGGACGCGCCGTGGATTCCTTCCTTCTGCCGGCTGGACGAGCGGACGTGTGCGAGCGTCGTTTTTACCCGGCAGGCCCGCGCCCTCGGGCTGCCGAACTCAGTTTTCGGACAGCTCTACTACGGGGTGCTTCTCGTGGCCGCCATGGGCAATACGCTAGACACCGTGCCCTGGGGCTACGGGTTGTTGGCGGCCGCGGTGGCCGCCGTATGTCTGTCCGGCTACCTGGCGTACGCGCTGTTGTGGGTCTTGGACGTGCCCTGTCGTCTCTGCTTCGCGAGCCACCTGATCAACATCGCGATTCTGGGGCTCCTGCTGTATGCGGTTCTGCGCAGGTAGCCGGCCTCGTTCCAGTCGATCGAGTTCTGCAGCGATCGGATTTTCGCCACAGGCTGCTAGGCGAGGATCATCAGGTCCGCAAGGTATAGCGCGGCCAGACCGATGGCGGTGCCGACGATCACGTCGATGACGTAGTGGTAGCGCGCGTAGACGGTGCTGATGAACATGAAGGTGCCGACAAGGCCACCCGCCACGGCCCCGGTCGGACCCCAGATCCGCACGCACCAGATCATGAAGATGATGCAGATGGCGCTGTGCGCGCTCGGCATGGCACCGCCCTTGTGGGCCGTGTTGCTCCAGATGATCCGATTCATGAAGTTGGCGAAGAAGTAGCCGGGCAGGACCTTCTCGCGATCAGGCAGCAACCCCTGCTCCACCAACGCCCAACGGGGTCCCCAGAGCGGCGCCCAGGGATAGATGAGATAGGAGACGGCGTAAGCGAGACTGACGGCGAGGGCCATGGCCTCGAAGCGCCGGAAATCGCTCTGCCAGTACAGGCCCAGGCTCAGCGCTGGAATGAAGAAGAAGTACGACCAGTAGAAGAACTGCATGAACTCGTGCAGCGCCTTCGGCCTGCCCCGGGCCAGCCACAAGCTCGGGTTGCCGAAGAGCTTCTGTTCGGCCTGGACGATCGGCCTGTCGTAGGAGAACTCGCGCGGGTGGAACAGGTGCAGAGTGGGGCCGGCATGGGCGTACGCATACCAGTAGTAGACGATGGGGAGTAGCAATCGGGCCAGAACCAGTGCCCGGTCTTCGCCCCAGGCGCTGCCGGTCCCGGCGAACGCCAGCCCGACGAACAGGATCGCCGCCGCCACATTGAACAGGTGCGCACGAACCCGTTGCGGCGATGGATAGCGCGCCGTCAGGTGGTACAGGGAATTCACCACACCGAACGGTAGTGTCCACAAGCAGAGCAGGCTGCCGGTCTGCAACATCAATGCGTAATCACAGTGGCGGGCATGGTGGCTGCGGTCGGCGGCCAGGGAATTACCAGACCGCCGGCCACGCCTGTCGCGACTCGGGTCCCGTAGAGGTGGTCGACCAAGTAGAGGGCCACGTCGTAGCTGCGGGCTCCGCCCTGCGACGTGAGCACCTTGCCGTCGTGCACGAAGCTGATCTCGCGTCGCAGATCCAAGTGTGGAAATTGTGCGGCGAAACGATCCTGATCGCCCGGGAAGGTCGTAACGGCGAGTTCATCGAGTAGTCCTGCGCCCGCCAACACGAAGGCCCCGTCGCACAGTGACATGACGTAGCTGGCCTGCTGCCCGGTCTCCTCGACCCAGTGCATCAACGAGTCGTTGCGCAGGTCAGCATCCATGCTGCCCACCGTGCTCGGCACCACCAGGATGTCGATCGGCGGCACGTCCTGAAACGAGTAGTGGGCCCCGACGGTCAGCCCCTCGAACGTCGTTACCGATTCGCCGTCGGGAGAGACGGTGAAGACTTCGATCCCCGGTTCCACATGGAAAATCGTGTGCTGGAGGATGTCGTACGGCGCCATGAGTTCGCTGTTGTAGACACCGTCGACGATCAGGAAGCCAGCGCGTAGCGGTCTGTCGTGGGGAATCTCCGTTGGTTCGACGCGCGGCCACGGGATCGCGCCCGACGCCGACTCCTGGCCTGCCCGGATTCCCGGTGCGGGCAGCAGAAGGGCCATCGTTGCCAGGCCGAGGCCGATGAGCAATCGGGTGGGAGTCTTCATGTCGTGTGTCTCCGGTAACGCGGTGGGCGGCGACATTGTAACGACGTTGAGTAGACAGGTTCGCGCTTCCGTCGGTACTCTCGGTGCAATCGACGACTAACGACCCACCGCAATGGTCATGGGGCGGCCGCGGCGGGAACCAGGGGTGAGCATGAAGTGCAAGGGTGAGAACAGTGTGGGGAGTGCCCTGTGGGCCCTCGCGGGGCTGCTGGCCGCGACGCTTGTGTGGACGCCGAGTGTGCAGGCGCAGGAGCCACAGCAGGAACAGGAAGTGGCAACGGCCGAGCCGCTGGAGGAAACAGTCAAGCCGTGGTCGAACGAGGCCGAGGCTTCCTACGTGAAGACGAGCGGCAATTCGTCGGCCAGCACGCTGGCTCTCTCGAACCGCTTTGCCTACAACTTCACGTACTCCGAGTTTCTGCTCGATATCGGGTTCTTGCGCGCCTCGACCACGACCACCGTCCGCTCCAACGTGGACGGCGCCCTGGTCGAGGAAGAACAGAGTGACACCAGCGCCGAGCGCTACGAAGTTGCCGGCTCGTTTCGTCAGAACATCCTCGACAACATGTTCTGGTACGCGCGCGGCGACTGGTACAGGAATCGCTTCGCCGGCATCGACTCTCGCACCAGCGGCGGCGGCGGCATCGGCTACCGGTTCACCGAAACTCCGACGACACTGCTGGTCGGGGAATTCGGCGTTGGCATTACCCGGGAGTCCTTGACGAACGACACCAGCGACACCTTCGTGGAACTCCGTGGCGCTCTGGAAGGTCGTTTCAAGATCACCGATACGACGGACTTCGACTTCTTCGTGTCGGCCTCGGACGACATTCAGAACACCAAGAACCTGACGGTGAAGCTCAATACCGCGGTGTCAGTCGCTGTCAGCAACACGCTGGCACTGCGGGTCGGTTATCTCCTCGATTACCGCAACGACCCCGTGGTGCAGATCATCCGGGGCGATGGCGGCGCCCCGCCGGTGTGGTTCACGCGCGATAAGAGCGACTCTATGTTTCTGGTGTCGTTGGTGGTGAAGTTCTGAGCCACTCGATGGTGGCAGGATGGAGTGGCATCGGCGCGCGGGTGAGCGCCGCCAGGTCGATCTGACGAGTCACCCCGTTGACCGTGGCCAGTTCCTCGGTGCGGTCGCGCAATGCGTCGAGGACAGCCACCACAATCTCGTCGGCGAGGCTCTGGTCGGCGAACAGCCAGTTGGTCACGGAGGCGGTCGGGATCGCCCCGTCAGTGCCAGAGTAGATGCCGGAAGGGATCTCGCTGTCGTTGTAGTAATCGTGCGCGGCGAGCAGCGCGTCGAGCGGGCCCGATTCGATCGGCAGCAGATGCACGCCACCTGTGGTGGTCGCTTCCAGCACCGCCGCGGCGGGGTAGCCAACCGACAGAATCGCGACATCGATGGCGTTGTCGCGCAACGCTGCCGCGGACTCAGCGAACGACAGGTACTGTGGACGAATGTCGTCGACGCTCAGGTTGTGGGCAGCCAGAATCTCGCGCGCCATCTGTTCCGTGCCGCTGCCGGGAGCGCCGATCGACACACGCAGACCGGCTGCGTCCGTCAACGACGCGATGTCGAGCCCCGGTGCCGCGAGAACGTGGGCGACGTTGGGGTAGAGCGGGGCGATGACGCGAATTGCTGCATACCGGTCGGCGTCGCCGCGGGCTGCCTGCACCAGCGTCGTGCCGATGGCCATGCCGATGTCCATGCCACCGTCGGTAACGCGATTGAGGTTTTCCACCGACCCGCCCGTGACTTCTGCGGTGACCTGCAGGCCCGGCACTGCTTCGCCGACCATGCGCGCAAGCGCTCCACCGAGCGGGTAGTAGATGCCGCCGGTCCCTGCCGTGCCCAGGCTCACGAAGCGGCGTTCGCCGCCGCCTCCGGCACAGGCTGTTACGGCGAACCCTACAAGCAGAACCAGCGATAGGAGGCGTCTCACGTTGATCGAGTCCTCTTCCATAGGAATGAAATCGCCAGTACCGAGGCGCCGACGATACGAGCCGTCAGCGCCGGGCTCAGCATGGCAAGCGCCGCAGCGAACAGCAGAAGGCGCTCCGCGGCCGCTAGCTGGCGATTGTGATGGCCCGTCGCGGCCGCGGCAAGCGCGACGACTCCGCCAACGGCCATGATGGCGGCGAGTACGACGGCGCCGGGCGTGTCGTTGAGAAGAAGTGCCGGCGCGAAAACGAAAGCGAAGGGAATGATGAAACCGGTGGCGGCCAGCAGGAGAGCGGTCACGGCGGTACGGAACGCCGGCGCCTCGGCGATGCCAGCGGCGGCATAGGCGGCCAGCGATACCGGGGGTGTCACATTGGAAATGCAGCCGAAGTAGAAGATGAACAGGTGCGCCGCCAGCAGGGGGGCTCCCAGCTGTACCAGTGCCGGCGCTCCCAGAGCGGCGAGAACAACGTAGGCGGCGGTGGTGGGCAAGCCCATGCCCAACACGATGCCGGCGAGCGCGGTCCAGACCAGACCGAGCAACAGGTGCCCGCCGGACAGCGTGATGATCAAGCCAGACATACGCAACCCGACGCCGGTAAGCGTTGCGATACCCACGATGACACCGGCCGCGGCACAAGCCGCGGCCACCTGCACCGCGCCGCTTGCCGCCGTTACCAACGTACTGCGCAGCGTCGCGAGCGAGAACCGGGTCGCGGGCAGAACCATGGCGCTGGCGAAAGCCAACGCCACGCCCCAGAACGCCGCTCGCATCGGTGAACGGCCGAACGCGAGCAAGACGACGATTCCTGCCAGGGGCAGCAACAGGTGGAGGCGTCGGGCTGCAGCCGTGCCAGCAGGTGTCTCTGGTGTGGTGACGATGCCAGCGCGCGCAGCGGCGAAATGTATGCCCGCGAGAAGCGCGATGTAGTAGAGCAGTGCAGGGAGAATCGCGGCGGTCGCCACTCGGATGTAAGGGATGTTGGTCCAGGTGGCGAGAATGAAGGCGCCAGCTCCCATGACCGGAGGCACGATCTGGCCGCCAGTGCTGGCGGCCGCTTCAATGGCACCGGCGAGGTGCGCCTTGAAGCCCGCGCGCTTCATCATCGGAATCGTCAGCGTACCTGTCGTGACGACATTGGCGACGGCGCTGCCAGAGAGCGAGCCCATGAAGGCGCTCGATACGGCCGCGGTCTTGGCGCTGGCGCCGCGGCTGTTGCCGGCTACCTTTCTCGCCAACGCGATGAGGAGCTGCCCGCCGCCGGCTCGGTCGAGCAATGTGCCAAACAGGATGAACAAGAAGACGAAGTCCGCGGAGACACCAAGCGGTACGCCCCAGATGCCCTCCGTCCCCAGATACAGATGTTCGATGACCCGCGCTGGCGAATAGCCCCGGTGCCCGAGCAATCCCGGCAGCCACGGGCCGATCTGGCTATAGGCGAGGGCGAGCAGCGCCACACAGACCAGGGCCATGCCCACCGTTCTGCGCGCCAGTTCCAGCACCAGCAACACGGCGATGGCCCCGGCCACCAGATCGCTTGGCCGCGCCGTTCCCGCGCGTGTGACCAGGGCCTGGTGCTGGCTGACCAGATACAGGCAAGACGCTGCGAGCAGTACCGCGAGCACGGCGCCGCTGGCACCAGGCCGATCGCGCTGCGGCTTGTTCCCCGCCGTCGCGCCGAGAAAGCCGAGCGCACCCAGCAGCGCCAGGTGAAGCGGCCGCAACGCGAGCGCCGTCAACGGCGCGAAACCGGCCGAGTACAAGTGGAGGACGGCCGCCGCGACCGCGAGCAGGACGATGAAGCTACGCTGCATGACGGCATACAATACCGCTGCACCTCACCGCTGTCGTGATTTCAGGAGTTCGCATGTCCCGTCTACAGTTCGTCCAGCGCCCCGTTTTCCTTGTCGCGGCCTTGGCCATCGCTGTCGGCGCGTGTGGACCCAGCGAGTTGGCGACGCCGTCGGCAGCACAGGTGGAGCGTCTGATCGGCGCTACCTTTCCCGAGGCGAGCGTTCGCGTACGTGAGGTAAACCGAGAAGAACAGACCCTCCGTGTTCCAGCAGAGTTCGACGCCGCCGACGTGGTCTTTCTGATGGCTGCCGGCGAAGAAGAATGGGAGCTTGCCGGGGTCGAGCAGGGTGGCAGCACATACACCGTGGAGCAGTTGGGCCAAATCGCCACGACGATGGGTACCATGCGCCTGCTGTCCGATAGCCTCGAGGCGTACAGGTCGGCGACAGGTAGCTACCCTGCGCTCGACGACCTGGTGGGACTCCGCGAGCTGGTACCCGACCACTACTCGGTCGATGGCTCGCTGGAGGACGCCTGGGGCAGTCCCTTCCGCTACCGGCCGCAAGGTAGCAGCGACTATACGGTGACGTCGGCGGGACCCGACGGTGAAGCCGGTAGCCGCGACGACATCATCTTGATCACCGGTAGTTTCGGCGGCGCCGACGCGTAGCCGTCCTAGTTTCCTGCGCGCAGGCGTTGGAAGAAGTCGCGGAGAAGTCGCCCACAGGTTTCGGCGTGGGTGGCGTGACGGATCTCGAGCAGGTGAGGCGTCAGCTCAATCGGCGGCAAGGCCAACGCCGATCCGCAAGCGCCGTAGCGAGGATCGGCGGCACCGTAGACCAGACGAGACACGCGCGCCTGAATGATGGCCCCAATGCACATGGGACAAGGTTCGAGAGTCACCACCATGGTAGCCTCCTCGAGGCGCCAATCGCCGGTGGCCTGCCCGGCTTCCCTCAGCGCGACGATCTCGGCATGTGCGGAAGGGTCATCGAGGGCCTCGGTGCGGTTACGGCCTCGGCCCACTACCTCGCCTTGGGCTACCACGATCGCGCCGACGGGTACCTCGCCATCGGCGGCTGCCTCCTCGGCCTGTTCGACCGCGAGCTGCATCCACGCGTCGAGCTGCTCGGGTGTCATGGCGCCAGGCTCCACCGAGGCCGCGGCCGGCCTTTGGGCAGCAAAAAATGCGCCGAGGAGGACTCGAACCCCCAACCTCCTGGTCCGTAGCCAGACGCTCTATCCAATTGAGCTATCGGCGCATGCACCGGAGTTGAGTCTGACAGGGCCAGACCTACAAATCGGCGTGCGAGTCGCACAGGATAGCACCGCCTCGGAGCGCCGGCAAAGCCACCTGGCCACTCTGCCGGCTCCGGCCCGGGCTGCTAGGCTACAAAGATGCAGAGAGCGAAGCCGAAGCGGCCCTTGTGGCTGGCCGCGTTAGCGCTACTGGTGTGCGTGGTAGCGACGCGGCCGATCGAGGTATCGGCGCAAGAGGCGGAGCTTAGCCGGCGCTTGCAGCAAGCGGTGCAGAAGCTGGATCAGGGCGATGCCATGGGGGCGATGCTCGATCTGGAGGCGATCCTGGCGCGCGACGACGAGTACTGGCCAGCCTATTTCTATCTGGGTCGCACTCAGGCTCAGCTGGGCGATGACCTGGGCGCCAAGGCGTCCTTCATGCGCGCCGCCGCCCTTGACCCCGGCAACGCCGAGCTCCACTACCTCGTCGCCACGGCGGCCTGGTCGCTGGCAGACTTCGACGCGGCCTGGAATCAGACGATTGCTGCCCGCCAGGCGGGATACCCCAAGGCAGCGATCGACCAGCTGCTCAGCGGGCTCGATCAATACTCCGATCCGCCCATGGACCTGGACCGGCGACTGGCCGCCCCGCGTATCGTGGTGTTGCCAGCCGACGACGGTGCTGACGCCGAGTTGCTGCATCGGGTTCGCAGCGCGGTTTTTGGTGCCCGCATGCTCGGCCTTGTTCTCGATGCCGAGTTCGCCGACTACCGCGTCGAGATGTCCGGCAAGCTGGGCGAGTGGTCTTGCCGCGTATTGGTGAGCGGCGTCGAGCAGCCCGTGTTGGAGCGATCAACGGGCGACCGCACAACGGGCTCGATCCCGGGCCTCGAGATGGACAGCCTGATCCGCGATCTCGAGGTGCTTACCGTCCGATAGCGGGCGTTACGCAGCCTACGAGTGCGTTTCGGATTCGCTGATGACGATCGGCTCGTCGGCGCGCGGTAGCGTGACCGTAAAGGTGGTGCCGATGCCCAGCTCGCTCTGCACGGCGACCGTGCCCTGCATTCGATGCACGATGTTACGAACGATCGACAGTCCGAGCCCCGTGCCACCCAGCTCCCGCGAGCGTCCCCGGTCGACGCGGTAGAAGCGTTCGAAGATCCTGTTGAGGGCATCGTCGGGGATCCCGATGCCGGTATCCCCGACGCGGAGGATCCCGTCGTAGCCCTCTGATCTCAGTTCCACGCGAACGCTGCCAGCGTTCGGTGTGTAGCTGATGGCGTTGTCCAGCAGGTTGTCGACGATCTGTCGCAGTCCCTCGCTCTCGCCGTCGATCAACAACGGCCGGTCGGGCAGATTCAGGTCGAGTTTCAGTTGCTTTGCCTGCAGCGGATCGTGGCGGTAGGTCACCGACTCGGTGATGATCTCGCGTAGATCCACGGGTGCCGATTCGGTGCGGAACGAGGTGGACTCGATGCGAGCCAGGCTGAGGAGGTCGGAAACCAGAAGGGTCAGGCGGCGAACCTGGGCATGGGTCTTTTCGAGGAAACGCGTGTTGTACTCGTCGTCGTGGATGGCACCGTCGAGCAGCGTCTCCACGTATCCCTGGATCGAGGTCAGCGGTGTCTTGAGTTCGTGAGACACGTTGGCGACGAAGTCGGTGCGGACGCGCTCCAGGCGGCGCATGTTGGTGATGTCGTACAGGACGAGCACAACGCCGCTGTCGTCGTCGGCGGTGAAAGGCGCGCCGCGGGCGTCGAGCACGAGTTCTTCATCGTCGATGCGTTGAACGATCTCGCTATGGGCTCGCGTACCCATGGCGCGAACCTCCGCCAGAACCTCGAGCAGGCCGCCGGGCATCTGGGTCATGTCCAGTTCATGCTCACCGGGGTCCAGGTGCAGTAGCCGTCTTCCCATCGCATTGGAGAAGACCACCCGGTCGCGGGGATCGATCGCTACGACGCCCTCCTGCATCGCTCCGAGGAAGGCCCGTAGCTGCGCCTGCTGTCGTCCAAGTCCCGACAGGCGCTTCGATAGATCCGTGCCGAGTTGGTTGAGGTTCTCACCGAGAACGCCAATTTCGTCCGTGCGGTCGAGCTGGGTGCGGGCCGTGTAGTCGCCCTGTCGCAGCGAGTCCGAGACAGCCGACATCTGAGCAATCGGCGCCGTCACGCGGCGTGCAACGAACAGGCCGATACCGAGGGCGAAGAGGATGCCGAGACCCGCGCCCTGGGCGACACGCTTTCGCATCGCCGCGCTCTGGGCGTCGATATCAGCCAGCGTTACCGAAGTTCGCACCACTCCGACCACGGTGCCGTTCGCGGAAACGCGGGAGGCAACGTAGAGCCGGTCGGTTTGTGTGGTCTCGCTGAAGCGGCGGGCGACGCCGCGGCCGTGTTGTAGGGCTGCCACGATTTCGGGGCGCTCGCCGTGGTTCTCCATGTTCTCGGGGCGTTCCGAAGAGTCGGCCACTACGAGACCGTCGGGTAGCAGCAGAGTCACCCGGGTTTCCGTGAGTTCGCCTACCTCTGTCACCACCTCCCGGGCGGCCGCGAAATCGGCGTTGGCCAGCAGAGGGCGACTGGCAGGGACCAGCGCGGCACTCTCCCGGACGAGCTGGTGCTCGATGCGGGTGTTGATCTCCTCACGGAACTGCCGCTCGGTGAGAACGCCAATCGCGGCCGCGGTCAGCAGAACGAGCGACACGTACGTGATGTAGAGGCGCCATAAGAAACGTAGTCGCACCGGTTTGCCTCTCTATCCCGTAGCCTCGTCCTCGAGCTTGTAGCCAACACCGCGGACGGTTCTGATCAGGTAGCCGTCCGGGCCGAGTTTCTTACGTAACGAGCGGACGTGGACATCGATGTTGCGCTCAACGATGTGGGTGTCACCGCCGGTTATGTTGCGGATCAGCTGCGCCCTGGTGAACACCCGGCCCGGGTTGTCCGACAGCGACTTCAACAGCCTGAACTCCGCCAGCGTGAGCTTCAGTGGCTCGCCACGCAAGTGCACTTCATGGCGTCCGGAGTCGATCTCCAGCGGGCCCACCTCGGTAATCGTCCCGATGTCGTCGGAAGCGCGTCCCCGGCGCAGGACCGAGCGGACGCGGGCGACGAGCTCGCGGGTCGAGAAGGGCTTGGACATGTAGTCGTCCGCACCCATCTCCAGGCCGGCAACGATGTCGGACTCTTCGCCTTTCGCGGTCAACATGACGATCGGCGTGGCTCGCGTTTCGGTCAGATTGCGCAGGCGCCGGCAAACCTCCAACCCTTGAATGCCGGGCAGCATCAAATCCAGCAGCACGACGTCCGGCGGCTTCTTTCGCGCCGAGACCAGTCCCGCTTCGCCCGTGGCGGCCTCACGGACCTTGAAGCCCTCCTGTTCGAGGTTGTAGCGAACAACCTCGCGGATATCGGCGTCGTCCTCGACGATCAGCACTCTCGGCTTTGCCATGGGGTGATTGTCGTTCTCATCGGCTGGCCACGCAAATGGGAGCCAGTCGAGACTCGCCTCGGCCTGCTACGCTTGCGGCTGGCATCCCAAGGGCACGGGCGCGACCCGTTTGTAGGACCGACTGCGTGACACTGCTGTTTCTCATCCTGGGCGTGGTCGGGCTGTACTACGGCGCCGAATGGCTGGTCGTAGGCGCCTCGCGCATCGCGCTGTCGCTGAACGTGACCCCATTGGTCATTGGCTTGACCGTGGTCGCGTTCGGCACCTCGATGCCCGAGCTGCTAACGGGCGCGCAGGCGGCCTGGAGCGGTAGCACCGACATCGCGCTTGGCAACGTGGTCGGTAGCAATATCGCCAACCTTGGTCTCATCCTCGGACTGAGCGCGCTCATCAATGCCATCCCATGTAGTCGCGAGATCTTCAAGCGCGAGCTGCCGTTGATGCTTCTGGCCAGCGTTCTCGTATTCGCGCTTGCGGCGACAGGCGTGATCTCGCGCTTCTGGGGCGTCGCGCTGTTCGTCAGCCTGTTGGCCTTCACATGGGCGACCCTACGCTTTGCGAGGCGCGAAGACAGCGAGCTGGAGGCGACCGACGTCGGCGGCATGGAACTCGACCCGGCTGTCGCCGTTCGTTTGGGCGTTGAGATTCCTCGTGCGGTGGCGGGCCTGGTGAGCCTCATGGTGGGAGCGTGGCTACTGGTCGATGCGGCCTCCGAGCTGGCTCGCAATTTCGGCGTTCCCGAATTTCTCATCGCGGCCTCGGTGGTGGCGTTCGGCACTTCGTTGCCCGAGCTGGCCACCTCCATGGTCGCCGCCCTGCGCGGCGAGGCCGATGTGCTCGTTGGCAACATTATTGGTAGCAATGTCTTCAACTTGCTCGGCGGCCTCGGCATTGCGGCCGCGATCGAGCCGGTGCCGGTGAGTCAGGCTGTTGTTACCTTTGACTTACCTGTCATGCTGCTGATGACCGCCGCAGCGACGGTTGCCCTGTACACCTACGGGCGCATACAGCGGTGGGAAGGCGGGGTCTTGCTGCTCGGCTACTGCGCCTACGTGGCCGCTCTGTACGCCTAGCGGAGTGGGCTGCCGGGCCGCGGCCGGACTCGGCTCAGCGGGTGCGGAAGACGTTGTCGGCCAGCTCTCTGCCGATTCGAGTGTTGCGCCGAATCACGTCGGCGAGCGTCGTGCGTTCGATCTGCCGCAGCTGCTCGCCCCTGTAGACGCGGGCGTACCAGAAACGGTCGCAGTCGCGTAGCCGCTCGAACTGGTCCTTGACGATCGCGTGGAACAGTGTCCCGAGCTGACTCCCTTCGACGTGATCCTCGGCGAGACCCCCGACCCACAGGTCCACCTTCCTGACCTGACCGTAGATATCTTCGAGGCGTGCGGCGACCTGCACGTTGCTGGTGATATCCGCGAAGCTGCGCGGCGGCTTGAGGCCGAAGATAATGCGTGCATCGTAATATGTGGCCAGCCCGTGGTCGCGTCCTCGCTGAATGTTGAGCGCAGCCAGGTCGAATCCTCCCGCGCCGGGTGGTCCGAATAGGAAGTTGCGCAGTTCGTCGATCACCATGTTGTCGATAGCGCGAGCCCGCTGCGCGGCGAGGCCGCGGAGGATCGGCTCCAGACCGGTTTCGACCAAAGCGCTCGGGTTGAAGAACGCTTCGCGCAGCGACAGGTGCCCCTGGGGCACGGGTCGGCCGTTGCGCTTGAGCCGCAAGATCTGCGGCGACACCATGCTGTGACCGAAACGGTACGCGGCCGTAGAAAACTCCTGGGCGATCGCTCCGTCGCTGCTCGGGTCCCATCCCGTATAGGGGGCCAGGGCGTTGGCGCCGAGCAGTGCCGGCAGGAACTCGTTGTAGGTGATTGCCTGAATGAGGGCGCCTACCTCAGCGCGTGCCCGCTGGTAGATCTCGTTGCTACTCAGGGAAGGATTGTCGGCGCGGACGCGTCTGGCGATGCGGTTGTGTTCCCGCACCCACAAGGTGTGCATGGCCGTCAGGCCCGTCTGTTCGTTGGCACGCACGTCGCCGGCAAGGTACAACGCGGCGCCTGTGCCGCCGGCGTTCGGCAATCCGGGCGTATTCTTCGGCAACATCTTGCCGCGGCTCATGCGCAGCCGGCCTCTCCCGGCGCGCAGGGCGTCAGCGCGGGTGGCGTCGGAACCGTAAACGTTCGACGCGTCGATCCAGGACGTGATCGAGTTCATTTGACGGCGTGGGTTCAGCCGGCTCGTGCCCGTTCCCGGCTTCCAGGCGGAGCGACTGAACCCGATGGTGACGTGTCCGCTCGCGGTCACGTCGAAGAAGGGGTCGCCACGCGGCACGTCGATGTCAAAGGCTTCCGCAGGACGTGCAGAGTCCGTGAGATCCATGTCGTGATCTATGAACTGGCCCCAGAGCCAGACGAAATCGGACATGCCGTCGGCGTTGAGCCCGGGCACCGACTGGTCTGCAATGCTGTTGCTGACTGCGCGTGCGCTGGGGCGATCAGCGCCCGCCGGTGTCGATACGAAGTCGCCGTACATATGGCCGGCGAGCCGTGTCAGGGCGGTTTCCGCCGCCCCCATCCCAGGCTCGCGGATGCTGTTGCCGCGCCCATCAATCGAGCGCCACTGACCCACGTCGGCGGTACCATCGCCCGCAATGAGAAGGGGCGGCACAGCAAGCGCCGCGACCAACAGCGCACGGTGCATGCCGCGGTGACGATTCGCGTGTTGGTGACCAGCCATCAACGGACTCCGGATGTAATGTCGCGGCAGGGATTGCGGGCGACACTAGCCCTTAGACCCGCCATGCGGCAGCAACATTCCGCAATAAAGCAGCGGCCCGCCGGTCCTGACGTTGCCATCGTGGACATCCGTCGGCCCAGGCCGGCCAGGAGCGGCCCCTCCCCGCGGGTCTCAACGCCGCACGAGTCCCGTCTGCGTCTGCGTCAGTGTCGGAGTCGGCTAATTCTCGCGGTACAACATGCCGCCGACGTAGCCGGCCGCACACATCAGGAGCGCCTGGAAGGTGACGACCTTGGCGAACAGCACCAACGGGTACATCCCCATTAGGTGCTGCCCAATGCCAGGGAGCAGGTAGAAGAATCCCCACACCGCGAGGCCGGCGCAGATCCCGGTCGACGGGCCTGCGCCGAAGCGTGGCCGGATGGCGGCGTACGTCCAGACGGTGCCGATCCCGAGCAAGATGCCGAGCACGTTGAACAGAATGAGCGCGGTGGCGTTCGGCTCCATGAGTCCCAGGGTCTCGTTCATCGCGCCGAATTCCTCGGCGAAAAGGAACAAGTTGGAAACCATCTCGCCAGCGTCGATCACGACGCCGGCCGCGATGCCGCCGATGATCATCTTCCCGGTGTTGATGCCGCCATCCATGTCATCGAGGCTCATGCCGCCCTCCGCGTTGGTACGCCCGGGCCTCGCTCACTGACGCCAGGTCCGGGCGTAATTGTGGAACCGCGACGGAAGCTAGCATCGACACGCAGGACGCTTCAACCGGTAGCGTGACCCTCTACGCCAACGTGCCTGCGAGAGTCTGGGACCGAAGGTGGATCGCCAGACCGCGAGCTGGTACCTTGACGGCGCTCCGGGCTCCCCAAATCCCGAACGTCCGTCTGAAGGATAGGGCTGGCTGCCAGCCACCGTCGCGGCTCAATCTCGCCGCGACGGTTCTGCAAGATCGCGGAACTGTGAACGGTACAGCTGCGCGTACAGACCGCCGTTGCCCATCAACTCGGCGTGCGTTCCAGTCTCGGCGGTACGGCCGTCGTCCAAGACCACGATCTGATCCGCACGAATCACCGTCGATAGCCGATGGGCGATGACGATTGACGTTCGTTCGGCCAGCAGAGTACCGAGAGCCTCCTGGATCAGTGCCTCTGTTCCGGAGTCGAGCGACGACGTGGCCTCGTCGAGAATGAGGATGGGGGGATCGCGGAGCAGTTCGCGCGCGATTGCCAGACGTTGTCGCTGTCCTCCCGAGAGCTTCACGCCACGCTCACCAATGACGGTCTCGAACCCCTCCGGCATGCCTTCGATGAAAGCACGTGCGTTGGCGGCCTCGGCTGCCACGCGGATCTGGTCGGGTGTCGCTCCCGGCGATCCATAGGCGATGTTGTGGGCTACGCTGCGGTCGAACAGGAAGATCTCCTGGGGCACCAGGCCGACGTGTTGTCGATACCAACGCAGGTCGAGTTCGTGCAGATCGATGCCATCAACCAGAACACGCCCTGCCGTGGGATCGTAGTAACGGCCTACCAACCCGGCGAGCGTGCTCTTTCCGGCTCCCGACGGGCCGACGAGTGCCACCATCTTGCCGGGCGCCACCTCCAGGTCGATGCCATGCAGCACCGGTCGCCCCGGCAGGTATTCGAAGCACACCTGGTCGAAGCGGATCCCACCGGACAGCGGCGCGATCCGGGTGCTGCCGGTCGACACGATCTCCGGCTCCGTGTCGAGAACCTCGTAGATGCGCTCGAGCGAGGCAAGCGATCGCTGCAAACGTGGATTCATGCCGACGACGCGGCCAACGGCGCCGAACAGCTGGGTCAGGTACATGAAGAACGCGAAGAGGCCGCCCACGGTGAAGTCGCTGGTCACGATCAAGTAGACGCCGCCTAGCACGATGATCGTGGGAGCGACGCCACCGACCAGCCCAAAGACGTGATTGGTGATCAGCGAAAAGACGTCGCGCTTCACGTTGGCGCGAACGCTGGTGTGCAGCGTCTTCACGAACCGCAGTGCCTCACGACCCTCGGACGCGGTACCAAGAACGAGCGCGTGCCCGGACAGCCCCTGGTGCAGAGTGCTGCTGACGGCCGTCCAATGTTCACGAGCCGCCTTGGACAGGCGCCGCATGCGTCCCGAAATGAGGTATTGGAACCCGAAGATGATGGCCGCCAGAAAGAGCCCCCCAGCGGCCATGCGCCACTCGATGTAGAGGATCATCGCCGCGAAGCCGACGCCGCGGATGACATCGATCAGCGCTCGCGCGAAGGCGTCGGCCATGACGCCGTCAAGACTGTCAACGTCGTCCGTCTGGCGCGACATCAGCCAGCCGGTTTCCTTGTCGTGGTAGTAGCCCAGCGAAAGCCGCTGCATATGCTGGTAAAGCTGCACCCGCAGATCGCGCAGGACCTTGGTGTGCAGCAGCGTCGTCCCGTAGCCGATCGCGAGGCCAAAAACGATGGCTACAGCCGTCATACCGACGAGCACCACGCCCCAGAAGAGCACCTCGTCGGGGCTCGACCTGAGGACCGCGTCGTCGACCACGCGGCGAACGATGAGTGGCGACACCAACGACAGGGGTGTCGAAAGCACCAGCAGGGCAGTGACCATCCAGACGTAGCGTTGGTGGGGTCGGACCCAAGGCCAGAACCGCTTGATCAGCGGCCAGGCGTGCCGCATGCCGCCGCTAGTTGGCTCACTTGGGCTGTTATCTACCACGTTGCGCTACTGTCCAGGGGCGATGGCGCGGATGCGGGTCGCGCGCCAGACGCTGACACGCGAGTCTCCCTCCAACTCCAGTCTGACGGTGATGTTCTTGCCAATCAGGCTACCGTCCGGGTGGAGTGGCGATAGGGCGTCGATTCGAGATCCCGCCTGGCACAGGTTCTCGAGCCCCTCGCGGGCCTCGGACGAGCTGATGCTCAGGGTCAGGACCTCCAGATCGGGGTCGGGCATGACGTTGCGGGGCAGCTCGTCGGTGCCCACCAGGGAGCGCCTGGACATCACGGTTGCGGTGGCATCGCAGCCGTTGGCCTCGACCTCGGCGGCGACCAGTTCGAGCGTACGCGGCGGCGCGGTCGCAGCGGGGACGGCGATCGCCACATCGGTGGGTGCTTCGTCTGCTTTGGGTGCCTCCACCTCGCGGAGCGACGTGCGGCCCGCTGTTCGGGTCGCGGCGTGCTCGCGCAAGGTCCGACGGGCAAAATCATCGTCGAACTTCCGCCATACGGAGTGCACATGCTCTGCGCTGCCGTCCACGTGGCCGTATTCGATGAGAAAATCACGACCGTGCACCCGGTAGTAGTGCGCCGCGCCCGGCGTCACGGGGCCGGCCCAGCCGAAGCGAACCTCGTCGAATCCGGCCTCCTCGATGGCCTTGAACTCGCTGGCTGCCAGGTCGGGTCGCAACCGAGCGGTGTATCGCTGGATCAATGCGCGCATGAGGCTTTGTTGGGTCGCGTTGAGCTCACCGTAGCGGATACCCAGCAGACTAGGTCGGGCGGCACGGCGGTCGGCTCGCGTGATGATGTCGTCCGGCGGCGCGGCCGCGAAGACAGCTCGTCGTTGCTGGTCAGCGTCGAGCGCTTCGAGCAATGCACGACCAGCCGCTGCCTCGTGCCCTAGCGGCGTCGCTTCGGGTCGGCTCGTGGTGCGTGAGAGTCGCGTCGGTTCGGTGCCAAGAAATAGCGGTGTCGTTCCGACGACGTTCCCTTCCAGCAGGGTGAGGTTGATCGAAATGTGATGGCCCTCGAATCGCCAACCCCAGCCGCCTCGCGCTCGCGGCCTGTTGAACATGGTGAGGAAATACCAGTCCGGATCGCGTGATTCATCATTGGTGGTCTCGAACATGTGGCGTTCGATCGCGATGATGTCGCGCACCTGACGGGCGCCGCCCTGTCCCAGCGCAGCTTCGAGTAGATTCCAGAAGAGTTCGCGGTCCTGTTCGTCCAGTTCGAACATCGGTAGACCGACGCGACCCGCTATTTGATAGTTCCAGTCGTAGCGCTGCTCATCCTCCAGCGCCGTTGCGCCATAGCGCACCAGTGCCGGGGTCAGGTCGTCCAGCAGAGCCCGCATCGCGTTGGCGATAACGTCTCCAGGGGGTTCCTCCTGTGAGGGCACGGCGCGGCTCACGACCCAGGGCGCCAGCGCGGCGGCAGACAGGAACAGCAGCACCAGACCCGGGCGGATGGCGTGGCGACGAAGCATGAGCAAGCCTGTAGGGGAAACGCAATGTTGTCAGTGTCGAGTACCGACCCTACCATCGGCGGTTGCGGTCGCGTCGGCGCAGGTTCAAAGTAGCTAGCGCGGTCCGATTTCTTGTTTGCGTCCCGAGGGCGCCTCCGCCGGAGATACACCATGGGTATGTGGCAACGTGCACGCAGTGCTTCCTTCCTCGCTGTGATTCTGGTCGTCGCTCTCGCGATACCGGTAGCCGCCAGCGACGAGGCAGTCGACCTTGACGCGGTTTACCGCATCAAGAGCGAAGGGTTCAATCACTCGCAGGTGATGAACATCCTGCGCGAACTGACGGATGTGCATGGCCCGCGCCTGACGAATTCTCCCCAGTTCTTTGCCGCGGCGGACTACGCGGTCGAGCTTCTCAACGAATGGGGTATCGAAAACGCCCGCACGGAAGCGTGGGGCGAATTCGGCCTGGGCTGGAGCAATCAGCGTTTCTACGCGCACGTTACCGAGCCGGTCCAGTTTCCCCTGATCGGATATCCGAAGGCCTGGACTCCCGGCACGGAGGGGCGCATCGAGGCGGAGGCGGTCATGGTGACCGTCAAGGACGAGGACGATCTCGACGAGCTGAAGGGCAAGCTGGCCGGAAAGTTCGTGCTGGCACAAACGCCGCCGGAAACTGAGCCTCGCTGGGAAGCGCAGGCACGTCGCTATACCGACGAGGAACTGGCTGAGCTGGCGGCCGCGCCGCAGCCGGGCGGCCGTCGCGGCAACTTTGATTTCGCGGCGTTCCGCGCTGCGCGTGCCTTCCGCACCAAGGTCAACAATTTTCTCCGCGACGAAGGGGTCGCGGCGGTGCTCGAGCCTTCCGGAAGGGCCGAGTCCGGAACAGCTGGGACACTGTTCGTGTCGAGCGGTGGGCCGCGCGATCCCGAGGAGCCCCAGGCTCCGCCGCAGGTCGTTCTGACCAGCGATCACTATGGGCGCCTGTGGCGTTTGCTCGAGAAAGGCGAGTCGGTGCGGCTCGAGGTGGAGATTGCCAGCCAGTTCCACGACGACGACCTGCAGGGCTACAACGTGTTCGCGGAGTTCCCGGGTACCGATCTGGCAGACGAGGTCGTCATGCTCGGAGCTCACTTCGATTCCTGGCACGCGGGCACTGGTGCGACCGACAACGCAGCCGGGTCGGCGGCCATGTTGGAGGCCATTCGTATCCTCAAGCAATCGGGCCTGCAGCCGCGGCGGACGATTCGTATCGCGCTGTGGTCCGGCGAGGAGCAGGGACTGCTGGGCTCGCGCGGATGGGTCGCGTCGAATCTGGCCGATCCGGCGGACATGGACACGTACCCGGAGCACGGCAAGGTGTCGGCGTACTACAACCTCGACAACGGCACGGGCGCTATCCGTGGCGTCTACATGCAGGGCAATGAAGGCGTCGAGCCGATCTTCGCCGCCTGGATGAAGCCACTGTCGAACCTCGGAATGACAACGCTGACGATTCGCAACACCGGCGGCACCGATCACCTCGCTTTCGATGCCGTGGGTGTGCCCGGGTTCCAGTTCATCCAGGATCCGATGGAATACCGGACGCGCTCGCATCACTCCAACTTCGATACCTACGAGCGGCTGGTACCGGCAGACATGATGAAGAACGCGGTAATCATCGCGACGTTTGCGTATCACACGGCCATGCGCGACGAGTTGCTCCCCCGCAAACCGTTGCCTGAGGCGTCAGCCGGCAGGGGCCCCTTCGGTTTCTAGGCGACGACCCCTTCGCGGCGCTAGCGAGCGGCCGTACCATCCGCAGGGGGTGGAGTACGCTCAGGAACAGAGGATCCAGAGGCTGTGGCCAAAGACGTGCGATTCGGCAAATTCCGCTATGACGCGGACGCTGGAGTTCTTTACCGCCAGGCCGAGCTCGTGCAGCTTCCGCCACGAGCCCTGGCGGTCCTCGGTTGCCTGATCGCTGCGGGTGGCGATCTCGTCACCAAGAGCAAGATCCTCGAGACCGCCTGGCCGGACAGCTACGTCGCCGAGGACTCGCTCACCCACGCCATCAGCGTGCTGCGAGGAGCGCTTGGAGACGATCCCAAGAACCCCGACTACATTCAGACCGTGCCTCGTCGTGGGTACCGGTTCGTGGCATCGCTGCCCGGGGCAAGCGGTAGCGAGGCCGAAGGGAATAGCGCAGCCAAAGACAGCGGCGGGTCGTGGCGATGGTGGCGGTTGGCAGGAGGAGTCGGCCTCGCGCTGACCGCCGCGACGGTCTGGATGACTTCGTCGGGCGGCCTCGGCCCGGCTCCGGCCGCGGGGTACGAGCGGATCGGCCGGCTTGCTCTGACGCTCGAGGTGAGGGAGAGCGACCGTCTGGATGCTGCGGCCACGCGCGAGCTGCTGGCCGACCGAATCGAGCGTGACACCAGGCTGGTCGTCGTCGAACCCGACGATGATCCCGATGCGACTCTGAGGGTTGTCTTCGAGCACGTCGACGATCGTCTGCGGGTCGCGGCGCGCGTGCGCGGCGCGCCCGACGGAGCGAACTGGTGGGGGCAGGACTGGGACCTGCCGGTCGCCATGTACACCGATACGGACTTCGCACGCAGCCTGCTCTCGCGGCTGCAGTTCTTGCTCGATCTAACCAGCGAGTACAGCACCCTGCGAGGATCCACCAGCCGCGAGGCCATGTTGCTGGGGGTTCAGGCAGGCGATCTTCTTCTCGGCGCGGCACAGCGTGACTTGCACCGGGCCGAGGAGGCGGCGAACGTGCTTCGCCGCGCGCTCGATCTCGATCCCGACTTCGCGCGCGCCCGCGCTGGTCGGGTTGCAATACGGGCCGAGGCCGCGGACTGGCGGCCGTGGACGGCGGAGGAACTCGCGCTCGCGGAACAGGACATCGCCGCCGCGCTGGCCGGTGATCCGGACGATCCGGTCGTGCACATCGCACGAGCCCTGCTGGCCAGACTGCAGGGAGATCTGGGCCAAATGCGCGCTTCGCTCGACGAAGCCGAGACCTACGGCCCATCGATCTTCTGGATCTACATGATTCGCGCCGAACTCGAGCACGCGATGGGCTTCGATGACCTGGCGCTGGCCACTGCTCGCCGCGGCGTGAGCCTGGATCCCTATTTGCCGTCGATGCTCGGCAGGCTCATCGACGTGCAACTGTGGCGCGCCGACCTGGCCGCCGCCGCTCTGACTCTGGATACGCTTACCGCGCTCGACGCCGAGGGCTACTGGTCGGGCAGGTCGCGGGCGCGGCTCCTGCAGGCGCGTGGTGATTTCGCCGGCGCCGAAGCGGCGCTCCTGCTGTTGCGGGAACGCTGGGCGAACGCGTTGTGGATTCATCAGGAACTCGCCAGCTTCTACACGGCACGCGGCAACGCGGCGGCGGCCGAAGCCGCCACCGCGCGCCTGCAGGCCCTGGTTCGCGAGTAGCTGGTCGCCGGCTACTGACCAGCCTCTTCCATCGCACGTTCCGCCTTTGCCTCGCGCACCATCTCGCGCACGTCGGCGCGCATCTGTTCGGCGTCGTACACGATGCCGTCCTTGATGACCCACTTGATGCCGCCAACGCGAGCCACGGTGGTGCCGTCGTCGAGGATGCGCTCGTGGCCGGTGCCGTAAAGGACCTTGAGATTGGCCAGCGGATTCTCGTCAACGAGGATCATGTCGGCCAGGTACCCGGGTCGGACGACGCCGATCTTCAGGTGCTCGTTGGCGGGTCGCTGTTTGTTGATTTCCATCGCCGAGTGCATGGTGGCGGCGCGAATGACCTCTAGAGGGTGGAAACCGGCCTCCTGCAGCATCTCGAGCTCGAGGATGTAGCCGAAGCCGTAGAGCTGGTAGATGAAACCCGAGTCCGAGCCGGTGGTGACCTTGCCACCGCGGTTCTTGTACTCGTTCAGGAACTGCATCCAGACCTTGTAGTAGTTCTTCCAAGCGATCTCGTCCCAGCTGGTCCAGTCGAACCAGTAGGATCCGTGGGCCTGGCGCGACGGCTGGTAGAAGTCCCACTGCGACGGCAGCGTGTACTCGTCGTGCCAGTCGGCGTTTCGAGCTCGCATGACGTCGCGACCGGCCGAGTAGATTGTCATGGTCGGGTTCAGGTAGAAGTCGAGGTCGAGCATCTCCTGCATGACCGCCCTCCACTTGTCCGAGCCTGGCGTGACCATGTCCCACTGACGCGCCACCTGGCCGAAGCGATGCTGTTCGTCGTTGGTGTTGTGGTCGGCCGGGTACGGCTGCACGCTGTAGTTGTCGTACATCGACTCGAACAGGCCGTAGTAGTGGGTCATCGAGTCGAGGCCGACACGGGCCGCATCGAGAGCGTTCATCTGCGCCACGCCACCTTGTCCGAGGTGCGCCGTCGTGCCCATGCCGTACTTGTGCGCCTCGTCGATGAGGGCTGCCATGATGTCGGGCGGGTAGGAGCCCAGTTTGAGCCCATCGGCTTCGCGTTCGGCTGCGTACCGGACCCATTCGCGAGCCGACGGATCGTCCGTGACGTCCGGCCCGTCGTAGTCGGCGCCGGACCCCGGCCGCACGAAGCTGACCATGCGGGGCGCAACGATGGCGTTCTCCTCGGCGCGTTCGCGCTCGTGCAGGGAGAACTCGAAGCTGCCGTGGCCGACGCCACGCGAGGTCGTGATGCCGTTGGCCATCCACAGCTTGTAGGTGTACTCGGCGTTGGGGGCTTTGCCGCGGCCGCCCGTGTGGGCGTGCAAGTCGATGAAGCCCGGCAGCAGATACATGCCGGAACCATCGACCTCGTGGTCGGCATCGCCCGGGCGGCGGTCGTCGTTGATCGGCAGGCCGGGGAATCCGACGGTGCGGACCTGCGCGATGCGGTTCCCTTCGACGACCACGTCTACGGGTCCCGATGCGGGTCCGCCGGTGCCGTCGATAAGCGTTACCCCTCGGATGATCAGACGGTTGAACGGGCCCTGCCCTTCGTCGGAGCGACGATCGGGTGCCGGGATCATCCCTCCGAAGTTGTCCTCGTCCTGGTCCTGTGCGGCCAGCGGAGCGCCGATACCGGCGGCGAGAGTGAGCACTAACAACGCGCGCGTGAGCTTGGCGAACATGGTTCCTCCGAAAAAGGGGGCCGCGCCGTTCATGGGGCGAAACGCGCGGCGGTTCTGCAGAGCCTGCGGCGCTACTCTAGCTACGTCGACTGCGCTCTGCCACCATGCGCGGCGATGCATGTGTCAACTTCTCGCCGTGCCGCCGCCTGGGCGGTCCATCTGTTCACCGCGAGCGGCGCGGTGTGCGGCCTGCTGGCCCTCGGGGCGATTGCCGATGGACAGGCGCGCCTGGCGTTCGCGTGGATGTTCGCCGCGGTACTGATCGACGCGCTTGACGGCTACTTCGCTCGGGCAGTGCGCGTCGCCGACGCAACGCCCGCCTACGACGGCGCGCTGCTGGATAATCTCGTCGACTACCTGAACTACGCGGTAGCGCCCGCCTTCCTTGTCCTACGCTTCGAGCTGGTGCCGCCGAGCGCGCGCATGGCGACAGCCTTCGCTATCGTGCTGGTGTCCGCGTATCAGTTCGGTCAGGCCGACGCCAAGACCGCGGATCACTTCTTCCGTGGTTTCCCCTCGTACTGGAATGTGACGGTTCTGTACCTGTACCACCTGCCGCTGGGAACGACGGTCAATCTCGTCGTGGTGGCTGGTCTTGCCATCGCCACGTTCGTGCCGGCCAAGTGGGTCTATCCCACTCGAATGGAGCGTTTCCGCCGCCTAACGCTGGCGCTGGCGATCACCTGGGGCGGCGCCCTCGGCTACGCGATCTGGAGTTCCCCGACGTCCGTCGGGGCGCTATGGGTCTCGCTCGTCTTCGTCGTCTACTACGTGGCCGTGAGTGTCTACCTGTCGCGAGAGTAGGGGCGGCCGATGACGAGCAAGGTGCCAGCGGGATGCCCGTGTGGCCTGGTTAGTCCGGCGGGGTGAGGGGAGTGGCGGGCGAGCTGCCGCGCCCGAGCCGCGATACCAGCATCAGCGTCGCCAACCCGCACAGCATCGTGAAGGTGCGGTAGGGGAACATCGATACCCCGGTGACGGCATCGATCATCGGGTAAGGCAGTAGTCGCGGCAGCCCGAGCATGGCCTCGCCGGCGCCCAGCCGTAGGAAGACAGTCACGATGAGCGCGGCCTTGGCTCCGCTTCGAGTTGCCTTGGGGTCGAAGAGCGCGGCCGTGAGTTGTGGAAACAGCACGCAATAGACGAGGTCGCTCGACAGGAACCAGAGGCCGTAGACGCTCTGTACGCGCAGTGCGATCAGCAATGCCGCAGCCCCTACGATGGCGATACCCGAGCGAATTGCACGGCGCAGCTCGGTCGGCGACGCGCCGGGATTGATGAGGGGTCGGTACAGGTTCCACGCGCCCATCGAGGCCGCCGATAGGATCGAGGAGTCGACCGACGACATCACCGCAGCGGCAATCGCCGCGAGCCCCACCGAGGCGACTAGTGGGCCGCCCAGGTGGCGGAGGACCCACGGCAGCACGAGATTCGCCTCCGGGGCCGCAAGACCGAGACTGCCCCAATCCGTCATTGCTCCGACCGCGCCGATCAGCACCGCCGGAACGGCCGCGACGATGCACACGGGTGCCGCGAGGAGCGAGAGCCACCGCGCGGTGGTGGCGTCGCGTGAGGCGAGGACCCGTTGGAAGTACACGTGCCACGGGACTCCGCCGAAGATCAACAGCAGCGCCGAATCCCACCAGCTCCAGAACGAGCCAGACCATTCTGGTTGGCGCCAGCCGTCGAGCGGTGGCATGAGCCGTGCGGCCGCGCCGAAGTGCTCCGTGTACGCGGACCAGGTGCTCGCCACACCCCCGAGGTGCGCTGCGACCAACGGTGTAGCGACGGCCAGGCCGAGAACCAGAACGCCCAGCTGGACAACGTCGGTGACGGCCACGGCCCAGAGTCCGCCGAGCAGTGTGTAGCCGACCGCAACAGCAGCCGACACGACGATGCCCGATTGAACGTCGATGCCCAGCACGACGCCGAAGGTCGATCCCAGCGCTGTAAGGATGGCGGCGCTCCAGAACACCTCACCGGTGAACGCCGGCACGTAGAGCACCGCTCCCATCCGGTCGCCAAAGCGCCGTTGCAGCGGGTCCAGCATCGTCGTGAACTGATGGCGGCGCATGATCGGGGCGTAGAACAGGCCGCCGACGACGAGGCTGAGCGCATAGCCCCAGGGTGCTTGCACCCACACCAGACCGGAAGCGTAGGCGGTCTCTGCGGAACCATTGATATAGCCACCGCCTACCCAGGTGGCGGCCATCGTCGATGCGGCTAGCCACAGAGGCAGGTCGCGACCCGCCAACATCATGTCGGCGGGGCTCGTGGCGCGCCGTCGCGAGGCGATCGCAGCGAGGGCGAAGATCAGCGCATAGAAGACGGCAAGAGCCGTGACCGCGCCCCAGTGAATGTCCGTCGAACTCGACATGGGCTGCTAGTGAACACGCTGTAGCGAGTCCAGCAAAGTCGCGGGCCTCGACGGCAGGCGATTCGATCGGCACAATCTGGCCCGCGATACCGTTGGCGAAATGCCCGCGAGCCCGTTCCCGAATCGACGTGAGGTCCACTGCTCATGCTTGAACGCCACTCTCTCCGCGCCGTCGGTGTCCTGGTCACCGTGTTTCTGCTCGGGCTGCCTCTGGTACCTGCTCGCGCGCAGTCGGCGGCCACGCCGGAATCGTCGTTGGCGGGGCTAAGGTACCGAAGCGTAGGTCCGTACCGGGGAGGGCGGGTCACAGCCGTCGACGGCGTTCCTGGGAAGCCGTTCACGTTCTTCCACGGCTCGACGGGGGGCGGTGTGTGGCGTACCGATAACGCCGGCCATACCTGGGGCAATGTCACCGATGGCTTCCTGGGTGTCGGCCCGGTTGGCGCGGTCGAGGTGGCGGCGGCGGACCCCAACGTGATTTACGTGGGCACGGGCTCGGCGTGCATTCGCGGCAACGTTTCGATCGGGCGCGGCATGTATCGCTCAACCGACATGGGCGAGACGTGGTCGTTCGTCGGGCTCGAGAACGCGGGCCAGATAGGCCGCGTTCTCACTCATCCAGCGGACGCCGATCTTGTCTACGCGGCGGTGCTGGGCAACCCGTTCGGTGCTAGCGAAGAGCGCGGCGTGTATCGATCTAGCGACGGCGGCGCGAACTGGGAGCGGGTGTTGTTTGTCTCGGCCGAGACCGGAGCTGTCGATATCGCCATGGACCCTTCAAATCCGCGCATCCTCTACGCGGCGATGTGGAGAGGCGAGCGCAAACCCTGGACGGTGGTTTCGGGTTCCGAAGATGGCGGCCTGTTTCGTAGCAGGGACGGTGGCGATACCTGGCAGCGGCTTGAAGGCGGATTCCCCCAGGGCCTGGTGGGACGCATCGGCGTGGCGGTCTCGCCAGCCGACCCGAGCCGCGTGTGGGCGGTGGTCGAAGCCGATCAAGATCGCAGCGCGGTATACCGATCCGACGACGGCGGCGACACTTGGAACAAAGCCAGCGAGCAGTCGCGACTGCTGAGCAGATCCTGGTACTACATGCACATCGAGCCACATCCCAGCGATCGCAATACGGTCTTCGTGCTCAATAGCGGTTTCTTTCGATCCATCGATGGAGGCGAGAGTTTTGCCTCGATCCCGATGCCGCATTCCGACCATCACGACCTGTGGATCGACCCGTCCAACCCCGACGTGATGCTGATGGGCAACGATGGCGGCGCTACCGTGAGTCTCGACGGAGGCAAGACCTGGTCGCCACAGTTCAACCAGCCCACGGCCGAGTTCTACTCCGTGACCGTCGACAACGGGTTTCCGTATCGAATCTACGGTCCTCAGCAGGATAACTCGACGATCTCGGTGCCCAGCATGGCGACCTACTCGGGGATTTCGATGCAGCACTGGCGGGCGGTCGGCGGCTGCGAAACGGGGCCGATCGCCATCCACCCCGCTAATCCCGAGGTCTTCTACTCTGGCTGTTTCGGTGGCCGCCTCGCGCGCTTTGACCAGAGCACCGAGCAGTTTCGCCAGATTCGCGACTACCCGGAGAACATGGCAGGAATGCCCGAGAGCGAGCTGCGCTTTCGGGTTCAATGGAATGCGCCCATCACCACGTCGCGCCACGATCCGGAGGTTCTGTACCACGGCTCGCAGTACGTCCATCGGTCGCGCAACGAAGGTCAGAGCTGGGAAGTGATCAGCCCCGATCTCACCGGTAATCACACCGAGATGTTCGGCCCGGCGGGCGGCCCGATTACCCACGACATCACAGGCGTGGAGATCTACTCGGCACTACTGGCAATCGAGGAGGACGCGCATGATGCAGCGACCCTCTGGACCGGGTCCAACGACGGAATCGTTTCGATCAGCCGCGACGGAGGCGGCCGTTGGGCCGACGTGACCCCACCAGGGTTGCCGGAGTTGTCGACGGTAAACCGTATCGAACCGTCGCCACACCGCGCCGGCAAGGCCTATGTGGCCGTGTACCGCTATCGGGTCGACGACTGGGCGCCGTACATCTACAGGACGACGGATTTCGGTGAGAGTTGGCGCCGCATTGCCGACGGCAGCCACGGCATCCCCGCGAACTCGCCGGTGCGCGTGGTGCGTGAGGATCCGGAACGGGAGGGGCTGCTGTACGCCGGCACCGAGTTTGGCCTGTACGTCTCGTTCGACGATGGCGCTAGCTGGCAGAATCTCCAGTTGAATCTGCCGATCACGCCGGT
>JAJCXS010000035.1 GCA_029263335.1 Acidobacteriota bacterium | reverse complement strand
CCGAGTTCCTTTCGGCGCGCTGCTACCGAATAGGCGAGAACGCCGTACACGCCGATCCCGGCTGTGAGGAGAGCGATTCCTGCGAAGGCCGACATCAGGGCTGCATTCAATCGCGGCTGGGCGATGCTCGACCCCAGTCGTCCCGCGAAGGTACCCATGTTCTGGACTGGGATGTCGGAATCCGCGCGACGGAAGATCGCATCAGCCTCGGCGGCGGCGGCGAGTACATCGCCTGGCGAGCGGGCCAGCACGACGTAGTTGAAGATCCAGTCATGGGCCATCGGTACGAAGACTTCTGGCTCGGCGGGCCGCGTCAGCGATTGCTGGATGTTGTCGACGATGCCAACGATGCGGAGCCACGGGAGTCGGCCGTCTTCGGTGCCCATGATCTCCTGGCCCAGTACCGCGTCCCCGGGCCAGTACTTCTCTGCGGCGGCACGATTGATCAGGGCAACCGGTAGGTCATCGATCGGGTCATCAGGGGTCAGGCCACGACCCTCCAGGAGCTGGACGCCGAGGGTCTCGAAGTATCCCGACGAGACCACGTTGTAGTGAACCGAAGGCAGCTCCGCCTCGGGAACAGGCCGACCTCGGATCGTCAGTGTGGCCCCCCAGCCGCCTGGCGTTGCCGGCGGCGTCAGCACGGCTGCAGCGCGCTCGACCCCCGGGAGCGCTTCGATATGGCTCAATGCGCCTTCCATCAACTGGCCGCCGGGCCTGCCGCCGTAGGTCGCGCCGCGCGGTAGGTCGATGTCGAACGCCAGCAACTCGCTGGTGTCAGCACCGATATCGACCGCTTGAAGCGCCGCCAGGCTGCGTACGAGAAGCCCCGCTCCAGTGGTCAGAACAAGGGCCAGCGCGAGTTCGGCGACCACTAGGAAGCGGCGCGTTCGAATCACGCCGCGAGTCGAGGACGCGCGGCTGCCGCCGAGTAGCATCGTGGCATTAACCTCTCGGCCGAACGCGAGTCGAATGACAGGGGCCAAGCCAACGACGATACCGGTGCCGAGGCTGACCGCCGCCGAGAATAAGAACACCGGGAGGCCTAATTCGACCGAGTCCAGTCGCGGTACAGATGACCCAGCGAGCGCTGCGACCGTGCTCAGTGCCAGCCTGGCAATTCCGATCCCCAGGAGTCCGCCGACGAGAGACAGGCCGACGGACTCGACCACGAGCATGCGCCCGAGGCGGATCGCCGAGCCTCCGAGGGCTTGGCGCAGAGCGAACTCCGGCGACCGCGTGGCCGCGCGCGCAAGCGACAAGCTCGTGAGGTTGACGCAGGCGATGACGAGGAGTGTGCCGACCCCGGCGAATAACATTCTCAGCGCGGGTCGCACGTCGCCCACGACGTCCTCGCGTAGCGGGATCACCTCGAAGTAGTTGCCCGTGTTCGTGTCTGGGTGGGCGGCCTCGAGCCGTTCGGCCACGGAACCTATGGCGAGGTTCGCTTCCGCTGCCGATACCGTCGGCTGCAGGCGCCCCACCATGTTGTGGCGGTGCCAGCGCCGCAACCCCTGCGGGCTTGTGACCGGGGGCAGGGGTACCCACGCGTCGGCGACGGGGAAGTCGAATCCGGGTTCCATAACGCCGACGACAGCGTAGGGCTTGCCGTCGAGCGTGGCGGACCGGCCAACGATCGAAGGGTCTGCGTCGAAGCGGTTTCGCCATAGCTCGTCGGACAGCACGACAACATCGAGACCCTCGGTTTCTTCATCGGCCGAGAACCAACGCCCCAGAGCCACTCCCGCGCGAAACACCACGACGAGGTTGGCGGAGGTAGCTCGGGCGCGGATCGTCGTGGCGCGATCGATCCCGGTCAACACTCGCGTCTCCCAGGTCCAGACCGCGAGTTCCTCGAACACCCCGGTGCTTCGACGCAGGTCGTCATAGTTGCCGTAGGCCACCATCCTCGCGCCGGGATTATCGTGTTCGCGTTCGTAGACGCGAACCAGGGAGTCGGGTTCCGGATAGTCGAGCGGCGTGATCAGGACTCCGTGAACTACGCCGAACACTGCTGTCGTCGCGCCCATGCCGAGGGCCAGCGTGCTCATGGCTATGACCGCATACAAGGGATCACGGAGTACGCCGCGCAGCGCGTACTTGGCATCTTGTGCAATCCCGCGCAGACCACCACTGCTGTCGCGTGCTTCGAGGTGCTGCGTCCATGCCGTAGCGGCGACATCGCCCAGAGTGTGCGCCCAGAACCGGAGGCCACCCGCGAATCCCGCGAACCGCGCGTCATGTCGATGGAGGCGATAGAACACGAGCATTTCGTCGCGGAACCGCCGCCCGAATCGCTGAGGGTAGAGGCGCAGTAGCAATGCGAACAGGCGCGCGCCAACGGGTGGCCGGGATGTGGAAGATCCCTCGGTACCGCCGTTCATTGTTGCCCTGTTCCTGCCGCGGCGGTGCTGGCGGCGCCGGCCTGCTCGAGTACACGCCGCATCCGCGACAACTCCGCCTCCAGCGCGTCGCGTCCGGCCGGCTCGATCCGGTACACACGGCCGCGCCGCTTGTCGACCCGACCCCCATCGGTTTGTTCGGCGAGGAACCCGCGTCGCTCGAGCCGCTGGATCGCCTGGTAGAGGCT
>JAJCXS010000034.1 GCA_029263335.1 Acidobacteriota bacterium | reverse complement strand
GCACGATCAGGCGCATGCGCTGCTCTGCGTCCTCGATCACCTGAATCTTGCTCGTGTCGACAGTTTTGTCGGCTCCTCGTACGGCGGCATGGTGGCACTCGCCTTCGCCGAGCAGCACGCTGACCGCGTTGACCACCTGGTCCTCGTTGGCGCCGCCCATCGTTCGCACCCGATGGCCACAGCCTGGCGCGCGCTGCAGCGCAACATCGTTCAGCTTGGCGTGGAGGGCAACCAGGCCCAGCGCGGACTGCAACTGGCGCGTGGGCTGGCGATGACCACGTATCGGAGCGCCGCGGAGTTCGACGAGCGCTTCGCTATTCGCAACAGCAACGGCCCGGCGTTCCCTGTCGAGTCCTATCTCGATGCCCGCGGCCACGCCTTTGCCAAAGCGTTCCCTCCGGATGCGTTCGCCACGCTCTCCGAGTCGATCGACCGTCACCGCGTGGATCCCGCAAGAATCACGGTGGCCACGGATTTGATCGCTATCGAATCCGACTCCCTTGTGCCGCCGTGGCTCGTCGAGGAGCTCCGCGCCGAGCTTGCTGGACCCACGCGACTTCGCGTTCTCGAATCGAAGGTTGGGCACGACGCCTTCCTGGCCGACCCCGAGCCGGTCGGGCGCGCGCTCGCCACCTTTCTCGCCGAACCTCACGAGACGCCGGTACCATCGCCGGTGACCAAGGCCGTACGAGCGGCAGTCGGCACCGACCCCACTCACGGCGCCGTCATGCCGCCACTGTATCTGTCGTCGAACTACACCTTCGCCGGCCTTGGCGAGAAGCGGCAGCACGACTACAGCCGTACGTCGAATCCGACCCGCGATCAGCTCGCCGAGGCAATCGGCGATCTCGAACGAGCCGCCGGTGCGGTGGTTACCTCATCGGGTATGTCTGCGGTGGCGCTCGTGCTTCAGTTGCTCGAACCGGATGACCTGGTCGTGATGACCCACGACTGTTATGGCGGTACCCACAGGCTAGCCACACGGCTCGCGGCGCGAGGAGCCTTCCGACTCGAGTACGCCGACCTGAGCACCGCGACCAGCATTGAAGCCGCGGCGCGTTGGAAACCGCGGATGTTCTGGGTCGAGACCCCGAGCAATCCGCTGCTCCGAATCACCGATCTGGCAGCCGTCGCCCGGGCCGCGCGAACATGTGGCGCGTTGTTCGCTGTGGACAACACGTTTCTGTCGCCGGCGCTGCAACAGCCGATCGCACATGGTGCCGACCTCGTCGTGCACTCGACCACCAAGTTCATCAACGGTCACAGCGATGTCGTCGGCGGGGCCGTCGCGGCGGCAACGCCTGAACTCCTCGAGCAGGTCGCCTGGTGGGCCAACGCATTGGGTCTTTGTGGCAGCCCGTTCGACAGCTATCTGACACTGCGCGGGCTGCGGACCCTGGATGCCCGCGTCCGGATTCACCAGGAGAACGCCAGGGCTATCGCCGAGGTGCTCGCCGGTCAGCCGGCCGTCGAGAACGTCTACTACCCCGGCCTGAGCAACCATCCGGGCTACGCCACCGGATGCCGACAGCAAGAGGGACCGGGCAGCTTGTTGAGCTTCGAGCTATCCGGTGGTCAGGGGGCCGTAGCCGCATTCGTCGATGGCTTGCAGCACTTCGCGCTCGCCGAGTCTCTAGGTGGCGTTGAGAGCCTCGTCGCCCAGCCGACGACGATGACCCACGCGGCGATGGATCCGGCGGCCCGAGCGGCAGCCGGGATCCGCGACAGCCTGCTGCGCCTGTCCGTCGGCATCGAGGATCCCAAGGATCTCGTGACCGACATCCAGCGCGGCCTCGACCGCGCGGGGCGGGTCCGATGAAGGGCACGCGGAACGAACCTGCATCTGTGAGTGTCCTCAAGTTCGGCAGCTCTGTGCTCGAAGGAGCGGCTGGGTTCAGCCGGGCAGTCGAGCAGATCCGCGCTGAACTGGCGAGTGGGCGCAGGGTCTGCGCGGTGGTTTCGGCAACACCCGGGACGACGGACAACCTGTGGCGGACGGCACACGAGCTCGCCCTGGAGCCACCGCCGAATCTCTTGGGCTCGCTGCTGGCGACCGGCGAACACGCCTCGGTCGGGCTTCTCAGCATCGCGCTGGCGGCCAAGGGTGTTCGAGTGACCCCACTGACAGCGGCCGAGCTCGACCTGCGCACCGTCGGGCCACCGCTCGACGCTCACCCTGCGAGCGTCGATTCTGCATTGCTACGCTCAACGCTGGAAGAGGTGGACGTTGCCGTGGTTCCCGGCTTCATCGGCCGCGACGCGGACGGTTCGATGAACCTGCTCGGACGCGGAGGCTCTGACCTCACCGCACTGTTCATCAGCCATGAACTCGCCGCGGAATGCTGCCTGGTGAAGGATGTCGACGGTCTCTACGACGGTGACCCGAACTGTCCTCATAGCCCGGCGCGACAGCGCTACGTAACGGCCAGTTGGGATGAGCTGGCCCGTGTCGGCGATGTCATCGTTCAGCCCAAGGCGGTGGCGTACGCAAAGCGCCACGGCATCCGTTTCCGCGCCGCGGCCCTGGGTCGGCAGGGTACCGAGATCGGCCCTGGGCCGAACGTTCTCGAACGGGTGGCGTCGTGAGCGGCCAAGGAGTCGTTTCGCAGCTTGGCCGCGAACCAGCAACACTCTCGCCGCCGCACCATGGCGTGGCACTACTCGGCGCCACGGGCGTTGTGGGACGACGCATCGCACTTCGGCTGCGCGACCATCCCCTCTTCCGGCTCGACGAGGTGGTCGCCTCCGTTCGTTCGGTGGGTCGTTGTTACGGTGAGGCGGCCGAACTCCCCGAGAGCCTCGCGGAGACGAAGCTTCGGCTCAAGTCACCAGGCGCTCCGCTCGACTCTCCCGTGATCCTGTCTGCCCTGCCAGGCCCAATCGCTCGCCAACTCGAGCCCGAGTACGCTCGACGGGGGCATCTGGTCTGTTCCAACGCGTCGGCGTTTCGCGCGGACCCAGAGGTGCCTCTGCTGGTTCCCGAGGTGAACGCGCGAGCACTCGACACGCTCGACACCCAGAACTGGTCCGGCGCTCTGGTGACGAATCCGAACTGCGTTGTTTCGGGGCTCAGCCTGGCGCTGGCTCCCCTCTACGCGGCGTATGGAATCGAAGCCGCTACCGTGGTCACAATGCAGGCGCTCTCGGGCGCCGGCCGTCATGGCCTGAGCGCCTGGGACACGAACGCCAACGTCATCCCGCACATTGCCAACGAAGCCGAGAAGATCCCCGCCGAACTCCACAAGATCTTCGACGCTGAGTTTCCGGTTTCGGTCCGGGTCAATCGTGTGCCGGTGCTCGACGGCCACACCGCGTCGGTGTTCGTGCGACTCGGGGAACGGGTGGCGATCGATCGGATCAAGGCCACGTTGCGGCGGTTCACGGCTCCGAAGCATGTCGCTGCGCTGCCCAGCGCGCCGCGCCGCCCGCTACGGGTGCTCGACGGCGTTGATCGGCCGCAACCACGCGTAGACCTCGACGACGCCTCCGGCATGACGGTCAGCCTCGGAGGCTTCGCGGCAGACCCGGTATACGACGTCAGTTTCACGTTGCTCGTTCACAACTTGATACGCGGCGCTGCCGGTGCGTGCGTTCTGAACGCGGAGCTTGCCCAATCCCTATCACCCACGCCACTATTGAGCCATGGACAGCTCGTTTAGCCGTTACGCCACGCGCCCGTTGCAGTTCACCGGCGTTGCCAACGTCGGTGGCTACCGAATGCGCACGTATGAACTTCGGTTCGAAGACCGGCCCCTGGCGAGTTCACGCTTCGACCGGGGGTTCGCAGTCGCCTGCGATGCGCTGCCCACTCCCGCCGTCGATGGCGTTCGCCCGGGCGT
>JAJCXS010000033.1 GCA_029263335.1 Acidobacteriota bacterium | reverse complement strand
ATAAGGAACCACCTTGAAGCCTGGCGTGAATGGACCGAAGCCGTCGCGCGCCTGTTCGTCGGTAGAGAAACTGACGATGGTCGTGGTTCGGCCGTGAAAATTGCCGTCCATCACGATGATCTCGGCACTGTCCGGCGCTACTCCCTTGACCTTGTAGCCCCACTTGCGCGTCGCCTTGACCGCCGTTTCGACGGCCTCGGCGCCGGTATTCATGGGCAGGGCCCGCTCATATCCCAACGTGTCGCAGAGCGTCTCGAGGAAGACCCCCATCTGATCGTTGTGAAAGGCCCGCGATGTCAACGTCAGCTTGGCAGCCTGCTGCTGCAGGGCGCCGACGATCCGCGGATGACAGTGCCCCTGATTGACCGCCGAGTACGCGGCCAGGCAGTCGAGGTAGCGATTACCGTCGATGTCCCACACGTAGCAGCCCTCTCCCTTCGCGAGCACCACCTCCAGCGGATGGTAATTGTGGGCGCTCCAGCGATCGGCCTGGTCGATAAACTGCTGGGTGCGAGAGGGGGTCGAAACGTGCTGCTCGGACATGGGCATCGCCTCAGCGAGGTTGATCTTCCTGCGACGGGGACATCAGCGCGGTATTATAGAAGTTCTCTAACAGATGAATTTTCGGGCATACTCGCGCGAGTGCCGCTGCTCGGGACTCGGACGCCGCCGAGTGGCTTGTCTAGAGACCCCATCAGCGGCGTCGAGCCGGATTGCACAGGAGTAGCAAAATTGAGAGCTAACCGTACCCGCCACACCTTGTTGATTGCCCTCCTGCTGCTCGTGCTGCCGTTTACCGCAGCATGCGGCGCGGCCGAGGAGCCTGCGCCCGAGCCAGCGGACGCCGAAACGGCGCCTGAGCCTGAGCCGGAGCCAGCACCTGTAGCGCCCGCCGAGGAACCTGAGGCCCCGCAGGAGCCTCAGATCGTGGGAGACATTCTGCTCTCCGGCGAGGACTTCAACTGGGGCGATATCACCGACGACACGCAGGCGTACACCTGGACTGCCCGCGTTCAGAACGACACGACATCGAACCTCACGATCACCGTGCGCTTCCAGTTCCTGGACGGGTCCGACACCGTTACCAAGACTGAGACGGCATCGGTGACACTCGCGCCTGCTTCCGGCCGGACGATCAGCCGCAACGGCACGATGCCCTACGACGACGCGCTCCGGGTGGAGGGCTTCATGGCCGAGGTACTCGACTTCGCGATCTCGGGCTAAGCGTTCGACAATGCCGGTTGCTGCCGTGCCCAACGACCGGTAGCCACCACCTCAGGAATCAGCGCCAGCTTGAAGGCGAGTTACACGCTCGCGCCTTCGACGCTGGCGTTTTCCTTTTGGGCCTGGCGGTGAGCCAGTAGCCGGGCGATGGCGTCGAGCAGGAGATCCGTCTCCTCTTTCTCGATGGAGCGCCCCATGTGTCCGATCCGGAAGATCTTGCCGGCCAGACCTGCGAGCCCTCCGGAGATGTAGATGCCGTGCTGCTCACGCAGCTCGGTAATCATCTCGCCAACCGGGAGGTCCGGGTGAGGGTACGCCGAGGTGGTAATCGGTGAGGCGTAGTCGTCGTCGACGAACATCCGGAACCCCAGCTCTCGCAGTCCCTCGCGCACGCGCAGGGCGGCCTCGCGGGTACGCACGATGCGCTCGTCCAGACCTTCCGCCAGGATCAGGCGCAGGCTCGTATCCAGCGCACCGACCAGGCCGCTCGGCACCGTCGTCGGGTACGGATGCCAATCCGCCCATTCCTGGTCGTACTTGCGCCAGGTGCGCAGGTCCAGGTACCAGCCGCGAGTATCGGGATTACTATCGATCGCCGCCCAGGCACGTTCGCTGACACTGATGCCTGATAGGCCCGGCTGTGCCGCCAGCCCCTTGTTGGCAACGCTAACGCATAGGTCTACGCCCCAGTCGTCGACCGCGAGTTCGGTCCCCGCAAGCGACGAGACCGCATCGATAATGGTCAGGGCACCCGCCGCGCGGGCCGCGCGGCAGATCGGTTCTATCGGGTTCAGCACGCCGGTCGACGTCTCGTGGTGCACCCACGCGACGGCCGCGAACTCGCCTTCCGCCAGGCGCGCGGCCACCATATCCGAATCGATCGGCTGGCCGAGTTCGAACGGCAGTTCCTCCACCTCGCAGCGGTGCGCGCGCAGCATCTCAGCAGTCCGCTCGCCAAACCAGCCGTTAACGGGGACCAGCGTCCGAGCGCCGTCCGGAAGCGCGCTTGAGAACGCAGCATCAAGTGCCGCCGTCCCCGGGCCGACGATCAGAAAGAGATCGTTGTGGGTCTGCAGCGCCTGTTGGAAGCGCGCCCGACAGCCGTTGTAGTCGGCGACGAAGTCGGGCCCGTAGTGTGGTCGGATCGGCGCGGCAAGCGCTTCGAGTACTTCGGGTTCCGCGGTGGCGGGCCCCGGAATGAAAAGATGTCGCTCTTGGGGCTGCGACAAGCGAACCTCCCTGGCACGGGGATGCGGTTGGGCTACGAACCTCGCGGGCCGTGCCGGTCGCCGGCCGACTGACTCCGCGGCGGTGCGCTTCGCCAAGCATAGCAGTCATGCCGCCTGGCGGCGCACGGCCGGCCAATGAGTGTTCGATAATGGGACGGACGTTTCCAGTTGCGACACGGCGCGGCACTTGCGTCAGGTGTGAATCTGCTGACAAGCTCCTGGAAACACGAGTCTTGCCGTATCCGGACAGGCTGGCACGGCGCTTGCGTAAAGATCCGTCGAGTCCTGACCCCATCCCATCACTGAATACCCCCTGGTAGTTGCCCGATGGTTGACATTAAGAGAAAACCGCAAGGGAAGGCCAAGCAGTACGTCATGTACGGGCTGGGCGCGGTCGCCCTGGTGGCGATGACCTGGTTCTTCATGACCCTGGAAGCGGCGCCTCCCAGCGTGGAAGCGGCGATTATCTGGACCGGCACGGTCGAGCAGGGTGAACTCCTGCGGCAGGTTCGCGGCCCCGGGACGCTGGTACCCGAGGATGTCCTCTTCGTCAGTGCCCGCACCGCTGGAGTCATCGATCAGATCGTGCTCGACGCGGGCGCCCAGGTGACGCCGGAATCGGTGATTATGATTCTGTCGAATCCCGACCTCGAACTGCAGGTTCGACAGGCCGAATGGCAGCTGACTGGCGCCGAGGCCAACTACACGCAGCAGCGCGTGACACTAGAACAGACGAAACTGCAGCAGCAGTCGCAGGTCGCCCAGGTCCAGGCCGCGTACCACCAGGCGCGCCTGCAGGCCGATCGCGACACCCAGTTGTTCGAAGAGAACCTGGTGTCCCAGATCACCATGGAAATCTCCAACAGCCGCGCCGAGGAGCTCGAGAGCCGTTTCCAGATCGAACAGACGCGGCTGACAAAGATCGAAGAGTCGATGGTGGCCCAGCTCGCCGTACAGCAGGCGACGGTTGACCAGCGCCGCGCCGAGTTCGACCTGCGCCTGCGCGACCTCGACTCGCTCAAGGTGCGGCCCACGATTACCGGCGTACTGCAGGCTGTGCCGGTCGAGGAAGGCCAGCAGATTGGCGTCGGAACGACGCTGGCCCGCGTGGCCGACCCGACCAAGCTCAAGGCCGAGCTGCGCATCGCGCAGACCCAGGCCGGCGAAGTCCGCATCGGTCAGCCGGCCACGGTAGACACGCGCAATGGCGTCGTTGCCGCCCGCGTGATTCGCATCGACCCCGCTGTCGTTCAGGGCACCGTACTCGTCGATGTGGAACTCCTGACCGACGACCTGCCGCCCGGCGCGCGTCCCGACCTGAGCGTTGACGGTCGCATCGAGATCGA
>JAJCXS010000032.1 GCA_029263335.1 Acidobacteriota bacterium | reverse complement strand
TTCTCCGAGCAGGTCTGTCAGATCCATGTCTTTCCTCGGTGCGAGGCTTTCCATATGTTAGCTGACCCGTGGAGGAATCAGCGCGCGAGTTCGATGGCGACTTCCGCCGTTGCGGCATCGAACGCCGCCACCATGAACGTTGGGTCGGCGCGCAACTCGGCGACATAAAGCTCAGCTGGGACGCGCGACACGATGGCCAGCGTCAGACGTCCCTGATCCGATTCGATCGCCCGGATCTGTTCCGTCCATCGTTTCGCCTCCAGACTTCGCCTGACACGTGCCGCCATGCTTGCCGAGCCCTTGACCATCACCCGCAGTGTCCGCTGTTGATCGAACAGGTGCTCGGTCAAACAGCTGGCTGCATAGGATCGCATCGAGGCCGCCTGCTGAGCGACCGATCGTCGCGCCGCCAGAAGCGCATCGCCGGCGTCCGCGGCGCGTCTCTCCGAGAAGATCCGCCCGGCCATAACCTCGCCGTTGCGTGCGGAGAGCACCAGGATAGAGCCGGTGGTCGCGGCCACGTGAAAGGTCAACGCGGGCGAGACGTCGTAGCCCACATCATCCGCCGTCGCGGGTAGCAGCTCGGTCCGGACCCTGGCCAGGATGACAAGGGTGGCGCCCAGCTGCCGACCGAGCTCTGTTGCTCCGACTACACCGGGTCTGCGCGTTTCGCCGGGCACATCCAAGAACTCGGCGTCGAGATCCGCGGTTGGCAGGGCGACGCGAGCACCGGGGAAGGGGCGCGCGAGCTCGAGGCGGAGTATTCGGAGGGCCGAGCTCGCCCCAGGACCCGTCGCGTTCACAACGACCAGCACCCGACCGTCCTGGAGGCGTCGAAGCAGCGGCGGCGGGGGCCGGCTGCCGAGTTCCACCCGCACCAGGACACTCACAATACTGCCGGTCCCCGCCGCTTCCAAAACCTCGTATCCATGAACAAACCCGGTGGTCCGGGACTGGAGTTCGCGCCGAACCAGTTGGTCGTTCGCGATCCGCGTGTGAGCGGCCAGGTGCATACCACCGAAGCGTTCCAGTGCTCTTAGTAACGCGGCGCCGACGGCACGATCTTGTGCACCCGCCACATCGCCACCGTAGATCGTGGCGTTACCCCGTGCGGTCATGGTTCGTCTCGATGCCTCACCGCCGGGCGCGGATTGCGCCAGAGCCGCTGCCGAACAGGACGCTGCGAACAACAGTCCGGTCAACGCGGCCGTCGCTATGCGCATCTACGCTTCCTCGTCGAGGATCATCACGACACGGTCCTGTTGAAGCGCCTCGCGGAAAGCGGTCGTTTCGTCGGCGGAGAAGCTCGTGCGCAGAAACACGTCGCCTTGAGAGACGGTTCCCTGGTGGCGGCTTGGGCGCGATCCGACCCAGCGGCTAGCTTTGGAGGAGCCATCCGACCCGAGGAGCGGCAGCCCTGCGAGACGCCGTTCCGGGGCGAGATCGTGCGCTGAGCCGAGCAGCGTGCCGCGGGAGTCGTAGAACACGGGAAAGACTCCCACCATCGGACCGCTACGCGGAAGCACGATGATGTAGCCGGAGTTTCTTGCCGGGCCATTGGTGCTGATGCTCGACATGGGGCGTATCGATTCGTCCCGGTTGGCGAGCACCACAGCGCCACGCCCTGGCGGGGAGGCCGCGTCCTGCTCCCGGCCGGAGGTCGTCACGGCTCCGCCACGGTGCGGGGCCCCGCTGCCGGCGCGAACATCACGCAGAACTGCCAGGAGTCCCTTGCGACGCCCAGAGCCCTTTGGGTCCGAGACATCAAGGGCGACATGGGCACGGACCACGTCGCCGTCGAACTCGAGCGTCACCGCATCTTCATTCAGGGGCATCGCCCGGATCTCTCGATTGACTGAGCTCTCGAGCGTCTGTTCACCAAGATTCATGTTGGTGATCTGCGTGCGTGAATTGACGTCCGACGGGCCCCGCAGTTCAGCTGCCCTCAGCTGCGCGTAGTAGTACGCCTTCCAGCGAGCACGGTCCGCCGCGTGGGCCCGATCCGCCTCAGTCGGCTGACCGCCACCGGCGGCGACCACCCTCTCCGAAGCAGTGGCTCGCACACTGAACGGCTCGGCGTCATCCAGGTGCAATCCGATCTTCAGATCAGGCCAAAGCAGGAAGAGCGCGGTCCCGCCTACTCCCATCAACAGGCAAATCGTGGCGATTCTCTTCATGTGGGTCTCCGAGGTGTACTCGCTATCTCAAGGTGTCCCGCTTCCGATCAAGAGGTCATGTAGCTGACGGATTTCCTCTCTGTAGGTTGTGCGGGCCGGGGCTGCCGCCAGCAGGCCGGTCGCGTCCCTACCCCTACCCTGGCCCGCCAGCACACGCGCCAGCGCCAGGCGCAGCTCCCCGCGCCTCGGCTGGGCGTCGACGGTCTTCCAGAGGTCCCGCTCCATGGCGCCTGGGTCGCTATCGAGGGGTGCGGAGACCGCCAACGCCAACAGTCGCTCGAGATCGCCCGCTTCGGCTTCCGTCCCACTCTCGGACGCGTTCTTCGCGCTGGCCACCGTGGCGCCTCGCGAGCGCGTCCCCTGCTCCGCCACAGGAGCCGGCAGCGATGCAGCGACCGCGGCGGTCGGTTGCACAGCAGGCCATCGCACCACCCCGCGCGCAGCTGCCATCCAACCGATCGCCATCGCGGCCATGACCAAGCCTGCGGCTCTGACGTAGCGCGCACGGGACGGCGTCTTGCCGCCCCACGCAGGTGCCGTGTCGACATTGTCAGGAGGCCGCCCCAAGACCGGGCCCGAACGGTGCGGCGCGGCAATCAGATTGGCAATCGCGAGCCGAGCATCCGCCGCAGTCGGATATCGGCGATTCATCGAGGCACAGGTAAGTCGGGCAAGGACTCCGTTCATCGCTGGGTGAAGATCGGCAGCGACACCCGGGCGGCAGTTTTCGAGAGGGGGCAGCGCCAGTCCCTGTGCCGGTGCCGCGGGTGGGGTCTCACGGCCAGTCAGGATCCAGTAGAGGGTCGTTCCAACCCCGTGCAAGTCCGCATGCTCGGTAGCAGCAAGGGAAGAATCGGCGAAGCCTTCATGGCCGACCCTGAGCTGGCGCTCGACCAGGAGTTCGTCCTCCGTGATCAGGGTGTTTGCCTCCAGGAACATACCCACCCCGAGATCTCCCAGGAGACCTCGCTGGGCGCCGCCCTCGTCGCCGACGAAGATATTTACCGGGCATACATCACGATGCACATAGCCATGGCCGTGGAGCGCCTGGAGTCCTTCGAGCGCGTCCACTAGAACGCCCAGGGCGGTCTCGACCGTTGCGCCATGGGCCATGAAGGCGGTCAGGTTCCCGTGGCCGTAGTAGGGAAAGCGGCCATGAATCAGCGACGGGTCGACATCGTCGTGCCGGTCGGTGCAGCGAACGACCCTCGGCACCTGAAGGGATCTGGAGAGCCGTAGGTGCGCGCTCAGCTCACGGCGGAAGCGGGCCACGGCGTTGTCCGAGGCGAGCAGTTCGTGGCGCAGCATTTTGACGACGAACGTCCCAGCCTGTTCGCCATCGCCCGAAACCAGCAGGGCCGCACCATGTGCCCCCTTTCCGAGGACCGCGCGGAACCTCAGCTCGCCCGGCAGCCTCCGCACGCGCTCTCGATAGTGAAGCGTGTCGCCAACGTTCTGCGCGCCTTCGATGATCGTGCCGTTCTTCAAGTCGTACCTCCTAGCAAACAAGAGGCGGCGAACAGCGGATTTGTTACGTTCCGAAGTGACAACGAATCCTGATCGTGGCTATCGGTTGGAGGCGCACCCATAGGTGCGGCCCCGACGCGTCGTGCCACAACGCTTCGCTGCTGCTCGCCCAACTCTGCAGTGCCTCGCCGATCTCTTCCACTACGCTTCCAAGCACGGGCCGCCAGCGGTCGTAGTCGCTACTGGGGAGATCGATCTCGATGCGGTCGGGTATCACGCGATAGTCGCCGACGCGTTGAGAGGTTCTGACCAACTCCGTCTTCACTTTCCCCAAGACGATGCCCCAAGCGTTCATTTTGCTAGAACCTCGATCTGAAAGAGGTCTCGCTGGCCGACCACGATCGCAGCCGGCAGATGCAAACGAACGGACTCGAAGGGACGGCACGGCGTGCTTCCGACGCGGGTGCCATTGCCGCTCCCGAGGTCGACAACGTGTACGTCTCCGTCGCGACCCGCTACGAGGGCACAGTGCTTCCTCGACATGGTGAGAGGCGCCTCGATCGGCACCAGATGGGAGCAGTTATCGTCCCTTCCGATCAGCAGCGCGCCGTCGTCGGCGAACACACGCCGCACGCCGCCGCCGGCCCCGCATGACTGTCGCGCGGCGAGGTCCGTCTGCTCCAACGCAGCGGGACAGCGGCACCCGGCAACGGGCCGCCGTGCGAACGGGTTCGGCACCAGCAGTGGCTGTTCGTCGCCACTCGTTGTGTCCACGGGCGATGCGGATTGCTGCAGAACAACCTCACAGTGTTCCTGGACGCCCGTGTGACTCGACGCCATCGCGGTGAAGACGAGCTGTATCTCCGCCGCAGAGCCGCGGCCGTCCGATCTCCGGCCTCCGATCCATCGGACCTCACTTTCACCGACCGGAAAACCAGCGGTCAGCAACGGGGCGGAACCCTCCTCACGTCCCGAGTCGGGCATGAGCTCCAACAACAGAGCGGCCGATCCACGGCGAAATCCGGCGCGCTCGGCCAGGCCGTTCACCACCGCCTGGAGCGAGCGTCGAAGTTCTTCCTGGAACGGTTGCAGCGACTCGAAGTCCCCCGCCGCGACCTGGATACGCAGTCCGGAGGGCAAATAGGATCTCTCCAGGCCTACGATGCGCTTCGAATCGAGGAACTCCCGAGCCACGTCGCAGACCTCATCGATCTGCAACCGCTGCGGAAGCTTGCCTGCCTTCCAGCGAGCGGCCCCCATCATCGTTCGTCCCCCTCCGCGACATCCGCGAGGATCACTGCTGCCCACCGCCACGCTGAGAGCGGTAGGCGCTGCTCTCCGGATGAGAGCGGCACACGTTTTTCGACCTGCTCATCGGTTAGCAGCAGAACCAAGGCGAGGGCTGAATTGCCCTCGACCGACACCACAATCTCTCCTCCGACAACCTGCATCGAGACGCTGAACGCACCAATGTCCCCGTCGACCCGCGCCCCCTCGGCAAGTGCCAGCCGCACGGAGGTGGCCGCCGACCGGAACACGAAGGAGGTTTCGCCGCCGAACGCCGTCAGCGGCACCGCGTCGACGTTGAAACCGAGCAGCCGATCCTGTGCCAGTTCCCGATGCAGGCGAAGTTCCTCCTGACAGAGCGGGCACGTACGTATGTGCGGACTATCCCGCTCGGCGCCCGCTGGCATTGCTGCGAGTTCCTCCGGTGCCGGGCACTGCGGACGGGAGTCGAGGATCTCCGCACCGATGCCGTCTAGGAATCCGTGGATGACCGTGTAGCGATCGCGGCACTCGGCGCACCGCCCGAGATGCTCCCGCACCTGCCGACTACCGACATCTTGGTCGCCGGCAACGCTCAGCAACTGATCGTCGGAGAGATGTTCGTCCGGAGCGCTCATGATCTTGCCAGGGTTTGAGTCAGATTCTCGTTCGCAGTGACGACTACACCACCGACGTGGTCATCGTAATCGAGGAACAGCTGTAATCCGTCATTAGGAAACCCGACGCGTAGCGGTTTCTTGCTACTGCGCAGTAGTCGGCTCAGTCGCGTCGCCGACCAGGGCAGCCACAGCGCCAAAGAATGAACGACGGCATGGGTCTCCGAGTCATCCGTGCCGTGGTCAAACCCCGTGCCCGTCGTCTTGAAGAGTGGGACCGCTTCTCGCCCCAGGACCACGACGTGAAACTCAAAAGATGCCAGCGTGTGAGCGGCGTGGTTGCCCGACCGCAGGGTGATCGCTTCTCCATCCTGCAACGCGAAGGACCTGAGACCACCAGCCGCCATCGTCTCTGTAGTTCCGTTCATTGTGAGAGAGCACGTCTGTGGCGACCGCGAGTAGTCCGTGAGGTTCTCGACCTCCAGCCTCGGACGACCTGCATCACCCCGCGCGAAGCTCATCAGCGCGGTCAATCGGTTCACCCGAGCATCATCCCATCGGGTGATCCAACCCACGCGATCGGCGCCGGCCTGCAACAGTCTTGATCCGGCTCGTGCGTCGAGCTGGCGGGCGTGGCAACGCCCTACCGCGAGCCGCTGGCCGGTGGCGATGCTGAGCACGCGTTCGACTCCGCCGGGCCGATCTTCGAGGCCCAGGAGTCGCTCCCCACCCAGCACATCCGACAAGCCGACACCGGCACGAACGGACGGGTACAGCGGGACTTCCACGGTGGTGACCTCGCAGGTCCCGTAGCGGTGAGCCCCGTTCGCCCCGGCGATCTCCAGCGGTTGGTAGATGAAGGCATCTCCACGACTCTGATGCCCTCCGGCGTGCACCACCAGCTCACCGCCTTCCTCGAGATCAACCGCGAGGCTGAAGGAACCGCTGTATCGCTGGGGCCCCGTCCGATTGACGAATTCGAGCGTGATTCTCAGTCGGCCGTAACAGTCGCCATCGACCTGCACCATGGCGGTGCCGTCTTGGTCAAATTCGACTCGAGGTTGGTCTCCGTTCTCGGGGCCGCTGGTGACGCAACAGTTCGCAATCCATTCGTCTTCCCTCATGGCTCCACGATCGCGTAGGCGTACCGGTATCAGGAGTCTCCCGTGGCCAGCGGTAACGACTCGTTCGGGCGCCTCGATAACGACGCTCGCTGAACTGCTATCGAAACCGGAGCCCCGAGCGGGCTGCGGTTGCCTGGATTCGGAGGGCTCAGCAACATTCTGGTACGAGCTCGTCTGGTCGCCCCCGTCGGGCTTTGTGCGTGCCGACAGTTCCCGTTCGCCAGATCGAACTCGATTCAGGCCTTCCACCTCCTCGAGCCGCTGCGCAGTCCGGGCCCGAGCCTCTTGCTGCCGCTGTTCGAACCACCTCACCCTTTCTTCCAGCTCACGCTCGTACACCCGTCCTCGCGCCTCGAGTTCAGCATCGAGCAGCAGGCTCTCTCCGCGCGCGTGTTCCGTTGCGATGGCGGCGTCGGCCTTCACTTCCTCGAGTTTCTGAGCGTGGGGCGCGGGGAGGTCCGCGACCACACCTGCGAGATCCTCCACCGGTGGCGCAGCAGGATGGGCCACCACTTCGCCCACACTTGAGGGACGGGACAAGGGACCGGCATAGGTGGCGAGGGCGTTGATGATGATTCCCGAGCGCGTGAGTGCAGGCTCGATCTGCAGCAACAACGCATCATCCAACTCCGAACCCCGCGCGAGGCTCGCCAGGGCCTCTCCGCCCGCCCGGACTTCGCTCAGGACGATGTTGTCGAGGTGGCAGAGCCCCACCCAATCGGTGCCCTCATCGAGTTCCGCATGGAATGCGCTGGGGTCCGTTATCCGGAGACCGAGACGGAGCCGTGTTTCGGCCCCGTCACTTCGAGCGCAGACCTTCGTTTCGAGAAGCGTGTCGAGGCGAATCTCACGATCGACCACCAATAGCAGGCTCGGGCGCCCACACCGTAGGCGCGCTGCCATTCGGCTATCGAAACGCCGACCCAGACTTTCCAGGTCGTGCCGACCCGACGGCAGGACGCCCAACGCCTGCTCCCCGTCGAGCAGGAGTGCCCTCTTCCCTGCCGGCACCACGAGTCCGGTACGCAGGAGGCTCGACGCTGTCAGGGGACGAATGCGTTCGGCAATGGCCCTCATGGGTGAACTCGCGAGATTGGCTTGTAACGTGGAAAGTCAGCCGCCCGACACGCCGCGACATCGATCGCGTAGTGAACGGCGTCGAGCCTCGCCTCCGCCGCGATACGGGCACTCTCGAAGTCGCGCCGAGAGCTCTCGAGAAAGTAGTTGGTCGAATTCCACAGGAGCAGATCGCCTGCCTCCACTGCCTGGCGGATCCGTGCTGCGTCCTGCAGCAAGGGGTGGCGTGAGCGCTGGTCCGATGTCCACACGCCAGGGAAGGCATGTCCGTCCACCAGCATGACAACAGCGTTGTAGCCGGCACGC
>JAJCXS010000031.1 GCA_029263335.1 Acidobacteriota bacterium | reverse complement strand
TGGCGGCGCTGTTGGTCGCCGTCGGTGTTCGTCCGGGCCCGGATCTGCCGCCCGCCGCGCGGTTCGACTGGCGGCAGGCCACCCGCACCCTCACGGACCCTGCGCTGCGGCGCGCCAACCTCGGCTACCTCGGGCACATGTGGGAGCTGTACGCGATGTGGGCCTGGGCGCCGATTCTCCTGCTCGAGAGCTATCAGGTTGGCGGCTTCGGTGATGTGCCGGGGCGGATCGTCGGGTTCGCAACGGTGGCGATCGGTGGCGTCGGCTGCGTGGTGGGCGGTCTGCTCGCCGACCGGCACGGCCGCACGGTGATCGCGAGCTGGAGCATGATCGCCTCGGGTGCCTGCGCCCTCACCGCGGGGTGGCTGGCCGGCATGCCGGCCCTGTTGACCGTCGTGTGCCTGTTCTGGGGCTTCGCCGTTGTGGCCGATAGCGCCCAGTTCAGCGCCGCGGTGAGCGAATTGTGCGATCCCGCCTACGTGGGGACCGCTCTCACCATGCAGACGGCGCTGGGGTTCCTTCTCACCACGGCGACCATCCGTCTGGTGCCGTGGGCGTTGAGCCGATTCGGCTGGGGTGTGGCGTTCGCGATCCTCGCTCTGGGGCCAGCTGTTGGCGTGATCAGCATGTGGCAGCTGCGGCTCATGCCAGAGGCCAAACGTCTGGCCGGCGGTCGCGGCTAGCGCCGCCGTCCACTCGATAGCGACCCCGTCGCGCCCCAGGGAGGAGCAAGACGACGGGTCTTGTGTGCGCACTGATGGCCATCTGCGGCCACTCGTAGCTATCAATGATGACGCAAAGCTCGTTTTTGGTATTTAGAACTACCAAATAATGCTTAAATATCTCTCATAACGCTCATAGAGATGTTTCAGGCCCGAATAATGTGTTTTAGAGACTTCTAATGTCGAATGACGTTTCCGGTCCGCGTGTGCTGGTGGTCGAGGGCGACTCCTCGGCGGCGCCAGCAGTGATCGCGGCGGTGGAAGCGGTGCAAGCCATCGGCGGCACGACGACCCTTGCTGCGTCGGTTGCCGACGCACGCGAACGGATCGAGGAGTCAGACTTCGACTTCCTGATGCTGGGCGATGATCCGGCGCTGGAGGCGCTGTCTTGGTGTGCCGAACTGCGCGACGACGAGACGACGCACATGCTTCCGGTTCTGTACCTGGCCGATGACGAAAGCACCCTGGCCGCGGCGCTGGCTGCGGGGGCTACAGACTTCGTGTGCGGGCCCGGGAGCCCGACGCTACTCGAACAAAGGGTGCGCTACTTCTGGCGGTCCAGCCGGCAATACCGGGATCTCGAGGAGAGCCATCGACTGGCCCAGCGGGACTCGCTGACCGGCCTGCCAACGCGGTCGCTCTTTGACGACAGGCTGCAACAGGCGGTGCTGCACGCCCGCCGCAGCGAGCAGCGCGTGGCGGTGCTCCATGTGGACGTTGATCGCTTCGGGGCCATCAACGAATCGCTCGGCCGTGACGTGGGCGACCGACTGCTGCAACAGATCGCCGGCAGGCTCGAGGGGTGTCTCCGTGGCAGCGATACGATCGCCCGCGGCCGCCCGGTTGCCGACGAGACCTTGTCCCGACTAGGTGGCGACGCGTTCATTCTGGTTCTCGCCGGCCTGGGCAACAAATTCGAACCGGGGACGGTCGCTACGAGGATCATCGAAGCGCTGTCACTTCCGTTCGAGCTCGACGACACGGAGGTGTTCGTGAGTGCGAGCGTGGGCATCGCCGTGAGCCCGGATGACGCCGCCGCTTCAAGCGATCTCGTGCGCTGTGCGCAGACTGCGCTGGCCCACGCCAAGAGCCAGGGCGGCAACGCGTACATGTTCTATAGCGCACGCATGAACTCCGACGCCGCGGCGCGGCTGGACCTTGTCGGACGCCTGCACCGGGCGCTCGCTGAGGACGAATTCGAGCTGCTCTACCAGCCGATCTTCGAGGCCGACAGCGACGCGATTCGCAGCGTCGAGGCCCTGCTGCGCTGGCAAGACTCGGAAGAAGGACTCGTGCTGCCGGCCAACTTCATCCCCGTTGCCGAGGAGACCGGCCTGATCCTGCCACTCGGTGCATGGGTGCTGGAAAGGGTCTGTCGCCAGTGGCGCAACTGGCTCGACGCCGGTATCGGTCCGGTGAGGATCTCGGTCAACGTCTCGGCACGGCGTTTCTTGGACCCAGGGTTCATTGCGCATGTCGACGATACGATGGCTCGCTACGGGGTCGACCCGGCGTTTCTTCAGTTCGAGCTGACGGAAGGTATCGTCATGGCCCGGGGCGACGCCACCCGTGCCACCACGAGGGCGCTGAAGAGTCGCGGCATAGGGTTGTCGGTGGACGACTTTGGCACCGGGTACTCGTCCTTGAACTATCTGCAGGACTTTCCGGCCGACGTGCTCAAGATCGATCGCAGCTTCGTGCGCGGCGTTCCGGAGAACCAGGACAACTGCAGCCTGGTGGCCGCGATCGTTGCCATGGCGCACAAGCTCCGCCTGTCGGTCGTGGCGGAGGGAGTGGAGACCGAGGAGCAGCTGCGTTTCCTCAGGGCGCTCGACTGCGAGCAGGTCCAGGGTTTCCTCCTGGGACGCCCGAGCACGCCGGAGGCTCTTGAACCGCAGCTGCGTGAAGCGCTGGGTGGGCCTGCCGCCCGCAACGTCGTTGCCTTTCGGCAGCGCGCCATTTCCTGACGGCCTTCGACCTCGATGCGCAGCCCAGCCTCGGTGACCGCGTACACGCGCTAAGATCCCGCCGTCAGCTGCGGATCAGGCCCGTGCCGGTCCTCGCATCACGCGCGCCGGCAGCAGCAGTATCGCCCGTAGTGTCTGGAACACGGCGTCCACCCCGATTCCGACCAGTCTGAACGGCAGCATCAGCAGCCAGACGAACGGATACAGGATCAGCGCAAGCAGTGCCACCGGCCAGGCGATTACGAACAGCACCAACCACAGAAAGAAAGTCCACATTCTTCAGAACACTCCGTGCGTGAGTTTGTCTCCTTCAAGAGACGGATAAATGCACTCGCGGGTTTCAATGGAGTCGCACCGTGTCTCGACGTCTACTTTGTCTGCTGTTGCTGGTCGCCTTCTTGTGGACCCCCGTTGCGCCGGCCAGCGGCCAGGAAGCGAAACGTCGCTGGCAGCGCATGGCTCAGATTCGTCGCGACAAGTTCGATCACATCCTGCCAGCCGCGATGCGTGAGAACGACATCGATATGTGGATTACGGTGGTCAAAGAAGGCTACCGCGATCCGCTGTGGTTGGACCTCGGCCAAGGATACGTGGGCGGCGTGGGCTACTACGTCTTTACCGATCGAGGCGTCGAACGGATCGAGCGGGCGGCCTTGGGAGTGAGTGGCTATCTGCTCGAGCGCAGCGGCGCCTACGACCTGGTCACCGGGGACTTCGACCTGCGCGAGTTTGTCGCCGAGCGCGACCCTCAGCGCATTGGTCTCAACATGTCGCATCACATCGGGGCCGCCGACGGTCTTACCCACAGCGCCTACGAGGATCTCGTCGACACGCTGGGTGAGACCTACGCCGGTCGTTTCGTCTCCGCTGAGAAACTGGTTTCGGACTTTCGTTCGCGTCGAGTCGCCACGGAGATCGCGGCGTTTGCCGAGGCCGGTGAGATCTCGCGCGAGATTGCCGAGCGTGCGCTCTCGAACGAGGTCATCGTTCCCGGCGTAACGGCGCTGGAGGACGTCGCCTGGTGGGTCATGGAGCAACTGCACGACCGCGGCCTGGACACCTCGTTCGGCATGCCGTCGATCTATATCACCGGCCCCAACGGCGTCGAGGCGACCTCCAATGAACGCATCATCCAGCGCGGCGACCTGCTGATGATGGACTGGGGAGTCGGCTTCCTGAACATGTACACGGACATGAAACGCATCGCGTACGTGCTGCGTGAAGGAGAAACCGAGGTGCCGAGCGGGCTGCGCAACGCCTTCGACCAGGGCGTGCGTGTCCGTGAGGTGATTCGCCAGACCATCACCGCGGGGCCGACTGCGGGGGAGATGCTGGAGCGGGTGAACGCGGCGCTGGAGGAGGTCGGCTTCGACCTGATGGAACAGTTCAACGTGACCTCCGGATCCGACCAGACAGAGGTGATCATCGGTTGCCATTCGGTCGGTAACCTGGGGCACGGTATTGGACCGTCGATCGCCTGGTTCAATCCGCTACGTCTGACCTTCGAGATCAAGCCGAGCAATCTGCTCTCGATCGAGTTGTTCGCGTATACCGCGAACCCTGATTGGGGCGGGGCGAAGGTCCGCATTCCGCTCGAGGATGATGCCATCGTCACCGAGCGGGGAGTCGAGTGGCTATACCCGGTAAACGAGAAGATCCTCCGTATCCGGTAAGCTCGTCGCTTCCGTACTCAGGAACCGAGTGAGGCGACGTGTCTGACATCACCGACCGCGACAGCAGCAGCGGCTTCGTGCGCCTGGTCGATGGCTTCACGGAGCGGGTTGGTCGCGCGGTGTCCTGGCTCGTTCTGGCGATGGTGCTGATTGGCGCATACAACGCCGTGGCGAGATACCTGGGCCGCGGTCTTGGCGTCAACCTGAGTTCGAACGCCTACCTCGAGGCGCAGTGGTATCTGTTCAGCCTGGTGTTCCTGCTGGGAGCGGCGTACACCTTCAAGCACGACAACCATGTGCGCGTGGACGTGCTCTACGGAAGGATGTCGAAGCGCGGCCGGCTGTGGATCGATCTGATCGGCACGGTTGTCTTCCTGTTGCCGTTCTCGCTGTTCACGCTGTGGGTTTCGTGGCCGTCGGTACGCAACTCGTGGACGGTGCTCGAGGGCTCGCCTGATCCAGGTGGATTACCGCGCTACCCGATCAAGTCGATGATTCTGGTGGCCTTCGCACTGCTCGCGCTGCAGGGGTGTGCCGAGGTAGTGCGCGGAATCGCGCTGCTGCGGTCCGACGACGCGACGTCCGGTCCAGACGGGGCGACGGGATGAACGGCGACTGGCTCGCACCGCTGATGTTCGTGATGGTTTTCGTGCTGATCTTCACCGGGTTTCCCGTGGCGTTCGCTCTCGGGGGCACCGCGCTGTTGTTCGCGGCCATTGGCGTCAGCGCCGGCTTCTTCGATTGGGCCCTCATGTACGCGATGCCGGATCGAGTCTTCGGCATCATGTCCAATTTCGTGTTGCTCGCCGTGCCTTTCTTCATCTTCATGGGTACCGTGCTCGAGAAGTCGAGACTGGCCGAAGATCTGTTGCTGACGATCGGGAAGCTCTTCGGGCCGCTGCGCGGCGGGCTGGCCCTGGCCGTTGTTTTTGTGGGTGCGCTGCTAGCTGCCGCCACCGGCGTGGTGGGAGCATCGGTGGTGGCCATGGGCCTGATTTCGTTGCCCGTGATGCTGCGATATGGCTATTCGGCCGAGTTGGCCGCCGGCGTGATCTCGGCATCCGGAACGCTCGGGCAGATCATTCCGCCGAGCGTCGTGCTGGTCGTCCTGGCCGACCAGATGGGGATTCCCGTCGGCGATCTGTTCATCGGATCGCTGCTGCCAGGCCTGATGCTGGCGGGCATGTACATGTTGTATGTCGCCGCGGTGGCGGTCTTCCGACCCGAATCGGCTCCGGCGCTGCCGCCTGAGGATCGAGAATCACTCGGTTGGCCGCTGATGCGGCAGGTCGCGGTGGCCATGGTGCCGCCCCTCGTGCTGATCCTGCTCGTTCTCGGCAGTATCTTCGCCGGCATCGCGACGCCCACCGAGGCCGGAGCATTGGGCGCCTTGGGCGCAGTGGTTCTGGCCGCACTGAACCGCCGCCTGACGCGGCGAGCCCTGAGTGCAGCACTCGATCAGACGACGCGACTGACCTCGATGGTGGTTTTTCTGCTGATCGGCTCGACGGCTTTCTCGCTGGTCTTTCGCGGCCTGTACGGCGACGTCTGGATCGAAGACCTGCTGACCAGTCTCCCGGGGGGAAGGATCGGCTTCCTGGTGGTAGCCAACCTGGTGATCTTTGTCCTGGGGTTCTTCATCGACTTCTTCGAGATCGCCTTCATCATCATCCCGTTGCTGGCACCGGCGGCGGCACTGCTCGGGATTGACCTGGTCTGGTTCGGGGTGATGATCGGCATGAACATGCAGACGTCGTTTCTGACTCCGCCGTTCGGCTTCGCGCTGTTCTATCTGCGCGGCGTGGCGCCGCCCGAGGTAGCGACGGCACAGATCTACCGTGGCGCGGTGCCCTTCATCGTTGTGCAGCTGGTCGGCCTGCTGCTGATCATCCTGTTCCCGGAGATCGTGACCGCGCTGCTGGGCTAGCCGTCAGGCTATTGCGGCTGCACCACGAAGAGCCCGCGCCCGATATCCGAGACGATGACATTGCCGCTCGGGAACCCGGCGAACACGCCCCATGCGCCACGGAACAGCCCCATATCGGTTTCCGGGTGGGTGTCAAAGAAGCCGAGGGCCCGCGGTTTCTTGGCGCGGCTGATGTCGATGATGCGCAGGCCGCCCGTGTAGCCGGACATGTAGAGCTTGTTGCCTTGAATCATCGAGTTGTGGTCGATCGCTTCGACACCCCAGCCGATCTGCCTGACGAGGACCGGATTGGTCAGCCTGCCGACCCGTACGACGTACGTGGTCATCTCCTTGACCTTGCCGTTGAGGCGCTCGTCCAGTTCGTCGTTCACGTACAGGAAGCGGCCGTCGGGACTCAGGGCACCGCTGTGGCCGTAGGTGGCGTTGGCATAGCGCAGGTGCGACAGCGTTACCGGTGCGGCCTTGTCGGTTACGTCGATGATGTGTAGCCCGAGGGGACCGGTAAACGCGAAGGCGATCTCGCGCCCCCTGTTGCGACCGCGCTTGTAGGTCACCACCTGAACGTCATGTACGTAGGCCGTGTCCCAGGCGATCGGCTCCGCCACCGGCTTTCTCGGATTGCGCAGATCCAGCGCCACCAAGCCGCCGCGCGCCACATTGGCGCCCAGCAAATAGGCGTAGCCGGAGTCCGGATTGACGTAGATATTGTGTGCCGTTCGCAGGCCGCCGTCGGTGAAATTGCCCAGGAGGCTTACCTGGCCACGGTCGATACGCCTGAGGTCGATGATCTGCACGCCGCCGCCGGACTCGTTCACCGAGTAGGCGAAACGGTCGTACACCGCCATATCGCGCCAGTCCGACGGTTCGCCCGGGATTACCCCGACGACGTTCGGCTCCGTCGCATCGGTTACGTCGACGAAGGCGGTGCCTGTGAGCAGCCCGACGATGGCGTACTCGCGGCCGCGCGGCGACACATAGCCCCAGATGTCGTTGGAGTTCTGCGGCGTGCCTGCCATCTCGCCGCTGCTGACCCAGGAGCGTAGCCGCGCATGCGACGACTGGAAGATCTGATCGTTGGACTCCGCGTAGGCGCGTATCGACCGACCGCTCAGTCCGCCGCCGGTGTAGGTTTCGGCGATGCCGTCGCGACCGTAGCCGCAGGCTGCTTTCAGGCAATACGGGTTCTGGGGCAACTGCGGAAACTGTTCGCGCACGGGTAGCTGTTGCGCGTACGGCGTGGCAACCGAGGCGGCGGTAAAGACCAACGCAAGGACTGCAGCGAGGCGGTATCGGTTCATCGAGGAACTCTCATCTCGAAGGGGAGCGTCAAGTGTAGCAGGCAGCGATCAGCGCCCGCCGGCCGCGGACGAGGGCTGTGTCCGATATCTACCGCTCGCCCTCCTTGAAACGATTGAGCCGAACATAGACCCACCCTGTTACCGAGATGGAGAGTACCGTGCTGACGGTTCTGGTCAGCCCCGCTGCCGTTGTCTGGCTTCTGACCCTGCCTTCGGTGGCTTCGCTCTCGAGACCCGGGGCAGGGCCGATCTCGATCAGCTGGCCAGGGGCGAAG
>JAJCXS010000030.1 GCA_029263335.1 Acidobacteriota bacterium | reverse complement strand
CCCAGGCACGAGAACAACAGGATGCCCGCCGGACTCACGGGCTGCTTGTTGGTGTAATTCTTCAGCGAGCCATCCAGATCGGTGGCCGAAGTCAGCGCATCGCGCACATGGAACTGCATGACCTGGCCCGGATGCACGACTTCCCCCACGGTGAGGGTGCCCGTCTCCGGGTCGACGCCGATCACGTTGCGAATCAGGAAATCTCCATGCGCGTACTCCGATCGCCCCTCGGTCATCACCATGCCGACGAAAAGCGCTCGGCGGAACAGATCCTGGTCGCCGGGATCGAGCTCATGAAATAGCTCGGCCATTACCTCGGTCGGGCGGCGCCCGTCGATCTCGAGGATGCGGTTGCGCACGGCCGCGGTAATGAAGACCGGCGCACCAACGGGCCGACAGCCCTGCGCGACGATCGTATCCATGTCGAGGTTGCCGTCGAGCAGTACCCCTACGGCGCCGTCCGGATACACCGAGTCGCCGACGAACAGCGCATTTTCCCCGGGTCGCGAGGCGCCCGACGCGAGCCCGCCGATCTTGCGGCTATCGGGGAAAGCCACATCGAGTGAGCTCAGCAAGGCGCCAGCATCACAGCTAAAAGGGTCGGGCATCAGGATGAAGTGAACCGGTTCCTTGCCGGCGATATCGGTCCTCTCGTACCAACCTTCCGGGCGCGTCGCTAGAGCCTCGGCATCGTCGGGCTCCAGATGGAACGACTCGACCCGCACGTCGGGCAGCCACGCTGCGGTGAGCGAGAGCGCCGGGCCATACTCGACCTCGCGTCCACCGCCAACGACGCCTCCGCCCGAGCAGCCGACGATCACCGAGTCCGGGAAGAACCGCCGCAGCTCGCCGGGGACCGCCGGATAGTCATCTTCATGGTGCGCCGAGACGAACACCAGCAGCAGATCGGCAGGACGGCCTGCGAGCTGCTCGAGCACCTCTTGCGAGGCCTGGATGGTGGCGACCTCGAGATCGGGTTCTTCGGAGACGAACGATGCCCACTTCATCAGCCGAGTGTAACCCGGTCCCCTGGCCGCAGCTCGGCATCAGCCCTGCCTCAGCCCCGCTGCGCGGTTTCGGTGGTCAGTGGCCGTCACGCGCGGGTACACGTTGCTACAATGCGCGCACCGCTTTTACCTGTTTGTGGGAGAAGTCTGTTGCTGAAGGTCTGGAAACGCGCCCAGCGTCGGCGCAAGTATGGTGAGCCCGTGATCGTTGTTTCGGGTCTGCCGCGTTCGGGCACCTCGATGATGATGCGCATGCTCGACTCCGCCGGTCTGGCGATGATGACCGATCACGAGCGTACTGCTGACGAGGACAACCCGAAGGGCTACTACGAATACGAACGCGTCAAGGACCTCGAAAAGGACCCCGACAGGAGTTGGGTGCGCAACGCGCGCGGCAAGGTGCTCAAGGTCATCTCGCATTTGCTCAAGGACCTGCCCGACGACAACTACTACCAGGTGATCTTCATGCGTCGCGACCTCGATGAGGTTGTCGCCTCGCAGAACAAGATGCTCGAGCGCCGAGGCGAAGAAAACACCCTGGACGACAAGGCGACCAAGGACTACTACCTGCGGCATCTTGTGCAGGTCCGGTTTCTGGTACGCAACCGCGCGTATATCGACCTGATCGAGGTCAGCTACGCGGAGGCCCTCACCGAGCCGGAGGAATTCGTCCGCAAGGTCGACGCGTTCCTCGACCACGACCTCGACACGGCCGCCATGGCAGGGGTCGTCGACAAACAGCTGTACCGCAACCGCGGACACAAGCTGCGCGCCGACGCCGACCCCGGGTCGACCTCGTAGCCCGAGGCATCGCAGCCTCCGCACGACAGCTCCGAACACTCCCGAACACTTTCTGCGCCGGGCTCTCGGTACGCCGCAAACCACTCAGCCCGATAGTGCATCCTTTCTATCAGTGAAGTCTTTCCCTGGACTCCTGAAAGAACGATGCGCGTACGACTCAAGAAGCAGCGACTGGCCGAACTCCTGGCCAAGAGTGCGCGCAGCCAGAACGCCTGGGCCGCGCGCGTGGGGCTGTCGCGCGGTCACTGGTCCGACATCGTCAACGGCAAGCACCCCTGCCCGTCACCCAAGACGCGGGCACAGATGATCGACGCGCTCGGCGTGTCCTTCGACGACCTGTTCATCATCGAATCGGGAAAGACCGACGCCGCGCCCAAGTTGCCAGCCTCCTGGTCGGAGCGATACGTCATCGATCGTGTCATCGGCGAGGGCGCGATGGGCGTCGTTTACCTTGCCCGCGATGCCCGATTCGGCCGGCAGGTTGCCATCAAGCTGGTGTTCCCGGAGGCTATCGGCGACCTTGGCGGCCGCTTCGTTAGCGAAATCAGAAACACCTCCCACCTGCAGCACCCGAACATCCTGCCGTTGTTCGATGCTGATTCGGTGGACGGCGGCCCCTACTACGTAACGCCATACGTAGCCGGGGGGTCGCTACGCGACCTCCTCGCTCAGCGCGGCGCGATCAGCATTGAAGAAGCGCTGCCGATCGTGCGTAACGTGGTCGCAGCGCTCCAGCACGCCCACAGCAAGGACGTGCTGCACTGCGACGTCAAACCGGAAAACATACTGCTGACTGGCGAGCACGCCTACGTTGCGGACTTCGGTCTCTCGCGTGCCGTGCACCTGGAAGCGATACGCGGGTGGGAGCGCCCACCGGAAATCGACATCGGCGCGGGCACGCCGGCATACGTGAGCCCGGAGCAGGCGCGCGCCGAGCTGCATCTCGACGCGCGATCCGATATCTACTCGCTCGCATGCGTGGTCTTCGAGATGCTGTCGGGACAGGCGCCCTTCGGCGGCGGTAGCACGACCGAGATCGTCAAACGACGCTTTGACGGCGTTCCGCCCAACCTGCGGCTCGTGGCGCCGCTGCTGTCGCCAGAGGTTGCTGCGGTGTTGCGCGCGGCAATGTCCCCCGATCGCACACAGCGACCCGATACCGCTCGTCAGTTCCTACGGCAACTGGAACTGGCGGCTGCCCCCGCCTCTCGCGAGCCCCAAACCGCGACGCAGAGCGCGCTCGCGGCGATCACCACCTGGGCTATCACCCGCAACCGCACCCCACGAGCCAATCTGATGCAAAACCTGTTCGACGACCTACGCTACTCGATGCGATCGCTGCGACGAAAGCCGCTGTTTGCCGTTGTGGCGATCATCACGCTCGCGCTGGGAATCGGTGCCAACGTGGCCATTTTCTCCGTGGTCAACGCCGTCGTGCTCAAGCCGCTGCCCTATCCGGATCCAGAACGACTGGTGGTGATCAACTCGCAGTTCGAGGGTCGCACGTGCTGCCCGATCTCGACCCCCAACTTTCTCGACCTGCGCGCCCAGGTCGACCAACTCGACGACATGGTGGCGCTGGGCGGAGCAATGTTCGCGGTGTCCGGTGAGGGCGATCCCGTCCGTATGCGCGGGCAGCGCGTGACCCGAGGCTACTTCGAAATGCTGGGCGCCGAGGCACAGGTGGGACGTTTGATCGGTGCGGCCGAGGACCAGTTCGGCAGCGAACCCGTCGTGGTGATCTCCGACCGTCTGTGGCGCGATCGCTACGACGCCGACGCCGCAGTCGTCGGGCAATCCCTCGGTCTCGACTCTGTCCCGCACTCAATCATCGGCGTTGCCCCGCGCTTCTTCCGCGAAGGTCAGACGACGCAGCTGTACGTGCCGTTCGCCTGGGACCCCGACGATCTCCCGAGTCGCGACTCGAACTCCAACATGACACTGGCGCGCCTGGCACCTGGCGCGACCATCGAGAGCTCCCTCGCCGAGCTGAGAAGCCTGTACGCCACACTGGTCGAAATGTACCCGGACCAGATCACCAATCAGGGCATCGACGTCACCCCGCTCAGCGACGTCACCGTCCGGGCCGACGACCGCGCCCCGTTGATGATGCTCTGGGGGGCGGTGGGCATGGTGCTCCTGGTTGCCTGTGCCAATGTCGTCAACCTGATGCTCGCGCGCGCGGAATCGCGCCATCGCGAGCTTGCGGTGCGCTCCGCCCTCGGTGCGACACGGGGACAAATCCTCCGCCACTTTCTCACCGAATCCATTGCGGTCTCACTGATCGGCGGTGCGGTGGGGGTCGTGTGCGCGTACGGTGGCCTGCAGGTACTGCTGGGCAACTTCGGCGACGCCATCCCGCGATCCGGCGGCGTCGGTGTCGACACCTCGGTGCTGCTATTCAGCCTGCTCGTTTCGCTTCTCACCGGGGTCGCCGTCGGCATGTTGCCTGCAGTTTGGCACCGGTCGGGCGATCTCGCCGCCGAACTGACCGAGAGCAGTCGCGGACAGGTGGGTGGCCAGCGCCGCCTGCGCGAGGCCCTGGTCGTTGTTGAGGTCGCGATCGCCTTGATCCTGGTGATCGGCGCCGGCCTGATGCTCAAGAGCTTCTGGCGCCTCAGCCAGGTGGATGTCGGGGTAGAACCCACGCGAGTCGTCACCGCTCGCGTCTCCCTGCCGCAAGCCCGCTATCCGGAGGCCGCCGATCGCCTCAACTTCTACGAAGCGCTGAGCCAACGCCTGCGGGCAATTCCGGCCATCGAAGACGTGGGACTCGCCAGCAATGTCCCGTTTGATGGAAGCCACAGCAACTTCAGCCGCATCTGGCCGGTCACCGACCCCGACGTCACCGCGACGTTCGTCGAAGCACGCGTGGTCGATTCCCGGTTCTTCGCCACCCTCGGGCTCGACATCACCGCCGGCCGCGGCTTCGAATCCAGCGATGTCGCCGATAGCCCGATGGTGGTCGTCGTCAACAGTGAACTCGTACGCCAACTTTTCGCCGGCCGATCGCCGCTGAGCGAATTCATCGCCGGCAGTGTCGGTGCCGACGGCTGGGAGATCGTCGGCGTCGTGGAGGATGTGCTCGAGCATGGCCCTGACAGCAAGATCCCGCCGACCATCTACTTCGCCAGCGGGCAGGCAATTCGCTCGAGCATGGCGATCACCGTGCGCGCGTCGAACGATCCTCTGGATGTCGTGCCGGAAATTCGTCGCATCGTCACCGACCTGGACGGCGATCTGCCCGTATTCAGCGTGAACCGCCTGGACGAACTGATTTCCGGGGGCCTCGGTGGCAGACGCTTTACGATGTCTCTACTCGCTGTCTTCGCTGCGGTCGCTCTGGCACTTGGCGCGGTGGGGATCTACGGCATGATGGCCTACAGCGTGGAGTGCCGGACGCGGGAAATCGGTCTCCGCCAGGCGCTGGGCGCCTCCAGCGCATCCGTGCTCACGATGGTGATTTCACAGGGCACCCGGACCTCCATGGCCGGAGTGGCAATCGGGGTTGTCGGCGCCTATTTCCTCCGTCAGACCCTGGGCAGTCTGCTGTTCGAGATCGGCGGTTTCGACGTGGCCACATACGCCGCTGTCGCTGGATTGTTGCTGGTCGTGGCCACGGTGGCCTGCTATGTGCCGGCACGGCGTGCGGCCGCCGTGGATCCCATGGAAGCGCTGCGCACCGATTGAGGATCTCGTCGGCAGCAGGGCGCCTGTTCCTGTCCTAGTCGCGTGCGGATCGCGGACGGCACAGCCAGATTGTCATGCCGATCATCACGAGCAACGCGACGACTGTCACCGTGACGGTCAGCGTCGGCCCACCCAGCCGGTTCAGTAGCGCACCAACACCTGCGCCGGTAGAGGTGAACAGGATCGCGCCGGGCAGAATTCCGACCGCGGTGGTCCACACGAATGTGCTGCGGGGCATTCGGGTCAGGCCCGCGGCCCAGTTGATCACCGTGAACGCCACTGTCGGTAGCAGGCGCAGGCCAAGCAACAGCGGCCAGCCCGCCGTCGTGCACACGCGGTCGGCCTTGTTCAAAGCGCTGGAGGGCAACACGCGCTCGGTCAACGGCCGGCCGAAACGGCGCGCCAGCTCGAAACTGATCTGTGCGCCGACCAGCGCGCTGGCCCAGGTGACCAGAGTGCCCCAGATCGGTCCGAACACCATGCCGTTCACCATGGCCGGAATCTCGGCCGGGATCGGCAGCACCGCCACCATTACG
>JAJCXS010000029.1 GCA_029263335.1 Acidobacteriota bacterium | reverse complement strand
GCGGGGCCGCGCGTAACCTATGCGCTTGCCGAGCGAGGCCAGATTCCCGCCTGGTTCGCGCACGTCAACGAGCGCTTTCGCACTCCCGATGTGTCGATTGCCATCTACGCGGCCATCGCGCTGGGACTGGCGCTGTCGGGCTCCTTCGAGCAGATGGCGAAGGTCAGTGCTGTGGGACGGCTGCTCTTCTACCTGGCCACCTGCGCGGCCGTGCCCGTGCTGCGACGCCGTACGGCGGAGATCGACGGCTTCCGGCTGCCGGGGGGACCCGTGATCCCAGCACTGGCAGTACTCGTGGCGGGCGCCATTATTCTCGGAGCTGACGTGCTCTCGCTGGCTGCAGGAGGCATCGCGATCGCCATCGGCGCTGTCTTGTACTGGGCGGCCAGTCAGAGGCGTAGGTAGTTTCTCCACGAGTTGACGCGATTCGGGCAAGTGCGGTTAACGGCGCGTGGCGCCCGGGCCGCGGCGCAGGACTCGGCCGGGGCCATGAGCGACGAGCGTGCCGTGAGAGACAACGTGCCGACCGTTGAGAAAGACGTGCTCGATGCCGGTGGGTGGTCGGTGTGGGCTGGCGTAGGTGCCGCGTTCACCGATCGCGACCGGGTCGAACATCACGAGGTCGGCCGCAGCCCCTACCTGTACGCGTCCGCGAGGAACGCCAATTCGGTCTGCGGGTTGTGAGGTGATCTTGCGAACTGCCGTTGCGGTGTCGAACCAGGCTGCCTCGCGCCCGTAGTGTCCGAGTACCCGTGGCATGGCTCCGAAGCCGCCGGGATGGGCGACGCCGGCCCCTTTGAGGATGACATCGACGCCGATCGAGTGATGTGGGTGCGCGAGCAGCTCACGCAACAGGTCCTCGTCGCCGGGGGCGCCGCTGATGCCGTGATAGCGGGCCATTACGTCGCCGCCGGAGGCGACCAGCAGCTCGACGGCGCATTGAAAGGGAGACTTGGCTTCGCGGGCTGCGATCTCGCCGAAGTTCTTGCCCAGCCACGCCGAGTGGCCCTCGCTGCGGGCTTGCAGCGGCACGATGTTGTCCCAGCCACCGGCGCGAACGAGATTGTGCGCCCAACCTTCCTCCCAGGGTGGCCACGTCGGCACCCGGTGGTGAACCTCGTCGTCGATGCGGGCGCGCAGGTCGGGCCGCGCCAGGCGATCGCACAGAGCGTCGATGCCGCCGGCAAGGCTCCAGGGCGGCAGGATGGCGAGCAGTGTCGTGTTCACCGCGTGGTAGGGAACGACGTCCGAGGCCACGTCGATGCCTTGGCGGCGCGCGCTGTCTTCCATGCGCAGCGTCTCGCGCGCCAGGTGCCAGTAGCCTGGACCGAACGCCTCGTGATGCGAGTGCTGCAAACGCACTCCACTCTTGGCGCCGATCTCCAGTAGTTCGCGTTCGGCATCGAGGGCAAGCTCGCTCGAGCCGCGCACATGGCATGCGAAGACGCCTTTGGACGAGGCTACGATGCGAGAGAGTTCGACAAGCTCCTCGGTGTCGGCCCACATTCCGGGTGGGTAGATCAATCCAGCAGAGAGGCCGAAAGCTCCGGCCTCTAGCGCTTCGCGCAACTGGTCGCCCATGCAACGCAGGGCCGCGCCTCGGGCCGCACCGGGTTCGGTGCCGGTAACGGCGCAGCGCAGGCTTCCGTGCGGGGCGAGCGCGGCGACATTCAACGGCAGCAGCTTCGCTTCGAGATGATCGAGGTACTCGGCAAAGCTGGTCCACGCGAAGTTCATGCCCTCGGGGATGATGAGCGCCATGAAGGCGGCCAGTTCGCGGCGCCGGGCGGGGGGCGCCGGTGCGACACCGAGACCACAGTTGCCGATGATCTGAGTGGTGATTCCCTGCAGCAGAAAAGGCTCCAGAAGCTCGATCGCGTCAGGGTGAGCGAGGGCGCCATCAGAATGCGAGTGGATGTCGACGAAGCCGGGGGCGAGACAGAGGCCGTCAGCGTCGATCGTGCGGCTGGCCGACGGAGCTGTACCGGGCGGCTGGATCGCCGCGACGCGCCCTCCCTCGACGAGCACGTCCGCCACGATCGCGGCACCGCCGGTGCCGTCGTGGAGAGTTACGTGGCGGAGTCGATAGGAGTTCGGTGTCGGCATCTCGGCGACCATGGTATAAGCGGGTCACGTTTTGAACGGGAAGCGGGTGAGAATCCCGCGCTGCCCCGCAACTGTAAACGGGGACGAACACCGTCCGAGGGTGCGCATGCACCCGGAACGCCACCGGGAGTGCCTGGGAAGGCGACGGTTAGTAGGACGATCCGTAAGCCAGGAAACCGTCACCGGTCCATGGGGGCCGGCCCTCGAGGGTTAGGGTGACATTCATGCTGCGAACTCGCCGCCATCGGCCGTGCGATGAGCGTTGACGCGTCGCTGGTTGCCAGCGAAGTCACGTTCGGTTACGACCAGGCGCTGCTGCGCGATATCAGTCTGGGCATTCGACCCGGGCAATGCGTTGCCCTGATCGGAGCCAACGGCGCTGGCAAGACGACCCTGTTGCGCATTCTCGGTGGCCTGTTGACGCCGCAGTCGGGGGCGGTGCGGTTCGGCGACCGCGGCATCGCCTCGCTGAGTCCGGCCGAGCGGACGGCCGCGATCGGTTACTTGCCGCAGCGAAGTCCGCGCGCCGCCGGCTTCACGGTTCACGAGATCGTTCTCATGGGCCTGTACTCGCTGCTGCCGGCGCGCGGATGGGAAGGCCAGGCGGAGTGGCTCGCGGTTGCCCGTGCCCTGCGACGGGTCGGCGCGAGCCATCTCCTGCGGCGCTCGTTCGCCACGCTCTCCGGCGGCGAGCAGCGGCGTGTCCTGCTGGCGCGCGCGCTCGTCGCGAAGCCGGCGGTCCTGTTGCTCGATGAACCACTGGCCGCACTGGACCCCGGATTCGTTCTCGAATTTACGGCCACGCTGGCCGCGCTCAAGGCCCAGGGTGTTGCTCTGGTGGTTAGCACGCACCGATTGTCCTTCGTCAGGGCGTTGGCGGATGCCGTCGTCGTGTTGCAGGCCGGCAAGGTTCTGGACCACGGCGAGCCGGCGGCGGTGCTGAGGCCTGAGGTACTCAACGATGCCTATGGCACCAACCGGTTCACGGCCGGAGGTGTGGCATGAGCTCCGCGGTCACGGCTCGTAGCCGACGTGCTCGTATGATCGTGTTCGCCGGCACGCTCTTGGCAGTGGCGCTGCTGATCGGCCCTTTGGTGGGGGCCACCAACATCAGCCTGAGGGCAGTGTGGGCGAACCCCTTTGACTGGGCGGACAACCCCGCGGCGGCGATCTTCTTCATGGCTCGGCTGCCGCGCGTGCTGTTGGCGGCACTGGTGGGCGGTTCGCTCGCGCTGGCGGGGACCACCTACCAATCGCTACTGCGGAACCCCCTGGCGAGTCCCTACACGCTCGGTGTTACTGCGGGCGCTAGCCTGGTGACGTTCCTGGTCATTCGCTTCGTGCCGGGAGGCGGTCTCGCCGAATTCACCGTGCCCGCGGCGGCTCTGACCGGGGCGCTGCTGACCACCACACTGGTCCTGGCGCTGGCAGCGCGCGCCGGAGGCACGCCGCCCGCCGTGCTACTGCTTGCCGGGGTGACGCTGAACTTCACCATCGGCGCCGCGGTGCTGCTCGTGCAGTACTTCGCCGACTACACCGCGACGGCGCGGATGGTGCGCTGGATGATGGGTGATCTGGAAGGCGCTACCTACCGGCTTCTGTTGACCCTGCTCGTCGCTAGTTTGCCCGCCTGGGTTCTGCTGCTGCGCTCTGGCCGTAGCTTCAATCTGATGAGTCTGGGCCTGGAGGAGGCGCAGGCGCACGGCATGGACGCGGACAGGGTCACTCGGCGGGGCCTGCTGTTGGCTTCGTGGCTGACCGGCGTTGCAGTGGCCGTGGCGGGGCCGGTCGGGTTCGTCGGCATCCTCGTGCCGCACGCCGTGAGACTCGTGGGAGGCGTCGACTACCGTGTCGTGCTTCCCGGTGCCTTGCTCGGTGGCGCGGGCTTTCTGGTGGCATGCGATGTCCTGGCTCGCATCCTGATCCGACCGGTCGAGCTGCCGATCGGCATCCTGACGGCCTGTCTCGGTGGGCCGTTCTTTCTCTTCCTGCTGCTTCGTCGGGGCTTCGCCCGTGACTAGGAAGCGGGGTGCAGGCCTTGTGGGGATAGCAGCGGCCTTGCTGCTGTTGGCCAGCGAGCTGGGTGCGCAGACGCCGCAACGCGTGGCGTCGTTGGTGCCCGCTGCCACGGAGATACTCTTCGCCATCGGGGCAGGAGAGCGCGTGGTCGGAGTTGGCGACTATGTCGACTATCCGACCGCCGTGGAGGAGCTGCCGCGCCTCGGCGGCCTGGTCGATCCCAATCTGGAGGCCATCCTGGCGGTGCAGCCGGACTTCGTCGTGATCGACCCGGCGCAACGGAGCCTCTCGGCACAGCTCGAAAGCGTCGGGATCCAGGTCTATACCTTCGCCACGGGGTCGATTCAGAGCACC
>JAJCXS010000028.1 GCA_029263335.1 Acidobacteriota bacterium | reverse complement strand
CGCCTTCCGCTGTCCGCGCATGGCGTCGATCAGCCTGCTACCCAACATCATCCCCCTGTTCATTATTCTCGGCTTCCTCGGTTGGCTGGGAATCCCGCTGCAGCCTTCGATCATCATCATCTTCAGCATCGTCTACGGCATTGCCGTAAACGACACCATCCACTTCATCGCGCGATTCGCACACGAGCGTCACGGGCAATCAACGGCCGCGGCGACAGAAGCTGCACTGGCCGCGACCACCTCGCCCATGGTGGCGAGTTCGGCGGTTCTGGTCGTCGGCTTCGCGGTACTGACCTTCTCCGAGTTCCTCGGGCTTGCATACCTGGGACTGCTTCTCGGGCTCGGCATCTTTGCCGCCCTGATCGCCGATCTGCTCCTGCTGCCGCTGGCACTCAAGCGTTGGGTCCCCCCGCCCCGGTTGTAGTCGCCGTCTCGTCAGCAGAGAATCGCGCGAGCCACTCCCACCTATTCGGATCGTTCCAACCGGGGACGATCGAGGAGGTTCGTTCCGTGCTAAGCGAATTCAAGAAGTTCGCGGCCAAGGGCAACATGCTCGACATGGCCGTCGGCATCGTTATCGGCGCCGCGTTCGCGACCATCATCGGCTCCCTGGTCGGCGACATCATCATGCCTGTCGTTGGGCTGTTCACCGGCGGAATCGACTTCTCCGAGATGTTCATGGTCCTCAAGGAGGGATCCGTCGCGGGCCCCTACGTAACCCTGGCCGCGGCCAAGGAAGCCGGCGCTGTGACGGTCAACTTCGGATTGTTCGGCAACGCGGTGCTCAACTTCCTGATCGTGGCGTTCGCCCTCTTCATGGTGATCCGTAGCTTCAACGCGATGAAGCAACAAGAAGAAGCGGAGCCCGCCGAACCACCGGCTCCGTCGAAGGAAGAGGTGCTGTTGACCGAGATCCGCGATGCCCTGAGGGCACGCGGCTAGAGAACTCGCTGCGCGGCCCGGAGAAGTAACCCCAACGGGGTAAGAGGATCAAATGGATAGCAGCGGTCTGCTCCGGGCCGCGCCACCCTAACGAGACGACGTATGAAGAACGAGTCCAGCCGCGCGATGCTGGCGGGTTTCGCGGGCATCGCGGCCACGTTGCTCGTCGGCAGCGGCGAGTTCCTGATGCATTTCTCGAGCACCGGATACGTCAACGAGAACCCCTACGCCTATCTGCTGGGTGTCAGCCGCTCCCGAGTGATCGTGGGGCACTTCCTCATCGCCATCAGCGGGCCGCTGTACTTTCTTGGGTACTGGCACGTCTACCAGGCGCTGAAACCCGCCCGAGGCATCTTGCCCCTGATCTTCTTCTTCGCGGGCACCTACGGCTTTGGCACTGCCCTGGTGTGGATCGGGTCGCGGGCGCTGATCGTGCTCATCGCACAGGCGCAGGCGGAGGCGATCGGTCCCGACGCCGGCCTGCTGGCCGGGATCGTGGCGGATTACGAGTTTCTCTACGAGAACGTGCTCCAGATCATCCGGATCACCACTTTGATCGCCTCGGGGCTGTTCGTGTTCTTGGTGTTGCGGAGGGAAACGCGCTACCCGCGTTGGATGGCCCTGGCGAATCCCTTCCTGACCCTGGCACTCGTCTTCGTTTCGTACGTCGCGGTCCCCGCGATCGGCGTATTCCTCCTGCCGACCGCCATGAACGTGGCCCATTTCGTCTTCTTTTCCAGCTCGCTGGTCGCGCTCTCTCGGCGCTCATAGCGAGAGATTCGAGGATTCTCATCCCATGAATATGTCTATCGTAAGGAAAGCGCTGCTGGTGGTTGTTCTGCTGGTGGTCGCTTTGCTCGCCACCATCACCGTCCGCATGCGGCTTGACCTCCGCGATCCCTACCCCGCGACGACGGTCGAGGCTGACAGCATTCCAACCTTCACCGAGGTCTCCGTGCCCTTTGCGCACGTTCACGACACCGGCGTTCTGCCGTTTCTCGCCTCCGCAGTGATCGATATCGATGGTGACGGAATCGAGGAGGTCTTTCTCGGCGGCGGAGTCGACCAGCAAGACGGCCTGTTGCGTTTCGCCGGGGGTGGTTTCGCGGACATCGCGGCGAACCGCGGACTCGAGAAGAGTCTGCCCGACGCAACCTACGGTGCAGCGGTGATCGACGCCGACGCGGATGGCGCCAGCGATCTCATCGTGGCGCGGCAGAGCGGCGTCTACTTCTATCGCAACATCGGCGGGTCATTCGAAGGTCGCGACTTGCAGGTTCCGTTCAACGAGAAGACCGTCGCCATCTCCGTTGGCCTCGGTGACGTCAACAATGACGGCGCCGTCGACATGTATCTGTCGGGTTATCTGCGCGTGCCGTTCGTGGAGGGCCAGAACATCTTCAACAAGCCCGGCTATGGGGCCACCAGCCTGTTGCTGGTGAACAACGGCGACATGACCTTCACTGACCGCACGGCAGAGTACGGGCTCGAGTACGTCCACAACACGTTCGTCGCGGTGTTCGCGGATGTCGACGAAGATGGCTGGCTCGACCTCGTCGTCGCCCACGACACGGGACAGGTGCGAACCTGGAGGAATACTGGCACCGGCCGCTTCGAGAACAGCCCCAACCCCTTTTCCGACGTGCATGGGTATCCGATGGGGATCGCTGCAGCGGACTACGACAACGACGGGCGCGTTGACTTCTTCTTCTCGAATGTCGGCAACACGGTCCCCGGCTTCGTGATCACTGGTGACATCACGCCTGACCAGGTCTTTCAGCCGAAGTGGAATCTGTTCCGCAATACGGGCAATTTCACGTTCGACGACACTGCGGCCGACGTACATCTGGCTGACTTCGAGTTCAGCTGGGGCGCGCTGTTCGAGGATTTCAACCTCGACGGGCTGCAGGATCTCGCGGTGTCCGAGAACTACATCGGTTTCCCACCCCACAAGGTGCCGTTCTTCCGGCTCCCGGGGCGATTCCTGATTCAGCGCCCCGACGGCAAGTTCGCGGCCGCCGAAGAGGCCGCGGGAGTAGCGAACCCGTTCTACAGCCTTACGCCGCTCACCGCCGACTTCAACGATGACGGCTATCCGGACCTACTCCATGTCAACGTCGGTGGAACGACACGAGCGTGGCTGAACGACGGTGGCGATCAGAATTACCTGAAGGTCCGCCTGCCCGACACGGCCGCGTCTCTGGGTGCGCGTGTCGTGGTAACCACGGCGTCGGGAAAGACGCTCACCGGTTTTCATCTGAGTGGAGAGGGCCTCAGCTCCGACCAGTCCCATGTTGTCATTCTCGGGCTTGGCGGTGAGGCCGAGATCGCCAGCGTCGACGTTCACTACGTCACGGGCGGGACCCAGCAGTTCGAAGCGCCCGCCATCAACACCACACTCGATGTTGCCCCGCTGGCACCGGTGATGGCTGAGGGCGACGAGGAAATCGGTTGAGGAACGTGCCGTGTCGCTGGTGAGGCTCACGCTGGGCGGACTGGTTCTGTTTGGCCTGTGGGGGAGCACGAAACTCGCTTGGCAACAGGCGTTGGCGGGTGGAGCGTGTCCACTGATGGGACCGGTGCCAGCGTGCTACATCGCGTTCGCCTCCTACGTCGCCATGACCGCCGGACTGGCAATGATGGGACGTCGAGACTGGTCGCGCCGGCTCTTCCTGGTCGGCCTCCTCGGCGCCGGTGGACTGGCGCTGATCGGCTCGCTTCTGGAGCTTGTTCAGGGGCATGTCTGTCCGCGCGCTGGCATCGTGCCCATGTGCTACCTGTCTCTTGGTTTCTGCGTCCTGATCGGAGTGCTCTTCAGCCGAGCGTACCCTTCCGCTGGCCGCGCCTGAGGCGAAGACCCCGCGCGACGAAACGAAACCGGTCGGCATTGCGTCTAACAGGGGCGGGGGGCAATCTGTCCTCGCGCGATACGCAATCATGGGCCGACGTTCGTCGCGGCGTCGACCGCCCGCCAGCCGGAGACCACTATGCTCGGCAAGCTCGGCCGCATTTTCGGGATGGGGCGTGGGCCCACCAGTGTGATTACCGTCAAACGAGGCGCGGAGGCCGAAGACGGTCCGCTAATCCGCTTGAGCGGTGTGTCCAAGGTGCTTGGCAGCGGAGATTCACGCACGCAGGCGCTCGAACAGGTCGATCTCGAGATCGAACGCGGGGAGTTTCTCAGCGTCAACGGTCCCTCCGGCTGCGGCAAGACGAC
>JAJCXS010000027.1 GCA_029263335.1 Acidobacteriota bacterium | reverse complement strand
TGGCCGGGCTGCTCGTCGAGGAGTTTCTGCAGTTCCCAGATCGGACGCTCGCGATTCAGCTCGGCACGGACGGCGGCCCACAGGGCATTCTCTTCAGTAGTCGAGTCCGAGCGCGGCCTGCGGGCCTTGCGGCGGCGTGCGAGGGCCACCGCACAGCGGTAGCGAACCTCGAAACGGTCTGCGGACAATCCGCGTATCAGCACGTCGTTTGCTTCGACGCTGTCGACGCGCGCGAGCACCCTCGGAACCCTGCGACGGATCACGAAGTCGGAGGCGTCACTCAGCAGGACCTCGGCCAGCTGCGGCACACAATCGCCGATCGACATGAGCGCAGCCTCCGCCCGACGATGGAAGGCGTCGCGAGCCAGCAACCGGGTCAGGGCCGGGACGTGGCTCGATTCCCAGGGATCTGAACTGCCCAGGGCTGCGGCGACGACGGCGGGATCGCCCGACGACAGCCGGTCCGCTCGGGAGGTGTACAGCGGCCGGGCGGAATGCGCCGCTTGCTGCGAGCTTGCGGGCCCGACGGGCGCGGTGAGCGCCAGCGATGTGAGATCAAACTGCGCGAAGGTCATGGTGAATTCGCCGCCGATGAACTGCGTCTGCATCACCTCTTGATCGAGCTGTTCGAGGGAATCCTGTCCTTCGCCCAAGCGCCTCAGGATCGTGCTGAAGTAGCTGCCGCCCATGATGCGGGCCAGGAGCAGCAGTGCCGCTGCAAGAGCAATGACGGCGATCGTCAGGCCGCTACTGGGCAGCCCGCCCAGGGTCACCCATAGGAAGACGAATATCGCGGCCACGCCCTCCGCTGCGCTATCCACAAACGAGTCGATGAAGGTCTTCGTGCGGCGTCGAATCGCAGGCGCGACGGGCACCCACAGAAACTCGAGAACCGCCCGATGCAACGATTTTCGCAACGAGGCGTCGGCCCCGCGCAGAAGCGTGGCCGTGACCAGGCCCGGCAGCGCCAGGGCGAGCCCTCCGCCGGCCAGCAGAAACATCGGGAGGACCGCCAGACTCGCGGCGACCCCGGCCCTGGCCAGTAGTCGGGAGGCCAGGAGCATTTGTACTGTCAGGGCGATCACGCCCGTGACCCCGTAGAAACGCCCGAAAAACCCGGCGAGCTGTTCGTCGGTGTCGTACGCCAGGCTGGCGGCAACCTTGAACTCGAAGTCGACCAGATAAGAGGCCAACGTCGCCGCGGTGACGATCAGCGCCATGGTGCGCAGGTGCGAGTTCGTGAGCACCACGGAGAGGCCGTCTCGGGCGGTGCTTTGTTCTGCGCCAGGCGTAGCTCCGACCGCAGGCACACGGGGGAGGAATCGCTGCAGGATCAAGCAAACGAGTAGCGCCAGCACCAGGCTCCCGACCGCTCCACTGTTGCCAGCGTATCGGGTGATCGGGCCGACGCTGAATCCCGCGATCATGGCCCCCAGCGTCCCTCCGGCGCTGATCGGGCCAAACAAGCGCTTGGCATCGCGAAGCTCGAACCGTTCGGATGTCACCATCCAGAACCCGGAGGTCAACAGCAGCGTTCCGAGGGCCGTGAACAGGTAGAAGGCGACGGTTGTACTGGCCACCAGCGAATCGCTGGTCGCGAAGGTGTTGACGGCCCATAACGTTGTAAGGCCTGTCGCCAGCGCGGCAATGAGCCAGCGGTAGACACGATCCGGTGAATGTCGTGCTACGAGAATGGTAAAAAGGGCAACGGCGGGAAGGCTTAGCGCCGTTGTGGCGATGGTGATGTAGGGAAGCTGCTCGACCGCGAACTCATCGAGAAAGAAGGCTTCGCGCAGCGCCCGGGCCGTGATCGCGAACCCGATCATGACAACGGCACTCATGGCGGAGAACCAGAACGCACGCCGCTCGTCGGGCCGGACATCAAGCCAGCGTTCTAAGGCTACAAGCGGGGTCATGAGGCGGAGGTCCAACGAGCGATTCGAACGATGTGGCGCGACGGGGCGAGCGACACGCGGCTAGTGGAGGGTAGGATACCCGGACGCGAGCGGACTGCCGCCGTGTAACCTGGGCGAAAGGCAGATTCTCCCAGCTTCCTTACCTCGAGCACGAGAACACCGATGACCGACGCGCAGCCGATCCCGGGCAGCCACGATCTGACATTGACCGAGAAAGCGATACAGAAGGTCAGCGAGTTTGCCGCGATGCACCCGGAGGCCGGCGGCAAGCAGCTGCGCATCTGTATTCAGGGTGGGAGCAAGGCTGCTTACGAGTACGGGTTTACGTTCGACGACCCCAACGCCGGCGACGCGATCCTGGCGCAGGGCGCAATCGAAGTCCTCGTGGACCGCTTCTCGCTGATGTACATGGACGGCAGCGTCGTCGACTTCGTGGAAGACCTGCGTGGCAGTGGTTTCGTGGTGGACAACCCCAACCCGCCGCCCCTGATGCAGGATCCGGTGGCGCGGCAGGTGCACGAACTGATCGAACAACGAATCAGCCCCGGGGTCGCCTCTCATGGTGGTTCGGTGCAGCTGATCGATTACGTCGATGGGCGTGTCTACGTGCAGCTCGGCGGCGGTTGCCAGGGCTGCGGCATGGTCGACGTGACGCTCAAGCAGGGGATCGAGGCGCTTCTCAAGCAGGAGGTGCCGGAGGTGATCGAGGTACTCGATACGACCGACCACGCATCTGGTAGTAACCCGTACTACAGCTCGGGGAAGTAGCGCTCAGTCGATGGCGAAGCGCAGCTGCGAATGGGCGCGGCCCAGTGCCTGCTGCACCGCGGCCGGTGTCTCCGCCGCGGCGAAGATGAAGCCCAGATAGCGGTTGCCCTCGGGCAGCGGAACGACGGGCTGACCGGGCAGGATCGAAATATCGACGCCGTGGATGTACTCCACGGCGCGCGCCTGGTCGAGGCCGTTGATGGAGCGCAGGGTGCCGCCCCGGGGGACCGGGATCATCATCACTCCCGCGGCCCGCGCGCGATTCGCGGACGGCGTCTTCAGGCCCAGTGCGGCGCGCAGCAGGAACTCCTCCAGCTGAATGCCGAAGGCCAGAGGGATTACACGGGGACACAGGCCGCCGATTGGACGGGGTGCGAGTTCCAGCAGGGTCGGGACCCCCTCGCAGATTCTCAACTCCGCGTGCACGGGTCCGTTGAGCAACCCGAGCGCCGTGGACGCGCTCTGGACTTCGGCCTCCAGGGCGTCGAGGACTCCGGCATCCTGCCGCGATGGCGTCAGATAGACGGTTTCTTCGAAGAACGGCCCGACCAGAGGCTCCGGTTTGTCGAATACCGCAAGCACCTCCAGGGACCCTTCGCGCAGGAGACCCTCCACGGCCACCTCCTCTCCGGGGAGGTAGGACTCGACCAGGATAAGGCCGGCCTGTTCGCCACCACGCGCCTGTAGCTCAGCGTCGCTGAGAAGTGCGGCGATGCGTCGGGCGGCGATGACAAACTCGCCGGCGTCGTTGGCGCGAATGACCCCGCGCGAGGCAGACAGGAAGGTGGGTTTGAGCACACAAGGGTAGACCTGCTTGGCGGCGTGGTCTGCGAGAGCATCGAGGTCGGCGGTCGCGACAGTGGCGAACTCCGGACCGCGCAGGCCGGCGGCAGCGAGCCGGCGGCGGGTGGCGATCTTGCTGCGCGTGGCGGCGACGGCCTGCGGGGGATTGCCCGGCAGGCCGAGGTGCTCGGCAAGGGTCGCGGCGCACCAGGTGGTCTCGTCGTCGAGGCCGACCACGGCGTCGAGGGGCCGTCGCGTGTGAAGTTCGGTGACGCGCCGAAGAGTCGGCGGCGAGGCGTCAAACCGTATCGTGATGGTGGTGTCGTCGGTCTGCGGTTCGAGCGCCTGTTGCCGCTCCGTGGCCACGATCAGCTCGGCCCCGAGGCGCCGCGCGGCGGTGAGCAAATCGCGGGCACGATAGGTGTTGGAGGGCAGGAGAGCGAGGATCCTTGGCATGGGTCTAGGATAGTAGCTGGGAGAGGGTGCTCTTCGCCGACCGTAAGCGAGTATTGACGGCGCCGAGAGCGGCAGTTGCCGTGGCCGGGGATGCGCTAGATTTAGGGGCGCGCGCCCGTAGCTCAGTCGGATAGAGCGACCGCCTCCTAAGCGGTAGGCCGCAGGTTCGATTCCTGCCGGGCGCACTCGATTTTTCCACGACACCGGCTGCGGCCGGAGACTACGCGACAGGGTCAAGCATGCACGACATTCTGGCGAAACTCGGCATCGAGAAGATCAATCCCGGCGGATTTGGCGGCGAATGGGTGGGATCGGGGGACTTGCTCGAAGTTCATAGCCCCGCCGACGGCGAGTTGATCGCCAAGGTGCAACAGGTCACCGAGGACGACTACGATGCCATCGTGGCTCGCGCCCACAGTGCGTTTCTAGAGTGGCGCAAGCTGCCTGCGCCCAAGCGCGGCGAGGTCGTCCGACAGTTGGGCAATCGTCTGCGCGAGAAGAAAAGCGAGCTCGGCGCGCTGGTGACGCTGGAGATGGGCAAGATCGGCGCCGAGGGGGAAGGCGAAGTGCAGGAGATGATCGACATCTGCGATTTCGCCACCGGACTCTCGCGGCAGCTGTACGGCCTCACCATGCACTCCGAGCGCCCGGACCACCGCATGTACGAGCAGTGGCATCCGCTCGGTGTGGTCGGAGTTATCAGCGCCTTCAATTTCCCCGTGGCCGTCTGGGCCTGGAACGTGGCGTTGGCTGCCGTCTGTGGTGATGCGAGCCTGTGGAAGCCAGCGAGCGGCACGCCGCTGACCGCCATCGCCTGCGTTCGCATCGCCGAGCAGGTGTGTCGTGACAACGACGTCGACCCGGCGATCTTCTCGCTGGTGGTGGGTCCTGGCCGCACGGTGGGAGAGAAGCTGCTAGCTGACAAGCGCATCCCGCTGGTCTCGGCCACGGGTAGCTGCAAGATGGGGTACCGGGTTGCGCAGGTTGTCGGCAAGCGTCTCGGGCGCACGATCCTGGAGCTGGGCGGGAACAACGCGATCATCGTTACGCCCAACGCCAACCTGGAGCTGACCCTGCCGGCGATTCTGTTCGGCGCGGTAGGAACGGCTGGACAACGCTGCACCTCCACCCGGCGCATCATCGTGCACCGTTCGATCCGCGATGAGCTCGTGGACCGGCTGGTGACCGCCTATGCCGACATCAAGATCGGAGATCCGCGTCAGGCAGAGACCCTGATGGGGCCGCTGGTGACCCACGCCGCCGTCGACGACATGATGGCGGCGCTTGACCGACTGCGCGAGGAGGGCGGCGAGGTGCTGTGTGGTGGTGAGCGACTCGAGGGCGAGGATTACCCCGGCGGCCACTACGTCACGCCATGCATTGCGAAAGCGCGCAACGAGTACCAGATCGTGCAGGACGAGACGTTTGCGCCGCTCCTGTACATCATCGGTTACGGGTCGGCGGATGCTACGCCGGCCGAGGCTGTGGCCGAAATGGACGAGGCCCTGACGCTGCACAACGGTGTCCCGCAGGGACTGTCCTCGGCGATCTTCTCCGATCACATGCGGGAGATCGAGTACTTCCTGTCGCACCGCGGCTCGGACTGTGGCATCGCCAACGTCAACATCGGTACCAGCGGTGCGGAAATCGGCGGTGCGTTTGGCGGCGAGAAGGAAACGGGCGGCGGCCGTGAGTCGGGCTCTGACGCGTGGAAGGTGTACATGCGCCGGCAGACGAACACCATCAACTGGAGCACCGAGCTGCCACTGGCGCAGGGGATTTCGTTCGGCGGAGATTGAGGCCGAGGCTCAGTCGGTGAGTTCGGGACGCTGGCGAAACTGCTCGAGCGACTCCGGATTCGCGAGAGCCTCGGTGTTGCCCGTCTCCCTGTCGTGAACCGCATCTCGTACGGCGAGTTCCACGACCTTGCCGCTCTTGGTGCGCGGGATGTCGGAGACGGCCAGGATCTTGGCTGGAACGTGGCGGGGCGAGCAGTCTAGGCGCACGCGGCGACGGATCTCGCCCGCGAGGTCCTCGCCGAGGGTCACGCCGGGAGAAAGGCGAACGAAGAGCACAACGCGCACATCGTCCTGCCACTCCTGCCCGATGACGACCGCTTCGAATATGCCGTCGATGTTCTCCACGACACGGTAGATCTCGGCAGTGCCGATGCGTACGCCGCCCGGATTGAGGGTGGAGTCCGATCGCCCGTGGATGATGAAGCCGCCATGCTCAGTGACCTCGGCGTAGTCACCCTGGTGCCAGACGCCAGGGAAACGCTCGAAATACGCGGCGCGGTACCGGCTGCCGTCGGGGTCGCCCCAGAAACCGAGCGGCATCGAAGGAAAGGGCCGAGTGCAGACTAGTTCGCCCTTCTGCCCGCGCACGGGGTTACCGGTCGGATCGTAGATCTCCACCGCCATGCCGAGCACCGGAGCCTGGATCTCGCCTCGCCAGACCGGGGCGAGCGGGTTGCCGCCGACGAAGCAGCCGACGATATCGGTGCCGCCACAGATCGATGCCAGGCACACGTCCGGGGCGACGTGCTCGTAAACGTAGTCAAAGCCCTCGGGCGCCAGTGGCGACCCTGTCGAGGTGACGGTGCGCAGGGTGCTCAGGTCGTGCTCCGCGGCCGGTCGGGCGCCCGCCTTGGCCAGCGAGTCGATGAATTTCGCGGATGTCCCGAACAGCGTGCAACGTTCCTGTGCTGCGTACTCAAACAACGACAGGGGCCCGGGATACGTCGGATTGCCGTCGAACAGCAGGAGGGTGGCCTCGGTGGCGAGCGCTGAGGCCAGCCAGTTCCACATCATCCAGCCGCACGTTGTGAAGTAGAAGACGCGGTCGCCGGGTCGCACGTCGCACATCAGCCGATGCTCGACCAGGTGCTTCAGCAGCGTGCCTCCAACGCCGTGGACGATGCACTTCGGCGGGCCGGTGGTGCCGGAGGAGTAGAGCACGTAGAGAGGATCGTTGAACGCGACCTGGACGAACGTCATGGCAGCGCCCCGGTGAGACTCGAGCGCCGCGCTGAGCGTGGTGGCCGACGGCAATCCGGCGAGGTCGGGCTCACGGGTCGTGTACTCCGCCACCACAATGCGCCGGATGGATGGCAGTTCGGCGACAAACTCTCGCACCCGCGCTAGCGAATCGATGGCGCGGCCTTTGTAGAAGTAGCCGTCTGCGCACAACAACACGCGCGGCTGGGTCTGACCGAAGCGATCGAGAACGCCCTGCGTGCCGAAGTCCGGCGAGCAGGACGTCCACACGGCTCCGAGGCTTGCCGTGGCCAGCATGCCGATGATGGCTGCGGGAATGTTGGGAAGGAATCCAGCCACGATGTCGCCCGGTGCAACGCCCTCCTCCTGCAGCAGTGCGGCGAGGGCGGCGACGTGCTCTCGGAGTTCGTCCCAGGAGAGTCGCACTTCCACCCGGTCTTCTCCCCGGAATACGATCGCGTCCGAGGCACCAGCTCGGCGCAAGAGGTTCTCGGCGAAGTTGAGGCGCGCCTGGGGAAAGAACCTGGCCCCCGGCATGGACTCGGGATCGTCCAGAACCGTCTCGCCTCGCGTGCTCGCGATCACGCCGGTGAACTCCCACACCAGTTCCCAGAACTGTTCGGGCTCGCGGATCGACCAGGCGTGCAGGGACTCGTGATCGAACGCGGGTACCGACGCACGCGCAGCCGCGGCCACGGCGAAGGCGGAAGCATTGCTCGCGGCGGCGCGGTCGGGGCTAGGGGTCCACAGAGGCCCGTCGGTCGAGCTCAATCAAACGATCTCGGTGATGTACTTGTCTCGCGCAAAGCGCCAGACGGAGGCAAGGAATGCGGTAAGCGGGATTGCCAGGATCATCCCGAGGATGCCACCCAGCGCGGTGCCCCAGAAGAAGATCGCCACGATGATGGCCATGAAGTGGAGACCTGTGCGATCACCCATGATCTTCGGGGTCAGCAGCCAGCCTTCGATCTGCTGCACGACGACGAAGACGCCCAGAACAAGCAGCAGGGTCGTCATGTCGCCACCCTCCTGGAAGAAGGCCAGTGGCAGAGTGATCGCGAGTCCAATGATGCTGCCGAGATACGGCACCACGTTGAGGAGCCCGAGCAACAGGCCCACCGCGAACCCGTAGCGCAGACCGACCAGGGTGAAGCCGACGGCGAACAGGAGACCCTGCAGGAAGGCGACGACCAGCTGGCCGCGGAAGAACGCGACGATGATGTCGACAAACTCCTGCACCAGATACATGACGTCGGCGCGCGTTTCCGATTTCAGGAACGGCAAGAAGTGCTTGCCGTCGAGCTGGAGCTTGTCGAGCGTGAGGAAGTAGGCGAAGTAGACCGGAAAGACCGCCCAACTGAGCAGCGCGCCAATGCCGCGAGCGATGCCGATTCCGGCCGAGAACGCCTGGACCCCTACGGCCTGCAGCCCTTGAAGCACCGTGGCCCATTGTTGCTCAGCCGCCTCACGAAGGCGCTGGTCGAAGCCCGACCGTCGCAGGGCGTCGGCCACGTCGGGGGCGCGGTCCGCCGCCCAGAGTCGCGCGGCCTCCCACCACTCGGGCGCGTGCGATGCCAATTCGATGAGTTGCCGGACCAGAATTCCCCCGAAGAAGATCCCGAAGGCGGTCAGCGGCATGAGAACGGATAGGAACACACCCAGGACGGCCGCCGTCGGCGGCAGCTTCAACCGTTCGCGCAGCCAGGCGTAGTACGGCCGACACACAAGTGCCGCGACCGCACCCAACGCCAGCGGCAGGAAGACCCCGGAAAAGGTGCGCAGGAAGACCGCGGCGAGCCACCCGAGCAACCCGATGGCGATGAGGATCACCAGGCTCGCGAGGGTCGTGACTGCAGCCGCCACGGTACGCGATTGCCGTTCGCTGAACTCCAGACTCATCGGTTGCCTCACTGATGAAGTTAGCGGCGATCGTACAACGCAGCGCGCGCACGTGCGCCGGGCCCCTTACTTCAGGTGCCGCTACGGCGCGCCCGTCGATCCAGTGTCGCGCGATACGCGCCCACCGTTCGCTCGATCATCTGGTCATGCGTGTAGCCGGCGATCGCTCGGCGTTGCGCCCGGATCGCCATCTTCACACCCTCGCGTGGTCGCGAGAGGGCGACGGCGAGCCCCTGGGCGAGCACGCGCGGATCACCGGGCGCGACCAGGCGCGCGAGCGGAGTCTCCTGGTTCTCCAACAGCTCGGGGATTCCCCCGGTGCGACTGGCGACGATCGGTAACCCGGCGAACATGGCCTCGATCAGGACCGAGGCGAGCCCCTCGCTGGTGCTCGGGTGCACGAGCAGATCGGCGTTACGCATGAGCTCCGGCACATCGTCGCGATGACCGTGAAACACAACGTGACCGTCCAGTCCGAGTTCGGAGGCGAGGGCGATGAGCGGATCTCGCTCAGGTCCCTGCCCGGCGATCGCCAGACGTACGCCGGGACAGGTACGGCGGAGCAGGGCAAACGCGCGCAGCAGGTGGTCGTGCCCCTTGTCCGGGACCAGAGCGCCCACCGCCAACAACCTGGGTCGCGCGGGTTGTACGGCGGCGGGCCCGCGTGGCCTCCAGATCCTGGCATCGACCCCGTCGGGGACGATGTGGAGGCGATGGATGGGGACACCGGCGCCGACGCAGCGATGGCGCACGGCCTCCGAGACGCACAGGACCGCGTCGACCAGCACTCGATACGCTGTCGGATTGCGAAGTGGGTAGTCGACCCGTCGACTGATGACGCGAACCGGAATCCCGAGGCCAGTGGCGGCTGCGCCGACGGTGCTCATGGCGCGAGGGTCGTTGAAGTGAATGACGTCGGGATCGAAGCGGCGCAGGAACCGCCGGGCGCGCGTTAACGTCAGCGGCGATGCCGGCGCGGTCAGATCGCGCGTTACGAACTGGTCCGCGGCGAGACGATGTCGCAGCGGCGCATCGGCTGCCGCCAGTACGGCCAGTCGATGGCCGTGGTCGCGCAGCCCGCGAGCGAGCAGGGCTGCCTGGATCTCGCCGCCGCGCCAGCCATGCTGGGTGGAAACGATCGCAATTTTCAGTGCGTCAGGCGGCATTCCGCTGCTCGCGGTAAAGGAGTTCGCCGGACGGTATCATTAGCAGCGATCCCGATCCTGCTTTCGATAGCCCCCGAGGTGCCCTGCATGCCACGCCGTCTCTTCGTCGTACTCGCCGTCTTCGCCGTTCTTGTGTTTGCGGGCGCGACGGGTGCCCCTGCATGGGCCCAAGGCGTTCCCCTGTGGACGCCCGACAAGCCGGGTAGCGACAACATCGAGGTGCTTGCCCACCTGCCGCTGGGGCCGCGGCTCAACGTGTCGGACATCGAACTCGAACAGGAGTTGGATCGTCCCTACGCTTACGTCGGCCGCATGGTCTACGGCGACGAGGGCGACAAGGGCACGGACATCATCGACATCTCCGACCCGCGCAGTCCCAAGGTGATTCATCGCTGGCGCATCGAAAACCAGGACCTGCATCTCGGCACCGGCGCCATGGACGTGAAGTACTTCAAGTGGGATGGCCGCTACTACGTGATCCAGTCGCTGCAGTTTCGGCAAGGCGGACCGGATGCCGATCTTGGTGCGGTGGTGCTCGATGTCACGGACCTGCCGGAGAAATTCACGGAGGTCGCCCGCATCAGGGCGCCGGAGCATCCGGGGGGCTTCCACAACATCTACATGTACAAGCACTCCAATGGTCGTCCGCTGCTGTTCACCACGGTTGGAGGGCCCTACTCGTACGTGTATGACATGGCCCACGTTGTCGAAGGCGCCATGGACGATGCCCTCGTCGCGAAGGTTCCGGTTGGAGACGCCGGAGAGAGTCAGTTTCGTGGATACCACGACATGTACGCCGGCTGGCATGAGGACACGCAGACGGATCGCTTCTACGGCGGCGGCACCGGCGGTTACTACGTTTACGACGTCACCGACCTCGAGAACCCGTCGTTGGTCGTGTCGCTAACCGGGATTTCCGGCGTCAGTTTCGGCCACACCTTCACGCCGAGCCCCGATGGGCGCTATGTGATTGCCGAAACCGAGTATCAGTACGCGCCGCTGCGAATCTTCGATTTGCAGGAGGCGCTCGACGGCGAGGTCAAGAACATCCGCCAGCCGATCAGTGCCTGGACAGCCAATTGGCGTAACCTTGTCCACAATCACGAGGTTCGCTGGCCGTACGTGTTCGTTTCCGGGTATCTGGACGGACTCCAGGTATTCAGCCTCATGGATCCCAACAACCCCGTGACGGTGGCGTACTACGACACGTATCTGGGGGCGCCGAATACCGATCGGTACGGGATGTTCAACGGGCTGTTCGGTGTTGATGTGCGCAACGCCGACGGACTGATCGTGGGTTCGGACATGACCACCGGCTTCTGGGTGTTTCGCATGGAGGGCTTCGGTGGCTGGTCCGGCGAGTCGTGGGGCATGCCCAACCGTTCCAGCGCTCAGGATTGGGACATGACCCCGGGAATGCAGGAGTGATGAGGGTGACCGCCGCTGGCGTCGCGTTCGCTGTGGCAGCTCTCGCAGGGCTCGGTACCGCCTTGCCCGCGGAGGCTTTGCCCGGTGTGCCCGGACTCTCGGCCTGCAGCGTGTCGAGCATGGGGCCAGGTGCGCCCTATTACGCCGTCGAGCTCGTTCCCACCGGTCGGGTGCCCGGCACCCGGCGGGCGCGAGGCGCGGCAACCATCTCCTACGCCCATTCGCCTTTCGGACTCTCGGTCACTCCAGATGGCGAATACGTCTACGACCTGCACGTGGAGTTCAGCGGATTGCCCTCGACCAGCGGGGACTTTGTCGTCTGGGTGACCAAAGCCGATCTCAGCGAGGTGAACGCCGTGGGCAGGCTCGATGGTGAGCAGAAGATCGAAGCGCGCGTCGACTGGAACAAGTTCCTGGTGGTCGTGACGCTCGAGGCAGCGACAGAGCCGCTGGGCGAAACGTGGAACGGACCCATAGTGTTCCGCGGCATGTCACGGAGCGGCCGGATGCACACCATGGCCGGACATGGTCCGTTCCAGGCCGAGCCCTGCTCGAAGTACGGTTATTGATGCGCAACGCCACGCTGCCTGTGCTCTTGGTGTTGGCCAGCGGAATCGGTGGTGTCGTGCTGGCCCAGCAGATGCAGGGCATGGACCACGGCGCGCACGCCGAGGATACCGGCGAGCTCATCTGGCGCATGCCGCCGATGGACCCGAACATGCCGATGTTGCCAGGCATCATGGGGGCCCTGCCACCCGTCGGGCCCCTGCTGCCTGGCTTCGGCATTGACCCGATGGACTACCCGCCGGCGCGCCCGCGCGAGATTCTCGATCTGGCAGACGGCGACGAGATCACCTTCACGGCATCGGTGGTGCGCCGCATGATCGCCGGCAAGCACTACCTGATGTTCGCGTACAACGGCCAGTATCCAGGGCCGCTGCTACGGGCGCCAACCGGGGCGACCGTGGTCGTCAACTTTGTCAACGAGATCGACATGCCGACCACCGTGCACTGGCACGGTCTGCGGCTGGACAATCGCTTCGACGGCGTGCCGGAGGTGACCCAGGCGCCAGTGCTCCCGGGCGGCACCTTCCGCTATGAAGTGCGCTTCTCGGATACCGGCGTGTACTGGTATCACCCCCACATGCGCGAGGACGTGCAGCAGGACCTGGGTCTTTACGGAAATCTCTTGGCGGTGCCGCCGGATCCCGACTACTACGGCGAGGTGCATCGCGAGGAGTTCCTGATCCTCGACGACATCCTCATCGACGAGCGGGGCATCGTGCCTTACGGCGATGTCGCTCCGACGCACTCGCTCATGGGGCGGTTTGGCAACGTCATGCTCACCAATGGCGCCACAGACTACCGTCTCTCCGTGCAGCGCGGAGAGGTCGTGCGCTTCTACGTCACCAACGTCGCTAACGCGCGTACTTTCAACCTGACGTTCGGCGGCGCACCAATCAAGGTCGTGGCGTCGGATCTCAGCAAGTACGAGCATGAGGTCTGGACGGGGAGTGTGCCGATCGCCCCGGCCGAGCGCTACGTGGTGGAGGTGCAGTTCGATGAGGCCGGTATGGTGCCAATCGAGAATTCGATCCAGGCGATCGATCACTTCCGCGGCGAGTTCTACCCGCACGTCGACTTGCTGGGACAGGTCGAGGTAGGCGAGGACGTAGTGGAGCGGGACCTGTCCGAGGCTTTCGGCCATCTGCGAGAAAACGATGACGTCGCCGCCGACCTGGCGAACTACCGCCGTTATTTTGAACGCGAGCCCGACCACGAACTCGAGCTGGCCCTCGAGATTGGGGACTTGCCGCTTACCATCATCCAGTCCATGGAGTTCGAGAAGGGCCTGTACGTACCGCCGGTGGAATGGAACGACACCATGCCGATGATGAACTGGCTCTCCACCGGCGAGCAGGTGCGCTGGATCCTCCGCGACCGGGCGACCGGGCGAGAGAACATGGACATCCACTGGAGTTTCCAGCGTGGCGACGTGGTCAAGCTGCGCATCTTCAACAATCCCGACAACCTGCATCCGATGCACCACCCCATTCACGTGCACGGGCAGCGCTACCTGGTGACCTCCATGGATGGCGTGGCCAACGCCAACCTCGTCTGGAAGGACACGGCGATCGTACCGGTCGCATCGACGGTCGATCTGGTCATCGAGATGACGAACCCGGGCGACTGGATGGTGCACTGCCATATTGCCGAGCATCTGCATTCGGGCATGATGCTTTCGTTCAGCGTCGAATAACCCTATGGCCATCGACGTTGCAGGCGCACATCACGTCGCCGGCACGTTGGCGGGGATGCTCCCCGGGTAGGCGCGATAAGCTACGAGGACCGATCGTGAACGCGTCGCAAGTGACGCAGGAGAAGTGTCGTGGAAGGGAGTAATTTCGGCAACGTACGAGTCGGCGAGTTTCGACCGCCGAACATCAAGCTGCCGCGCGGACTGTTGACCTCGCTGCCGGCCCTGATAGTCATCCTGGGACTTGCCTGGACGACCGTGTACACGGTGGATCCCGAAGAGGTCGGCGTCGTCCTGACCTTCGGCGCGTTCACCAAGGTGACCGACCCGGGCCTGCATTTCAAAATGCCCTTCCCGGTGCAGACGGTCGAGAACGTACCGGTTCAGCGCCAGCTGAAGGAGGAGTTCGGCTACCGCACCTTGCGGGCCGGGGTGCGTTCCGAGTTCGGTACTGTGCTCGATGAGTCGCTCATGCTGACAGGCGACCTCAACGTTGCCGTCGTGGAGTGGACCACGCAGTACCGCGTCGTCGATCCCTACCTCTACATGTTCAAGGTCAGGAACCTGAGTGACTCGTTCCGCGACATGAACGAGGCGATCATGCGTACGGTCGTGGGCGATCGGAGCGTCAGCGAGGTCTTGACCGTCGGGCGCCAGGAGATCGCCTCCGAGGTGGAAATGCGCCTGCAGGAACTCTGCGATCAGTACGAGACGGGAATTCGCATCGAGCAGATCGTGCTGCAGGATGTGAACCCACCCGAACCCGTGAAGCCGTCGTTCAACGAGGTAAACCAGGCTCAGCAGGAACGCGAACGGTTAATCAACGAGGCGCGCTCCGATTTCAACCGCGAGGTTCCCGCCGCTCGTGGTGAGGCGCTCCGCGTCGTCGAACAGGCCCGCGGCTACTCGGCTGATCGCGTCAACCGAGCCGATGGGGATGCATCGCGGTTCGTGGCGCTGTACGACGCCTACCGCCGCGCGCCCGAGGTCACCCGGCGCCGTCTGTACCTCGAGACCATGCTGGAACTGCTGCCGCAGGTGCGACAGAAGATCGTCATCGACGACAGCATCGACGGCCTGTTGCCGCTGCTCAATCTCCAGGGAGAAGTGATTCGACCACCGAGTAGTGGCGACAACCAGGAGAACGGGCAATGAAGCAGGTAGTGCTGATCGTTCTTGGCTTCGTGCTGCTGATGCTGCTGATGGCCGCTGCCGGCGCCTTCTATATCGTGGATGAAACAGAGCAGGTCGTGATCACGCGCTTTGGTCAGCCGGTCGGGGACCCGGTCAGCGACGCTGGGCTGCATTTCAAACTGCCGTTCGTCAACAAGGCCAACTTCTTCGAGAAGCGCTTTCTGGAGTGGGATGGCGCCAGCAACCAGCTGCCTACCCGTGACAAGCGCTTCGTGCACGTCGACTCGTATGCGCGATGGCGAATCACCGATCCGTTGCTGTTTTTTCAGCGCCTCACCGACGAGCGCGGCGCGCAATCCCGGCTCGACGGCATTCTCGACGGTGAAACGCGCAACACCATTGCCAACCACGACCTGATCGAGGTCGTGCGCACCAGTAACCGCGAGTTCGCGGCGGCCGATGACCTCGGTGTGGCAGTCGACGAGGAGATCCTGCGCCAGATTCAGGCTGGCCGAGACGCCCTTGCGGCGGAGGTTCTGGGCGCGGCTCAGGGCCGAACGGCAGATCTCGGGATCGAGATACTCGACTTCCGTTTCAAGCGCATCAACTACGTCGAAGAGGTTCGGCGCGAGGTCTACAGCCGGATGATTTCGGAACGGCAGCGCATCGCCGAGCAGTTCCGTTCAGAGGGCGCGGGGGAAGCGGCTCGGATTCGTGGTGAAAAGGAACGCGAGCTCCGCACGATCGCGTCGGAGGCATATCGGGACGCCCAGGAGATCATGGGAACGGCCGACGCCACGGCAGCGGATACCTACGCGGCGGCCTACAACCGCGACGCCGACTTCTACCGTTTCGTGAAGACACTGGAGACCTATCGCGAGACGCTGCGAGAGGGCGCGACGTTACTGCTGGGCACCGACGGCGAGTTCTTCCGCTACCTGAAGAGTTCGCGCTGAGCTCGCACTGGAGAGCCGCTGGCCCGTGAAGTGTAGGGGGCGCCAAGGTTAGGATGTTGAGTATCGCCCCGGTTCCTCTACCGACCATTGCTGGAAGCGCACTATGAATCGTCCCGTTGCCATTGCCGCAGTTGTCTTGGTCCTCGTCGTTGGTGCGACGTGGTGGTACATGAGTGGCGGCGACGGTGAGGATCTGGACGCGGTCGCCCCGGCGCCCGTGGTGGAGGCGCCCCCGGTAGCAGAGCCTCCGCCGCTGACCCCTTTGCCAGCGTTGGAAGACAGTGACTCCATGGCACGCGAGCTGGCGCAGAGTTCCGGCATGCTCGGTGCGGTCGCAGCGGGGCTGCTGGAACAGGAGGAGTTGATTCGGCGTTTCGTTCGCGTCGCCGATGCGATTGCGGGGGGGAGCAGTCCGGCGTCAGACCTGAGTGCTCTCGGGCCCGACCGGCCCTTTGCGGTGACGGAAACCGCAGACCAGATCTTCATGGATCCGGCCTCCTACGGTCGCTACGATGGCGTCGGTGAGGCCATCGCGCGCATCGATGCCGAGGCGGCGGTGGCGTCGTATCGTCTGCTCGAGCCATTGGCTGACCAGGTGTATTCGGAGATGGTCGGCGAGGAGCGCGCGTTTCGACCGGTATTGCTGCGAGCCCTGGCGGCACTCCTTGCGGTACCTGTAGTTGGCGATGCGCCCGAACTGGTCGATGCCATCAACCGCTATCGCTACGCCGACGAGTCGCTCGAGTCGCTGAGCCTGCCGCAGAAGCATCTCCTGCGAATGGGCCCGGCGAATATTGACCGGATACAGGCGCGTCTGCGCCAGATCGCCCGCCTGCTGGGCTAAAGAGGCAGCAGTGCGAATCTCCCGGCGATTCAGTTTGGCCATGGCGTTGGCGGCGGCCGTAAGCGGCTGCGCCGGCGAAGACGCCTCGCGCGACGTGGTGGATCAGACGCCCGCCGGGTTCGTTGGCGGCGCTGGATGCGAGGGCTGCCACGCCGAGGAGACCTCGCTCTGGGAGGGCTCTCATCACGACCGCGCCATGCAGCATGCCAACGACGAGACGGTGCTGGCCGATTTCGATGGCACGCGCTTCCGAGGCAACGGCATCGATGTCCGTTTTCGTCGCACGGAAGAGGGGGGCTTCGCCCTGGAGACCGAGCGCGCGGACGGCGTGCGGGCAACGTTCGAGGTGGAGTACACGTTCGGCGTAGAGCCCCTGCAACAGTATCTTGTGGCAATGCCTGGCGGTCGCCTGCAGGCCTTGAACGTGGCGTGGGACACGCGGCCCGCTGGTGCCGGTGGGCAGCGTTGGTTCCATCTTTACCCCGGCGAGCGGGTCCCTCCCGGCGATGAACTGCACTGGGCCGGACGCAACATGAACTGGAACTACATGTGCGCCGAGTGCCATTCAACGGACTTGCGTAAGAACTACGACGTTGAGAGCGATAGCTTCGCCACCGAATGGTCGGACATCGACGTCAGCTGCGAAGCTTGTCATGGGCCGGGTTCCAACCATGTGGCCTGGGCGGACGCCGAGGCGAACGGCGACGAGCTTCTCTTTCCCACCGCCATGGGACTGGTGGTCGACCTGGCTGCGGGAGAGCATGAGTGGCAAATCGACGCAGCGACGGGCCTTGCCACACGCAGCCCCGAGCTCGACGAGAACACCCAGGTCGAGGCTTGCGGTCGTTGCCATGCGCGGCGTTCGACTCAGGGAGACTACCGGTACGGCAGGCCGCTCGCCGATACCCATAGGGTGTCGTTGCTGGACGAGCAGCTGTACCACGCGGACGGCCAGATTCGCGATGAGGTCTACGTCTTCGGCTCCTTTGTTCAGAGCACCATGTACGAGAAGGGGGTCGCCTGCTCAGATTGCCACCAGCCCCATTCCGGCGAAGTGCTGGTGGATGGCAACGGTCTGTGCAACCAGTGCCACCTGGCGGAGAAGTTTGATGTGTTCGAGCACACACAACATGCCGCCGGTACGGAGGGTGCGGCCTGCGTGGACTGCCATATGCCGGAGCGGACGTACATGGTGGTCGACGGCCGTCGCGATCACAGCTTCAGAGTGCCGCGCCCGGACCTCAGTGACGTCGTAGACAGTCCGAATGCCTGCACCACGTGCCACACCGACAAGACCAACAGCTGGGCGGCGGGGCGTGTACAAGAGTGGTTTCCTGATTCCGACCAACGTGGCGGCCACTACGGCGAGGCCATTGCGGCGGGACGTACGGGGGCGACCACGGCGTCCGCGAGCCTGCGTCAGCTTGCAGACGATTGGGAGCAGCCGGCGATTGCCCGCGCGACCGCGCTGTCGCTACTGGGTCGATATCCAGGCTCCGAGACACTGGAGGCGCTGGCCCGCGCGCTGAGCAACTCGGATCCGCTGATTCGCGCGGCTGCACTCGGTTCGATGCGCACGTACGACCCGGGGACCCGGGCCCGGCTGGCGTACCCGATGTTGCGCGATCGCAACCGCTCCGTGCGGTTGCAGGCCGCACGAGCGCTCGCCAGCGTGCCGCTGGGCGAGCTCCCTGAGGTTGAACGTGCCACCGTTCTGGCAGGCGTTGATGAGCTGATCGAGGCCCTGGAGATCAACGCGGAGCGCGCGGAGTTTCAGCTCAACCTGGGGGTTCTCTACGCTGAGACGGGACGGGCCGACGAAGCGGAGCAAGCGTACCGGCGGGCGATCGAGCGGGCGCCACAGGCCATCGCGGCGCGCGTGAACCTGGCGGATGTCTACCGCGCTCAGAGCCGCGACGCTGAGGGGGAGATCCTCCTGCGTGAGGCGCTGAGCCTGGAGCCGGACAACGCGGACGTGCATCACGCGCTAGGCCTGCTGTTGATTCGCAGGGGGCAGAGATCCGCTGCCGCGCTATCGCTCGAGCAAGCCTGGCGTGGTGCTCCCGCCAAGAGCGGTTACGGTGTTGCCTATGCGTTGGCGTTGGATAGCCTGGGCGATCTGGCCGGCTCGACGTCGGTGCTGCGCGAGGTGATTCGTCGGCATCCGCGTGATCCTCAGGTGTTGTCGGCGCTTGTGCAGGCTTCGCGCAAGGCGGGCGATGGCGAAGCAGCGCTGGAGTACGCGCGTCGCCTGTTGGACGCGCTCCCCAGAGATCGGGGCGTGCAACAGCTGGTACGGGAACTGGAAGCAGGGCGCCAGGGCGGATGATGTCGGACTTCTTTGTGGGATCTGAAATCGGCAGGCTTCGTAAGGTGCTCGTGCATCGCCCCGGCCTGGGTCTGCGGCGACTAACGCCCGACAACCACACCGAACTGCTATACGACGACATCGTCTGGGTGCGCCGTGCGCAGGAAGAACACGACGCCTTCGTTGACGTTCTCCGGGATCACGATGTCGAGGTGTTCTACCTGCAGGAGATGCTTGCCGAGACGCTCGCCGCATCACCGGAGGCTCGCGCGACGGCGACGGCCGCGGTGGTTGACGAGCTGACGGTGGGCCAGGGGCTGGTTGCCGAGGTGCGTGCCCTGTTCGAGAGCATGGCGCCTGAGATGCTGGCCCGACATCTCATCGGCGGTCTGTCGCGGGGCGAGATTGACGTAGAGGACATTGGTGGAGATTCATTGGCCCACAGGATTCTGGCGCCGACGGACTTCGTGATTCCGCCGTTGCCCAACTCGCTGTTCACCCGCGACTCCTCCTGTTGGATCTATGGCGGCGTGACGCTGAACCCCATGTACTATCGCGCTCGGCGCCGCGAGACCCTGAATGTCGGCCTGGTCTATGGCCATCACCCGGTGTTTACGAAGGCGGACTTTGAATTCTGGTACCCGCCCCACGGGGATGCCGCCGTGTCGACTCGTGAAGACTACGGTCGTGCGTCCATCGAGGGCGGGGATGTCATGCCGATTGGTAACGGCACCGTGTTGGTTGGGGTTAGCGAGCGGACCACGGCGCAGATGGCCGAGCAGCTGGCCCGCGGGTTGTTCGCCGCCGGGGCGGCGGAGCGTGTAGTTGCCTGTCAGATGACACGTGATCGTTCCCACATGCACCTGGACACCGTCTTCACCATGCTCGATCGCGACGCGGTGACGATCTTCCCGGGCGTCGTGGACTCGATCCGAGCCCTCAGTCTGCGGCCGCGTCACGACGGCAGCGTCGAAATCCGCGAGGAGTCCGGTTTTCTTGATGCGGTATCGAATGCCTTGGGCGTTCAGCAGCTGCGCGTCGTGCCCACCGGGGGCGACGCCTTCCAGAGCGTCCGCGAGCAGTGGGATGACGGCAACAACGTCGTTGCGCTCGCCCCGGGCACGGTGATTGCGTACTCCAAGAACGAGCAGACCAACGCGCGCATGCGCGAGGCTGGCGTCGAGGTCATCGAGATCGATGGCTCCGAGCTGGGCCGCGGCCGCGGCGGTGGTCACTGCATGACTTGCCCTCTGCTGAGGGATGCGGTTTGAAGGGCGGGGACACAGCGTGCGCGTCGTAGTGGCTCTGGGCGGCAATGCGCTTCTGAAGCGCGGCGAGGCCATGACCCCCGGGCAGCAACGCGACAACGTGCGCATCGCCGCACGGGCTCTGGCGCCGGTGGCCAAGGAACACGCGTTGGTGATCTCTCACGGCAACGGTCCGCAGGTGGGACTGCTCGCGTTGCAGGCCGAGGCGTACGAAGGAGCCGAGCCGTATCCTCTCGACGTGCTGGGAGCCCAGACCGAGGGAATGATCGGCTACCTGATCGAGCAGGAACTGGGCAACGAACTACCCTACGAGCAACCGTTCGCGACCATTCTCACGATGGTCCAGGTGGACCCGGAGGACCCGGCGTTCGAGAACCCCACCAAGCCCATCGGGCCGGTGTATCCGGAGGCCGAGGCCGAACGTCTGCACGCCGAGCATGGTTGGCACATGGGCCGCGACGGCGAGGGCTGGCGGCGCGTGGTGCCGTCGCCGCGTCCGCGACACATCTTCGAGGCTCGACCGATCAGCTGGCTCGTCGATCAGGGGGTGATCGTGATCTGTACCGGTGGTGGCGGTATCCCCACCATGTACGAAGGGGCACGGCTGGTGGGGGCGGAGGTTGTTATCGACAAGGACCTTGCCAGCGCGCTGCTCGCCAAGCAGCTACAGGCCGACATGTTGGTCATGGCGACTGATGTTGATGGTGTCTACACGGACTGGGGTACCGACGCTGCCGCGCTCCTGGGCACGGTGTCACCCGCGGATCTCGGGGACCTCGACCTCGCGGCAGGCTCGATGGGACCGAAGGTGGAAGCAGCCTGCGCATTCGTCGAGGCCACCGGCGGCGTCGCGGTGATCGGTGGGCTAGGGGACATCGAGGCAATGGTGGCGGGCACCGCGGGAACCCGGATCCTGGCACCGGCGGATCCGGAAGACGTGCGCTTACCCGGTCTTTAGGGCAGTCCGACCGCCGGCGAGCGCTATGCTAATGTCCGCTCGCCCAGCCACCCGGCGCGGGAGCGCACTGCCGGTGCGCCCCACCAGATCGAGGAAGTCGATGCTAGCGAACCGAGCCCAGACGGTATTCCCCCTCCTGTTTCTCCTCGCCGCCGGCTGCGCGCCAGCTGCACCGCCGGCACCGTCGTTCGCTTGCGCCGGTGACAATGGCGGCATCACGTTGCCCGACGGTTTCTGCGCCACCGTTTACGCGGACGGCATCGGGCCGGCTCGGCATCTGACCGTGGCCGCCAACGGCGACGTCTACGTGAGCCGCCTGGCCTCCCGTCGCCGGAACGACGAGGGCGAGATCGTTGTCGATTCGCCGGGCGGCGTGTTGGCACTCCGCGACACGGATGGCGACGGCGTCGCGGATACCCAGGAGAACGTCACGGAGTTGGCGGGCACCGGCATCGCGCTCCACGATGGCTACCTCTACTTCGCCTCCACCACCGAGATCTGGCGAGTGGCCCGCGCGGCCGGCGAACTGATCCCGGGCGGCGCGCCCGAGCTGATCGTTGGAGGATTCCCGTCACAGGGACAGCACGCTTCCAAACCGTTCACGTTCGATGACCAGGGCGGCATGTACGTGACGGTGGGAGCGCCGTCGAATGCCTGCCAGGAGGCGATGCGAAACCCCGGATCGCCGGGGCTGGATCCGTGTCCGCAACTGGAACTGCAGGGAGGGATTTGGCGCTTCGACGCGTCGCGAGCAGGGCAGCTGCACAGCGACGACGGCCGTCGCTACGCTACCGGCATCCGCAACGCGATGGGGTTGGACTGGAATCACCGTGCAGGAGGTCTGTACGCAATTCAGCATGGGCGCGATTCCCTCGCCGGGCTGTGGGAAGGGCTCTTCACGCTCGAGCAGAGCGCCGAGATTCCCGCCGAGGAACTGTTCCGTATCGGCGACGGGGACGACTTTGGCTGGCCCTATTGCTACTACGACCCGATCTCGGACCAGAAGGTGTTGTCGCCGGAATACGGGGGCGACGGCATAGCGGTGGGGCGCTGCGCTGACGTGGCAGCGACGATTGCCGCTTTTCCAGCGCACTGGGCGCCCAATGACCTCCTGTTCTACGCCGGTGGCACCTTTCCGGCGCACTACGACGGTGGTGCCTTCGTCGCGTTTCACGGCTCGTGGAATCGTGGTCCCTATGCCCAGGAGGGTTATCGGGTGGTCTTCGTACCGTTTGCCGATGGTTTGCCGGCCGGCGAGTACGAGTCGTTTGCCAGCGGCTTCGCCGGGGCTGACGCGATCATGACGCCTGGAGAAGCCGCCCATCGGCCGGGCGGACTCGCGCAGGGGCCCGATGGCAGCCTCTACATTGCCGACGACCGCGGCGGGCGCGTGTGGCGCATCCGCGCCATGGAGGAGTGAGCATGGAACGACTCTCGAGTCGCATGTTGCGTGTGGGAACCGCCATGGTGGCGCTGGTGCTGGCCGCGGGCACGGCGGCCCAGAACCCTGTTGCTCCGGACCGTTCCCGGGGTGACGGCCCGTATCCTCGCCTGATCCTGAGGGGTGCGGTTCTCATTGACGGCACCGGGGCGCCGGCGCGGGGTCCGGTCGACATCGTGGTCGAGAACAACCGCATCGTCGAGATCGCGAATGTGGGTGTTCCGGGCGTCCCGATCGACGAAACTCGTCGACCGGCACTGGGTCCGGGAGGGCGTGAGCTCGATCTGAGCGGGCACTACGTTCTGCCTGGGTTCGTCGACCTGCACGGTCACCTCGCGGGGCCGGAGACCCCGGCGGAGTACATCCTCAAGTTGTGGATGGGGCACGGCATCACCACGAGTGCGGACCCGGGCAGCGGCAACGGCATCGCCTGGATGTTGGAACATCAGCGACGCAGCGCGGCGAACGAGATCGCGGCACCGCGTCTTTTGCCATCCGCTGGCTTCGGTCAGGGCCACGATGGTCCGATCTCGACGCCGGAGCAGGCGCGCGCCTGGGTGGCCGAGATGGCCGACATCGGCGCTCACGGAATCAAGTTCTTCGGGCTGCGCCCGGATCTCATGGCTGCGGCCCTGGAGACCGCCAACGCGCGCGGCCTGTACTCGACCATGCACCACGCGCAGCTCAACGTGGCCTGGATGAACGTCATCGATTCCGCGCGTCTCGGTCTGACGTCGATGCAGCACTGGTACGGGCTGCCGGAAGCCCTGTTCGAAGATCGTGTCGTGCAGCGGTATCCGCTCGACTACAACTACAACGACGAGCAGGACCGTTTCAGCGAGGCCGGACGACTGTGGGAACAGGCGGCGGCACCGTATTCGGAGCGCTGGAATGCCGTGATGGACGAGCTGCTGGCGCTCGATTTTACCCTCGTGCCGACCTTCGTCGCGTACGAAACCACTCGCGACTTCATGCGCATGGCGCGGGCCGAATGGCATGAGGAGTACACGCTGCCTTCTCTGTGGCGTTTCTATCAGCCCAATCGCGCGGCTCACGCCTCGTATTGGTTCGATTGGGGCACCGAGGAAGAGGTGGCGTGGAAGCGCAACTACCAGCTCTGGTTCACCTTTGTGAACGAGTTCAAGAACCGTGGCGGGCGGGTCGCGGTCGGCACCGATTCCGGCTACTCCTTCAACCTCTACGGGTTCTCGTTCGTCCGCGAACTGGAACTGCTGCGGGAGGCGGGTTTCCATCCGCTGGAGGTTGTTCGTTCTGCCACCCTGGCGGGCGCCGAGGCCCTCGGTGTCGCTGCTGAAGTCGGTAGCGTGGAAGTGGGTAAGTATGCAGACTTCGTGGTGCTCGATCAGAATCCGCTGGCGAACCTCAAACTCCTCTACGGGATTGGGGCGGTGAGGCTCGACGAGAACAATGACGTGACACGCGTCGGCGGCATCCGATACACGATCAAGGACGGGATCATCTACGACGCCCGGGATCTGTTGGCGGATGTTCGCGCGCTGGTTCGCGGTGCCAAGGACAAGGAAGGGTTCGAGATTACCCAGCCCGGCCGCGGCCCGTTTCGCTAGGCGACTGTCGTCTGCTAGCGGTCTCGCTGGCCGGGATCAGTCTGATTCCGCGTCTTCCGCCTGAGCCGTCGGTAGTGTGATCTCGACCTCGAGGCCGGCCGGCGACGCGTTGCGTGCTCGAATCGTCCCACCGTGGGCCCGAACCGCACGCTCGCTAATGGACAGGCCGAGGCCGGTGCCGCCCGACGCTCTGTCGCGCGCGTCACCGACGCGATAGAAGGGTTCGAACAGCGACGCGAGGGTCTCCTGCGGCACACCCGGACCCTGGTCGACGACGGTGATCGTTGCGGTATCGGGCCCCGGCCCGGCGACCAGACGAACGCTGATCGCGCTGTTCTCGGGGGTGTAACGAATGGCGTTGCGGACGACATTCTCGAGAGCGCGCCGCAACAGCAGCGAATAGCCCCGTACGCTTACCGCGTCGACCTGTACCTCGACGCGCCGGTCCCTGGCCTTGGCCTCGTAGTCACCGTCGGCGCACACGTCGCCGACGAGAGCCGCCAGATCGACGATCTCGCGTTCGGGCAGGTTCCGGGGATCGTCGAGGCGGGTCAGCGTGAGGAGTTCGGCGATCATCGCGTTGAGCCGCTCCGACTCTTGTTCGATTCGATCGAGCGAGTCGGCCGCCGTTTGCCCCGTTCGCTGGCGGGCTAGTCCCAGGGCAACGCTCAGTCGCGCCAGCGGCGATCGTAGCTCATGCGAGATATCACTCAGCAACTGTCGTTGGTGGTCGAGGAGTTCGCCGAGCCTCACAGCCATCAGGTCGAAGTCCTCACCGAGGTCCGCCAGTTCGTCGCGCCGTGCCCCCAGTCGACCTCCAACCCGTACTCCGAGGTCACCCTGGGCCAGGGCCCGCGTCGCGGCGCTCAGCGTCGTTACCGGCGCAAGAAGGTAGCGCGCCATGGCGTAGCAGAGCAGGCCGGAGGAAAGGAGAATCACCCCCCAACGCACGGCGAGCGGCCACCACGGACGTTCGGGGTAATCGAGACGGCTGGGAATTTGCTGCACGACCGCGTAGCGCAGCTCGCGGCGTTCGAAACTCAGCCCGGCCCACACGGCCTCGTCGCGCTCGATGAGCCGATCGGGCCCGCGCGTCTCGAGTACGGTGAGCGCCAGTTCCTGGGCCGCCGCGGGCACCTCGCGGCCGGTGATCTCCAGACCCGTCTCGTCGAATACGAACGGGTAGGGAATGCCTTGCTCGACCTCGTTCTTGAACTGCTCGAACGCTTCCGGCCCCGGGCCTCCGAGCAGCCCCACGGCGACGCGACCCGAGAGCACCAGGCGCTGGTCGGTGAGGGCGGCGAAGCGTTCGCGGATGGCGTCGTTGCGGCTGAACTCTGTCGGAACCAGAAACGCCGACCACACCAGGGCCATCGCCAGCCAGAACCACAGGAAGATCTTGAAGAAGAGACGATGCATGGCTCAGGCCTCGACGGTGTCTGTCGTCGCTGCGGAGGGTGGCAACGTGTACACGTATCCGACGCCACGCACGGTCTTGATGCGCTCGGTGCCCTGATACTCGGCGCCGAGTTTCTTGCGGAGATTGGAGACATGCATGTCAATGGCGCGATCCAGCGCCGAGTACTCACGGTCCAATACGTCACGGGTAAGTTGCTCGCGCGAGACCACGCTGCCGGCGGCCCGTAGAAGCCGCTCGAGAACCTCGAACTCCACGGCCGTGACCCTCAGGTCGTTGCCCAGTACGGCCACAGTTCGCGCTCCCGCATCGAGCCGGACATCGCCGATTTCCACCACGGTCCGCCCGTCGGGTGGGGAGTCCGCGCGCCGCAGAATCGCCCGGATACGGGCGACCAGTTCGCGCGGGTTGAAGGGCTTCGGCAGGTAATCGTCCGCACCCATTTCGAGTCCGACGATACGGTCGACATCGTCACCACGGGCGGTCAGCATGATCACCGGGATCATCGAACGGGTCCGCAAGCGCCGCAGCACCTCGAACCCGTTGGCGCCCGGGAGCATGACGTCCAGGAGGATGAGGGCGTAGTCTCCGGCCACGGCTCGCCGCAGGCCGGACTCGCCATCGTTCACCGCATCTACCGTGAAGCCTTCCGC
>JAJCXS010000026.1 GCA_029263335.1 Acidobacteriota bacterium | reverse complement strand
CCCGGGCCTTCGCTCTCGGCCAGAATGTCGAGGATCGCATCCATGCCGGCGGCGTCGGGATCGGCGAGTTTCACCAGACAGACGTTGCGGGCCAGGAGTGCCGGAACGAACGAGAACGCGGCCAACGTGGGCACATTGCCCGCCATCCACATCGAGACGACGCCGTGTGGCCGGGCGGCGATCCGGGTGGAGCTCGCACCGCTGAGCGGAACGAAACCCTCGAGCGCAGCGGCGCGACCGCCGAGATTCAGATCCAGCATGGCCTCGAGATTCGACCGCTTGAGCCAGGCGGAAAGGAACATCACGCCATCGAGCGACATCGTCTTGGGTGAACGCAAGAGACGCGCGCCGAAGTCGGCGAGAAGCTCCAGCAGTTGCTCGTTGGTGACTGCGGCGAGTCCCGCGCGTGCCGCCTGCAACGAGGCGATGATCTCCCCGAAGTCCTCGAAACTCTCCTGGTCCCCACCAGGACGGAAGTACGTACCGCTCATGCCGTCTCCGCGAAGGTGTCGCCGCAGCCGCGCACCTCGACGCGCTCCACCCGCGAGGTGAAACGAAAGTACTGCCCCTTGCGGCCGCACGAACAATCGTCCACGCCGAGCAGTTCGCCCTGGTCCTCGGTGATCAACGCCTGCCCTGGATAGCTGGTCGGCAGCACGCTCACCACCTCGATGATGCCGACCTCGCCGGGATCCACCGGGTCCAGCGTGTGCGGGCGACGAATCACCACATCGGCGAAGGCGGGCGCGTGTTTGTTGCCCGCCGGGCAATCGACGAACACCGTACCGACTTGCTCCACCATGCCGTAGAAATCGAGAGCCCCCGACGGGGGCATGCCGAGCACCGCGCCCGTGCGCGCGTTGAACTCGTCCTTGCTCACGGCCTGAGCGGTGAGTTTCTTCCAGCCGCCCGAGTGCAGCAACTGCGCTCGCGCGCCGGCGAAATGCAGGCCGCGCGACTCCGCCTCGAGCACCAGGCGTGTCCAGATGATGTATGTGAAGCCGAACATCAGCACCGGGTCCTCGCCGTGTTCCGCCGAGAACGCCTCGATGGCCGGCCAGTCCGGCTCGATCAGCGTGCCGCCATCGGGGCCTGTGCTCTGGCGCATGGCGAACGTTGTGGACGAGGCGAAGTTGCCGATGCCACGAATCGCCGCACCACGGGCGGTGAGCGTGTCGCCCTCGCCAACCGACTCCGGTGCATCGAGCACGAGATAGGGGCGGCGCGCACCGCCGATAGTGTCCTTGAGAATCGATACCAAGGCTCGCGCCTGCCGAAAGGCGGTGGTCTTGTCGATGAAGATGCGGCTCGGCGACTGACCGGTGGTTGAAGAGGAGTGCAGCTCGCGCACCACCTGCTCCTGGGGCACGGCCGACAGCGCGAACTTCTTGAACATCGACACCGGCAGCGGCGGCACATCGGCGACACGCTCCCAGCTGTCGATGGGTTTGCCCAGGCGTTCGAGAAAGCGGCCGTAGGCCGGGCACGACTCGCCCACCTGAGCGCACAGGGGTCTGAGGATCTCGATCAGCGCGGCGTCCTTGTCGGCCTGCGCGGTGGCGAACTGATCGCCGCCAATGAGCCCGTCAACAGCCTCAGCCAGCATGGTCGCTCCGCAGCACACCCTTCAGCACCTTGCCCGATTCGTTCTTGGGCAGGGCGGACACGACAGCGACGTGGCCCGGCACCTTGTAGTTCGGCAGCCGCTCGTTGCAGTGGCGGATGATCTCCTCGCTGCCCAACGCATCCGGACTCGCAAGCACTACGATTGCTTTGAGGGCTTCGCCCCAGACATCGTCGGGCACGCCGATCACGGCCACTTCGACGACCTCGGGCCGCTCCGCGATGATGTCCTCCACCTCCTTTGGACTGATGCGGTTGCCCATGGACTTGATGAAGTCGCGGGCCCGATCGACGATGAAGATGAACCCGTCGTGATCGACCGTCGCCAGGTCGCGAGTGCGAAGCTTGCCGCCGCTGAAGTAGCGTTCTGTCGCTTCCGGATCGCGCCAGTACCCCAGCGCCACGTTGTCGCCGGTGGCGACGATCTCGCCGACGGCGCCGCTCCCCGGGGCTACGGGGATGCCCTCCTCGTCGAGAACCTCGAGAATGGTCGAGGCAAGTCCCTGGCCAACGGAGCCGAGCTTGTCGTCGAGCCGTCCCGGCGGCAGGTACGACAGTCGGGCGGTGGCCTCGGTCTGGCCGTACATGATGAACAAGCCGACGCCGGAGTGACTGGCGCGAAGCTCGCGGATGTATGGATCCGGTAACTTGCCACCCGCCTGCTGCAGCCAACGCAGATGAGGAAATTCCCGCTCCGGGAACCGCGTCTTGCGCAACAGAATCTGGAAGTGGGACGGCACTCCCGCGAAGCCGGTGCACTCCTGCGCCACCATCTCGTCGAGTACCTTTTCCGGGAACATGAAGGTGTTGTTGAGCACCACGCTGGCGCCCACGGCCAGATGCGTGTGCAGCACCGAAAGCCCGTAGCAGTAGTGCAGCGGCAAGACGACCATGGCGCGATCGGCTGCCGTGAGACCCATGTACTCGATGATGTCGCGAGTGTTGGTCTCGATGTTGCGGTGCGACACCATCACGCCCTTGGGCTCGCCGGTGGAGCCCGAGGTGAAGAAGAGAGCCGCGAGGTCGGTGGCGGGGTCGATCGGGCGATCGAGGCCTGTTCCCGCTTCGCCGTCTTCGTCGCCGAGCGCGCCGGCCACCGCGCCGTCTTGCCTCACGACCGCGCCCAGCGTTTCGCCTTCAGCCTCCACCCAAAGTTCGAAGCCGGCTTCCGCGTGGACGGCCTGCAGGTCTTCATCGCGCGCGGACCGCTGCGAGGCCAACAGCAATCCGGTTTCGGTGTTCGCAATCACCTGCGTGAGCCATTCGCGCTGCACGGCTGTCGGCATCGGCACCACACAGAGTCCGGCCCGGATTGCCGCCAGGTAGGCAACAACGAAGAAGGGGCCGTTCTCTGCCACGAGCCCAACGCGGGCACCGGCCGGTTCAGCGGCTGCCATCCTCGCCGCCAGATTCGCCACGGCGACGCGCAGTTCGCGGTAGGTCACCGACTGCTCGCCAAACCGTATTGCCGTTGCCTCTTCCTTCCCTGCCTTCAACAGGCGAACGGCGACGTTGCTGCGAGGGGTCATTTCGGAACCTGTCCCCAGCGCCTGCGACGGGTCGAGCACCGGGTGGCTCACATCAATCCTTGACGCCCTTGCCGGCGAGGATCTCGAGGATTCGCTTCACGTCGACCATCTCCATGATCTCGTCTACCTCGAACTGCACGCCAAACTTCTCCTCCATCGCCGCCACCATGCTCATGTGGCCGATGGAGTCCCACTTCTTCACATCGTCAGGCACTGTCCCCGACGAGAAGCGCGAGCGATCGTGGGCAAAGGTCTCCTCGAAGATCTTGGCCAGCTCGTCGAGAACACTCATAACGACATGCCGCCATCGACGGAGAAGACGGCGCCGGTCACGTTGACGGCGTCATCGGAAACCAACCACTTCACCAGGCCGGCAATCTCTTCGGCACTTTGCAGGCTCCCGAGAGGCACGGCCTTTTCGATCATGGCAAACATCACGCGGTTGGTGAGGTTGGTGGGCACCGCGCCCGGGGCCACCGCCACCGCGCGAATGCCGGCGCCGGCGCATTCGGCGGCGAGCGATCGCGTGTACTGCACGAGTCCCGCCTTGGAGGCGGAATACACAGCCAGCTTGGGGGTCGCCTTCAAGCCCGCCACCGAGGCGATGTTGATGATCAACCCTGGCTGCTCACGCTCCTTCATGAACGCGACCGCTGCTGTAGACAAGCGAATCGGTGCGGCCAGATTGGTGTCGAGATGGAGCGCGATCGATTCTGCCGTGACGCCTTCGGCGTTCTCGTACTGCATTACGCCGGCGTTGTTGATCAGCACGTCGAGGCCGTCGCGTTCCTGGGCAATCGCGGTGAGCTTGTCCGCTGTTTCATCGAGGGCCGTAACGTCGGCACAGTGGTAGCCAGCCACCACGGGGGCATCATCGATCGCGGCGAACTCGGCGGGCGAGCGGCGAGCCAACACGTCGACGGTATGGCCGGCGGCGGATAGTGCCCGCACGACCGCCAAACCGATTCCCGAGGACCCTCCTGTCACGATGATCTTCTTCATCGGTCAGTACCCATTACTGCGCCCGTTCCTGATACTGCAGCAAGCGCTCCGCGCAGCCCTTCTTGTAGACCCCGCGTCGCGCGCCGGCCAGGAGCCCCCCGACTCCGGCAGCCACAATTATTCCACCAGCTGTCTATACCAGGGTTCTATACCACGCCGCGCTGCCAGGAATCCCCTGATGCGGGGGTCTAGCTGTCCTTCTGAGTGTGCCTCCGGCCCATCACGCCCTGGCGGAACGCGAGGATGAGGCCGATCACGGTGACCGGTGCGAGCGACAGGAAATGCACCAGAAGGGAGAAGGCCAGAGCTTCTTCGCGCGGCACGCCGAAGATGGAAAGGGCAACGATGCACCCGGCTTGATAGGTACCGACGAAGCCTGGCGCGGCGGGAATCATCACAAAGACTGCGACGATGGCCACGCTCACGACACCCACGTGCCACGCCGACGCCCCATAGGTCGACCCAAAACCCAGGGCCATACTCATCAGCGCGAACGGCATGGCCAGCGTGACCCACACCCACGCCGTTAGAACGATCGCTCGGAGCAGCTGCCGGGCATCGCCGAGGGCATCGAGTCCGTCAACAAAAGCGTGAACCGTGGTGTGCAGTGGCTGACCCACCACGCGAGGAAGTCGATCGACGATCGCATCGATAACCCTCATCATGCGCTGACGTAGAAACACGAACGCGACGACGCCGGCAACATTGACGGCCGCCACCACGCTCAGCAGGCGTACCGCGCCGCCAACCTGGTCGCCAGCGCTCTCCGGAATCGGCACCAGCATCATGGCCAAGACGAGGGCTGCCCCGACCCCCAACAGATCGAACATTCGCTCCAGAAAGACCGTCGCGAGCACCTTGGTGAACGGTTGCTGCGTGCGTTGGGCAAGCGCGTAGGCCTTGAGCGGTTCGCCGGCCCGGAAGGGCAGGACGGTGTTGCCCGCGAAGCCGATAGCCTGAGCGGCGAATGCGTTGCCGACCGTAACGCCGGTCCCTTTACGAAACAGAGGGACCCAGCGCTGGCCGCGCGAAACAATGCCCAGCAGCCCGGCAACACCAACAGCCAACAACCCCATCGGGCTGGCGGACCGCATGCTGGCCCAAACGTCGGCGAAGGCGACGTCGCGAAACGCGAACCACAGAAAGACCGCGCTGATCGCGATCCCCACCCCGAGTTGCACCACGCGCTTGGTCGAAGCCACCCAACTACCCTGGTCCGTCGATTCTCGTTCGCGAGTCGCGCCACTGAAGGTTCAGTAGCATGGCCGAGGCTAGTCTAGGCCATGGTCACTGCGTACCGTTCGCAGATCGGGGCAGGCTGTAGCGCTCCCGCAGGTGGTACAGCAACTCCGCCCAGCTGCCCACGACTTCGTGTTCCCCCTCGGTCGACGAGGGCGCGGACGCCGGCGCCAGCCGCATCAAGACCATGGGCACTCCGGCCGCTCGACTCATCTCGGCATCCGCGGCCGTATCGCCGACCATGACCGTTTCTTCCGGGCGGGCGCCCAGGTAGTTGGCGAGAAGCTTGAGCAACATCTCCGGGTGAGGCTTCGGGTGGCGCACATCCTCGTTTGTCAGCACCGCAGCGATTGCCGTTTCCAGAAGTTCACGAGCGAGCACCGCATGCACGTAATCCGCGGGAGCCGTCGTCGCGATGCCGATGGGCACGACTTGCGAGAGCTGTCGAATCGTGGCGGCTGCGTTCGGTGCCATCGGCACCGACCCTCGCTGCGGAAACCACAATT